>NZ_CP176501.1:0-57500 GCF_046267925.1 Stenotrophomonas sp. Y-13
ATGGATGCCTGGTCCCGTTGTATCGAACGTCTTGAAGCGGAGTTCCCGCCCGAAGATGTCCACACCTGGTTGAAGCCGTTGCAGGCCGACCACCGCGCCGACAGCATGGTGCTGTACGCCCCGAATGCCTTCATCGTCGACCAGGTGCGCGAGCGCTACCTGCCGCGCATCCAGGAGCTGTTGCGCTATTTCGCCGACGTCACCGACGTGCAGCTGGAGATCGGTTCGCGCCCGCGCGCGGCCGAACCGGTGGTGGCGGCCGCGCCTGCGGCCACTGCCGCGGCCGCCGCACCGGCGGTGCCGTTCAACGGCAACCTGGACGCGCATTACACCTTCGCCAACTTCGTCGAAGGCCGCAGCAACCAGTTGGGCCTGGCCGCCGCCTTCCAGGCGGCGCAGAAGCCCGGCGACCGTGCGCACAACCCGCTGCTGCTGTACGGCGGCACCGGCCTGGGCAAGACCCACCTGATGCTGGCCGCCGGCAACGCCATGCGCCAGGCCAACCCGGCCGCGCGGGTGCTGTACCTGCGTTCGGAGCAGTTCTTCAGCGCCATGATCCGGGCGCTGCAGGAAAAGACCATGGACCAGTTCAAGCGCCAGTTCCAGCAGGTGGACGCGCTGCTGATCGACGACATCCAGTTCTTCGCCGGCAAGGACCGCACCCAGGAGGAGTTTTTCCACACCTTCAACGCGCTGTTCGACGGCAAGCAGCAGATCATCCTGACCTGCGACCGCTATCCGCGCGAAGTCGAGGGCCTGGAAGCGCGGCTGAAGTCGCGCCTGGCCTGGGGCCTGTCGGTGGCGATCGAACCGCCGGATTTCGAGACCCGCGCGGCCATCGTGCTGGCCAAGGCCCGCGAGCGCGGCGCCGAGATTCCCGATGACGTCGCGTTCCTGATCGCCAAGAAGATGCGCTCCAACGTGCGCGACCTGGAAGGCGCGCTCAACACGCTGACCGCGCGCGCCAATTTCACCGGACGTGCGATCACCACCGAGTTCGCCCAGGAAACCCTGCGCGACCTGCTGCGCGCGCAGCAGCAGGCGATCAGCATTCCCAACATCCAGAAGACCGTGGCCGACTATTACGGCCTGCAGATCAAGGACCTGTTGTCCAAGCGCCGCACCCGTTCGCTGGCGCGGCCGCGGCAGGTAGCGATGGCGCTGACCAAGGAGCTGACCGAACACAGCCTGCCGGAAATCGGCGACGCCTTCGCCGGCCGCGACCACACCACGGTGCTGCATGCCTGCCGCCAGATCCGCACGCTGATGGAGACCGACGGCAAGCTGCGCGAAGACTGGGACAAGCTCATCCGCAAGTTGAGTGAGTAAAGCATCGGGACACCGGCAACGACGTGGCAACAGGGCCAGCGAATGATGCATCGGCGCGAGACAGGCGTCATCGCACAAAACGGTGCATCATTCGGGGGCAGACGTTGGGGAATCTGTGGATAAAAATGTGCTGCCAGATCGGCGCCAGGTTATCCACAGCTTTCCCCACCCGTTCCGGGCCAGTAGTACAGAGGGTTTCGATGCAATGAAATCCTTTAAAAACAAATACTTGGGTGTGTTTTAAACCAAATCTGGCTCTACCAGCACCACCAAGCTTTTGATTTAACCCACATCTTTAAAAGCATAGGGGCACGAAACCACATGCGTTTCACACTGCAGCGCGAAGCCTTCCTCAAGCCGTTGGCCCAGGTCGTCAACGTGGTTGAACGCCGTCAGACCCTTCCGGTTCTGGCCAACTTCCTGGTCCAGGTGCAGGGCGGCCAGCTGTCGTTGACCGGTACCGACCTGGAAGTGGAAATGGTCTCCCGCATCGCGGTTGAGGATGCGCAGGACGGCGAAACCACGATTCCGGCACGCAAGCTGTTCGAGATCGTCCGCGCCCTGCCCGACGGCAGCCGCGTAACCGTGTCGCAGACCGGCGAGAAGATCAGCGTGCAGGCCGGGCGCAGCCGCTTCACCCTGGCCACCCTGCCGGCTAACGATTTCCCGTCCGTGGACGAGGTCGAGGCGACCGAGCGCGTGGCAGTGCCCGAATCGGCACTGAAGGAACTGATCGAGCGCACCGCGTTCGCGATGGCGCAGCAGGACGTGCGCTATTACCTCAATGGCCTGCTGTTCGACCTGCGCGACCAGCTGCTGCGCTGCGTGGCCACCGACGGCCACCGCCTGGCGCTGTGCGAAACGGCGCTGGAGAACAGCACCGGCTCCAAGCGCCAGATCATCGTGCCGCGCAAGGGCGTGACCGAGTTGCAGCGCCTGCTCGAGGGCGGCGACCGCGAAGTGGAGCTGGAAGTCGGCCGCAGCCACGTGCGGGTCAAGCGCGACGATGTCACCTTCACCTCGAAGCTGATCGATGGCCGTTTCCCGGATTACGAAGCGGTGATCCCGATCGGCGCCGACCGCGAAGTGAAGGTGGACCGCGAAACCCTGCGTGCGTCGCTGCAGCGTGCGGCCATCCTGTCCAACGAGAAGTACCGCGGCGTCCGCGTTGAAGTCACGCCGGGCCAGCTGAAGATCAGCGCGCACAACCCCGAGCAGGAAGAAGCGCAGGAAGAGATCGAGGCCGATACCCAGGTCAGCGACCTGGCCATTGGCTTCAACGTGAACTACCTGCTCGATGCGCTGTCGGCACTGCGCGATGAGCACATCGTCATCCAGTTGCGCGATTCCAACTCCTCCGCCCTGGTACGTGAAGCCAGCAGTGAGAAATCCCGGCATGTGGTCATGCCGTTGCGTCTCTGAGGCGCGCAGTTCCACGTGGAACACAAGCCCGGCAATGCCGGGCTTTTTTTCGCCTTGCAGTCCACGCAACGTTTCACGTGGAACGCGGCAGCGACGAGGTTGCTATCTGCCCTGCCCGGTGTGGAACGCCTGCCAGTCCAAGCCGACGAGGTGCCTGTTGAAGGTTCCCGTTCCGGGATGCGTCGGCACTCAGAAAAGATCCCCCTTGGGAACGTCTGCGTGAGGGGCTGCAAAGCTTTAAATCTGGAAATAAATCAAAAGCTTTGTGGTGATGGTAGTGCTGGATTTCATGTAAAACTAGGTTATCTATTTGTTTTAAAAGGATATTTATAGGGCGAAACCCCTGCGGAAAAGGCGGGGATTGCCCTGTGGATAGCTGTGGGTAGCCAGATCGGGGGAAGAAATCGGCGGATTTATCCACAGGGTACGCAGGGAGGACCCACTGGCCCACCACAGGGTTGGGCGGCGCCCGAAGGCGACGATCGGCGGCACTCCCCTCACCACGCGGTACGGGGGATGGATGCTTTAAGCTGCGGATCTTTCCCCGGGGGTAACCGCCGGGGCGTTGCATCTACCCCCGAGCATCAATGCACATCGTCCGTCTCTCGCTGAACCGGGTCCGCCGGTTCGATTCCGTGGAGCTCGCTCCCCGCCCGGGCCTCAACCTGATCACCGGCGACAACGGTGCGGGCAAGACCAGCCTGCTGGAGGCCCTGCATCTGATGGCGTACGGGCGGAGTTTCCGTGGCCGGGTCCGCGATGGCCTGGTGCAGAAGGGCGCCGAGGCGCTGGAAGTCTTCGTCGAGTGGCAGGAGCGCGTGGGAGCCGGCGGTGGCGAACGGCTGCGCCGTGCTGGCCTGCGTCATGCCGGCCAGGCGTGGAAGGGCCGTCTTGATGGAGAGGATGTAGCGCAACTCGGAACGCTGTGCGCGGCTCTCGCGGTGGTCACTTTCGAGCCGGGCAGCCACGCCCTGGCCAGTGGCGGCAGCGAGCCGCGCCGACGTTTCATCGATTGGGGGTTGTTCCACGTGGAACCTGACTTTCTTTCGCTGTGGCGTCGTTACACCCGGGCACTCAAGCAGCGTAATGCCCTGCTGAAGGCGGGCGCCGCCCCGCGCCAGCTCGATGCCTGGGATCATGAACTGGCCGAGGCGGGGGCGCCGCTGACCTCGCGGCGCCAGCATTACCTCGACCGGCTACAGGAACGCGCGGTGGCCATAGCGGCGGATCTGGCGCCTGGGCTGCAGTTGCAGCGCCTGGAACTGCAACCGGGCTGGCGCCGGCACGAGATGTCGCTGGCCGACGCGCTGTTGCTGTCCCGCGAGCGCGACCGCACCATGGGCCACACCTCGGTGGGGCCACACCGGGCCGACTGGTCGGTCGGCTATGGGGAGATTCCTGGCCGCGATGCGTTGTCGCGCGGCCAGGCCAAGCTCACCGCCCTGGCCTGCTTGCTGGCCCAGGCGGACGATTACGCGGCCCAGCGCGGCGAGTGGCCGGTGATCGCCCTCGACGACCTCGGGGCGGAACTGGACCGGCACCACCAGCAACGCGTACTGCATCTGCTGGCCGCAACCCCCGCCCAGGTTTTCATTACCGCCACCGAGACCCCTGTCGCCCTGTCCGAACACCTGCACCCGTCCGCCGTGTTCCACGTGGAACACGGCGCCATCCAGGTCCGCCCATGACGGTTCCGGGTGCGCAAGGGCCCGGCTGGTATACTTTCGACGATCCCCTCTTTACTCACGCCCCGACCTCCGGGCCGGCGCGTGACCTGTGGAGCCAACGGCAAGCGCGATGAGCGAAGAACAGAACACTCCGGCCAGCAACGGCAATTACGACGCCAACAGCATCACCGCCCTTGAAGGCCTGGAGGCTGTCCGCAAGCGTCCCGGCATGTACATCGGCGATGTCCACGATGGCACCGGCCTGCACCACATGGTGTTCGAAGTCGTCGACAACTCCATCGACGAAGCGCTGGCCGGACACGCCGACAACGTGCTGGTGACGATCCATGCCGATGGCTCGGTGTCGGTGTCGGACAACGGCCGCGGCATCCCGGTGGGCAAGCACGAGCAGATGAGCGCCAAGCTCGGCCGCGAGGTATCCGCCGCCGAGGTGGTGATGACGGTCCTGCACGCCGGTGGCAAGTTCGACGACAACAGCTACAAGGTGTCCGGTGGCCTGCACGGCGTGGGCGTCAGCGTGGTCAACGCGCTGTCGGAGAAGCTGCTGCTGGACGTCTTCCAGGGCGGCTTCCATTACCAGCAGGAATTCAGCAACGGTGCCGCGGTCGGCCCGCTGAAGCAGCTGGGCACCACCAGCAAGCGCGGCACCACCGTGCGCTTCTGGCCCTCGACCGTCGCGTTCCATGGCAACGTCGAATTCCATTACGAAATCCTGGCGCGCCGGCTGCGCGAGCTGTCGTTCCTCAACTCCGGCGTCAAGGTCACCTTGGCCGACGAGCGTGGCGAGGGCCGTCGCGACGATTTCCACTACGAAGGCGGCATCAAGAGCTTCGTCGAGCATCTGGCGCAGCTGAAGACCCCGCTGCACCCGAACGTCATCGCGGTCAGCGGCGAGCACAACGGCATCACCGTGGAAGTGGCGCTGCAGTGGACCGATTCCTACCAGGAAACGATGTACTGCTTCACCAACAACATCCCGCAGAAGGATGGCGGCACCCACCTGGCCGGTTTCCGCGGCGCGCTGACCCGCGTGCTGAACAACTACATCGAGCAGAACGGCATCGCCAAGCAGGCCAAGATCAGCCTGACCGGCGATGACATGCGCGAAGGCATGATCGCGGTGCTGTCGGTGAAGGTGCCGGACCCGAGCTTCTCCAGCCAGACCAAGGAAAAGCTGGTCAGCTCCGACGTGCGCCCGGCCGTGGAAAACGCCTTCGGCGCGCGCCTGGAGGAGTTCCTGCAGGAGAACCCGAACGAAGCCAAGGCCATCGCCGGCAAGATCGTCGATGCCGCCCGCGCCCGCGAGGCCGCGCGCAAGGCCCGCGACCTGACCCGCCGCAAGGGCGCGCTGGACATCGCCGGCCTGCCCGGCAAGCTGGCCGACTGCCAGGAAAAGGATCCGGCGCTGTCCGAGCTGTTCATCGTCGAGGGTGACTCGGCGGGTGGCTCGGCCAAGCAGGGCCGCAACCGCAAGAACCAGGCGGTGCTGCCGCTGCGCGGCAAGATCCTCAACGTGGAACGCGCGCGTTTCGACCGCATGCTGTCCTCCGACCAGGTGGGTACGCTGATCACCGCGCTGGGTACCGGCATCGGCCGCGATGAGTACAACCCGGACAAGCTGCGCTACCACAAGATCATCATCATGACCGACGCCGACGTCGACGGCGCGCACATCCGCACCCTGCTGCTGACGTTCTTCTACCGGCAGATGCCGGAGCTGATCGAGCGCGGCTACGTCTACATCGGCCTGCCGCCGCTGTACAAGATCAAGCAGGGCAAGACCGAGCTGTACCTGAAGGACGACCCGGCGCTGGACGCCTACCTGGCCAACAGCGCGGTGGAGAACGCCTCGCTGGTTCCGGCTGCCGGCGAACCGCCGATCGAGGGCGTGGCGCTGGAGAAGCTGCTGATGACCTACGCCAGCGCCCAGGACGCCATCGACCGCAACGCCCACCGCTACGATCGCAGCCTGCTCGAAGCCCTGGTCGATTTCACTCCGATGGACCTGGAGCACCTGCGCAACGCGCCGGCCGGCGAGGGCCTGGACGCGCTGGCCAGGCGCCTGAACCAGGGCAGTCTTGGCACCCCGCGTTTCAGCCTGGTCCTGCAGGAACCGACCGAACAGCGCCCGGCCGCGGTGCTGGTCACCCGCCGCCACATGGGCGAGGAGCACATCCAGGTGCTGCCGCTGGCGGCCTTCGAATCGGGCGACCTGCGCCCGCTGCACCAGGCCTCGCAGCTGCTGCATGGCCTGATCCGCGAAGGCGCGACCATCAACCGTGGCAACCGCTCGACCGAGGTCACCGGCTTCGCCCAGGCCCAGGCCTGGCTGATGGAGGAAGCCAAGAAGGGCCGCCAGATCCAGCGCTTCAAGGGCCTGGGCGAAATGAACCCGGAACAGTTGTGGGACACCACCGTGAACCCCGATACCCGCCGCCTGCTGCAGGTGCGGATCGAGGATGCGGTGGCCGCCGACCAGATCTTCAGCACCCTGATGGGCGACGTGGTCGAACCGCGCCGCGACTTCATCGAGGACAATGCGCTGAAGGTCACCAACCTGGATATCTGACACAATCCTGCAACACGGGCGGGTGCCGCACCCGGCCCCCGCCCGCCGCCTCTCCCGCTGCCGCAGGAACACGATGTCCGCCCCACCACCGGTTCCGTTGTCCGTCCCGCCCGCCACGCCGCCGGTATCGCGCCCGGGCTCGCCGCTGCTGGGCTTTGGCCTGGACATCCTGCTGGCAGCCAGCATCCTGCTGGGGCTGAGCCTGCTCTGCGGCCTGGCGTGGGGCCTGTGGCGCGGGTTCGAGGTCGGCATGGCTGTCGCGCGCGAAGGCGGCGGAGCGCCGGATGCGGCGCAGCTGGGCGCGCAACTCGGCCAGCCCGGTGCCCTGGCGCAGATGCTGATCGCACTGGTGTCCACCGGCCTTGCCGCCCTGGTGCTGTACTTCTGGCGCCGGCCGGCCTCACAAGCCGAGCGTACCGCTTCCCATGCCGCCGTCCGCCGTGCGTCCACCTGGGGCTGGACCCTGCTGGTGGCTGCCGGGGTATTCGCCGGCAGCAGCCTGATCGCCTGGCTCGGCAAGCAGCTCGGCATCGAGCCGGTGCCGACCAATCTGCCGCTGATGGAACAGGCCCTGGCGCACTACCCGGTGTTCCTGGTGGTGTTCGCCGTGTTCCTGGCCCCGGCCTACGAGGAACTGCTGTTCCGCCGGGTGCTGTTCGGACGGCTGTGGGCGGCGGGACGGCCGTGGCTGGGCATGGCGCTCAGTGGCGCGGCCTTCGCCTTCATCCATGAGATTCCCGGGACCACCGCCAACGGACTGCCGGAAGTCCTGCAGCTGTGGCTGGTCTACGGTGGCATGGGCGTGGCCTTCGCCTGGCTCTACCGCCGCACCGGCACCTTGTGGGCGGCGATTGCCGCGCATACGCTCAACAACGCCATCGCACTGACCGCGCTGGTGTTTTTCGGGCTGCAGTAAGTGCGCAACAGGTTGACGGAAATTTAAGCCGGGCGCTCGCACACTGCGGGCATGAATGAAGGGAAATACGCCATGAAACCCCTGCTGTTCGGCGCCGCCATCGCCCTGCTGCTGGGCGCCTGCGCGACCACAACCTCACCCACCGGCCGCCGCCAGGTGGTGGGTGGGATCTCGCAGCAGCAGCTGGACCAGCTCGGCGCGCAGGCCTTCGCCGAAACCAAGGCCAAGCAGACCCTGAGCCGGGACGCCCGCCAGAACGCGTACGTACAGTGCGTGGTCAATGCGCTGGTCGCCGAACTGCCCCAACAGTACCGGGGCGTACGTTGGGAGACCGCGCTGTTCGTCGAGAAGGAACCCAATGCGTTCGCCCTGCCCGGCGGCAAGGTCGGAGTCAACAGCGGCATCTTCACGGTGGCGAAGAACCAGGACCAGCTGGCCGCGGTGATCGGGCATGAGATCGGCCATGTGATCTCGCGTCACCACGAAGAGCGCCTGACCCGCCAGCAGGGCACGCAGCTGGGCCTGGGCATAATCGGCGCGCTGGCCGGCGCGGCCTATGGCGATACCGCGGCCAGCGCGGTCAACCAGTTCGGCGGCCTGGGCGCACAGGGACTGATCCTGCTGCCCGGCTCGCGCACCCAGGAAAGCGAGGCCGACGTGGTCGGCCAGCGGCTGATGGCGCAGGCCGGGTTCGACCCGGCCCAGGCCGTGGACCTGTGGCAGAACATGATGGCGGCCGGCGGCGGACGTCCCCCGCAGTGGCTTTCCACCCACCCCGATCCGACCAACCGCATCCGTGAACTGCAGCGCGATGTGGCCGTGCTGGAACCCGTCTACCGCCAGGCGCGCCAGTCCGGAAGGACGCCGCGCTGCGGTTGACCCGTGGACATCACCATCCCGGGCCTTGGACATTGGTGCAATACAGCATCGGAAGTGATTTCTCCGTCAAAATTTTTCTGTTACGTTTGGCGGCTCTGTCTGCACAGACAGTCCGTCTACAGCCCCGCCCCCGCGGTTCCATCGAGGTGACCCATGATCTCCCGCAGCCATAAGCAGGCCCTGCTTTCCGTCCTCGTCGCCACCGTACTGGGTGGTGTCGTGGTTGCCGACGCCGCCGCCCAGGCGCGTTCGTCCGATCGCGGGAGCGAGCGCCGCAGCCGCGGTTCGGCCAAGGCCGAGGTGCTGTATCCGGAAGCGACCCGCCAGGAACCCAATGGCAAGTCGTCCTCGAAGATGGGCGGCAAGCTGCAGAAGCTGTTCGCCGCCTACAACAAGGACGACTACGAGCAGACCCGCACCCTGGCCGATGAGATCATCGCCGCCGAGGGCGCCAATGACTATGACAAGGCGGTCGCCAACCAGCTCGCCTCGCAGGCGGCCTACAACCTGGACGACACCGCCGCTGCCAAGCAGTACCTGCAACAGGCCATCGCGCTGAACCAGCTGGACAACAACGGCCACCTCCAGGCGATGCTGATGCTGGCCCAGCTGCAGCTGCAGGACGAGCAGTACGCCGAAGGCCTGGCCAATCTGGACAAGTACTTCGCCGAGTCCAAGTCGCACAAGCCCGAGGAGCTGGTGATCAAGGGCCAGGCCCTGTACCAGACCGAAAAGTACGCCGAGGCCATCCCGGTGCTGAAGGCGGCCATCGCCGCCTCGCCCGAGCCGAAGGACAGCTGGAACCAGCTGCTGATGGCGGCCTACGCCGAAGCCGGCCAGACCGGCGAAGCGGTCAAGGAGGCCGAGGCCCTGGCCGCCAGGAACCCGGCCGACAAGAAGGCGCAACTGAACCTGGCCAGCATGTACATGCAGGCCGACCAGATGGACAAGGCCGCCGCGGTGATGGACAAGCTGCGCGCGGCCGGACAGCTCACCGAAGAGCGCGAGTACAAGCAGCTGTACTCGATCTATGCCAACACCGAGAACAAGGAAAAGGACGTCATTGCGGTGATCAACGAGGGCATGTCCAAGGGCATCCTCAAGCCGGACTACCAGGTCTACCTGGCGCTGGCGCAGTCGTACTACTACTCCGACCAGATCCCGCAGGCCATCGAGGCGTGGCAGAAGGCCGCCCCGCTTTCCAAGGATGGCGAGACCTACCTGAATCTGGCGCGTGTGCTGCACTCTGAAGGGCGGATTCCCGAAGCCAAGCAGGCGGCCCGGGATGCAAAGGCTAAAGGTGTGAAGAACCCGGCCGATGCAGACAAGATCATCAACCTGAAGTAAGCAGGAATAACGCCTGAACAGCTGCATTTGTGATGCGCAGCCGGTCAGGATTGGTATAAGCTTGGAGGTTCCTGCGGTGTCATGCACCGCTGAATCAGGGGCGTCGGAACAGCGCCGCCCCGGCCCCACTAATGAGCTCTTGGCGCATGACGGAACAACTGGTTTTCCACCACAGGTATGACGGCGAGAAAGAGACGGGTCTGAGCTGGCCCCGCATCGCCGGTATCGCCTTTGTAATCGCACTCCATTTGGCAGCCCTGATGATGCTCCTGATTCCCGCCGTGGCCCCCAAGGCCGCCAAGGAAAAGGAACGCAACGTCATGGTGACGCTGGTCGACGCCCCGCCGCCGCCACCGCCGCCGCCGCCGCCGCCGCCGCCGCAGGACACGCCGCCGCCGCCGGTCAAGAACCTGGCGCCGCCGAAGCCCTCGCCGCTGCCGCCGCCGCCGGAAGCGCCGGTGGTGGACGTGCCGGAACCGCGCCCGAACGACGTGGTGACGCCGCCGTCGCCGCCGTCGCCGCCGGCGCAGGTCACCGACATCCAGGCCAGCGTGGACATCTCGTCCAAGAACATGAACCCGCCGCGTTACCCGCCGGCCGCCTTCCGCGCCGGTATCCAGGGCGAGGTCATCCTCATCATTGATGTCGACGCCAGCGGCAACGTCACCAATGTGTCCGTCGAGAAGTCCAGCCGTAACCGTGATCTCGACCGCGCCGCCATGGATGCGGCACGCAAGTGGAAGTTCAATCCTTCCGTCATCAATGGACAAAAGGCGGCTGGTCGCGTCCGCGTCCCGGTCAACTTTGCGCTGAGCTGATCCCCCGGCGGCCAGCGGCCGCCCGCAGGGAACCGTTCGACTTTAGCTACACCCTTTAACACCACACACAACAAAGGTAAGCGTCATGCTGCAGGAAATCTTCATCGCCGCTGCTGCCGGGGGCAACGCAAACAACGCGCTCTCGCAGATGGGCTTCGAGCATCTGATTCACGAAATGACCTCCAAGCCGGGTGACTTCGCGGTTTCCTGGGTCGTGCTGCTGACCCTGGTCGCGATGTCGGCGATGTCGTGGTACTGGACCGTCATCAACATCTTCCGTTCCACCCGCCTGAAGTCGGCTTCCGACCGCGTGCCGGGCATGTTCTGGGACGCCGCCAATGCCCAGGACGCGATCCGCGCCATGGAAGAGCAGCCGGCTTCGGAGCCGTTCTCGAAGATCGCGCTGGACGCCGCCCAGGCCGCTGCGCACCACCAGCAGGCCGGCGCCGCCGAGACCCTGAGCCGTTCGGAGTTCGTCGACCGCGCCCTGCGCCAGGCCGTCACCCGCGAATCCAACAAGCTGCAGGGCGGCATGATCCTGCTGGCCACCGTCGGCGCGACCGCTCCGTTCGTGGGTCTGCTGGGTACTGTGTGGGGCATCTACGGCGCGCTGATCAAGATCGGTGCCACCGGTTCGGCCTCGATCGACGCCGTTGCCGGCCCGGTGGGTGAAGCGCTGATCATGACCGCGATCGGTCTGTTCGTCGCGATCCCGGCCGTGTTCGCCTTCAACTTCTTCAGCAAGATCAACAGCGCCACCGTCAGCAAGTTCGACACCTTCGCGCACGATCTGCACGACTTCTTCGCCACCGGCTCGCGCGTTCGCTGAGCCGGCAGCAGAGCAGTCCTCGCAACGATATAGACGGAGCCCGTTATGGCTTTCAGTAGTGGTAACAGCGGCGGCCCCATGGCCGACATCAACGTCACGCCCCTCGTGGACGTGATGCTGGTGCTGCTGATCATCTTCATCATCACGGCTCCCCTGATGTCCCACAAGGTCAAGGTCGAGCTGCCCGAGGCCAACCTGAAC
This sequence comes from Stenotrophomonas sp. Y-13, assembly GCF_046267925.1. Classification (NCBI taxonomy): domain Bacteria; kingdom Pseudomonadati; phylum Pseudomonadota; class Gammaproteobacteria; order Lysobacterales; family Lysobacteraceae; genus Stenotrophomonas; species Stenotrophomonas sp. Y-13. Next base: position 11,999 of record NZ_CP176501.1, read on the forward strand.
ATCAACCCGGACGACGCTGAGAAGCGTTCGGGTCCGATCACGGTGGCGGTCAAGGAAGACGGTTCGCTCTACTGGAACGATGAGCCGGTGTCGAAGGAGACCCTGGAATCGCGTTTCGCCACTGCTGCCCAGCAGACGCCGCAGCCGCCGCTCAACCTGCGTGGTGACAAGACCACCAAGATGAGCGTGATCAATGAAGTGACCAAGATCGCGCAGAGCCAGGGCATGCTGGACGTCGGTTTCGTTGCCACCAAAGAAAAGGGGCAATAAGCGATGGCTTTCAGTAGTGGTGGAAACAGGGGCCCCATGGCCGACATCAACGTCACGCCCCTCGTGGACGTGATGCTGGTGCTGCTGATCATCTTCATCGTGACCGCGCCGATCATGACGTACCCGATCGCCGTGGACCTGCCGCAGCGGGTCATCAACCCGCCGCCGCAGCTGCGCGAGCCGCCGCCGCCGATTGATCTGCGCGTGGATGCGAGCAATCAGGTTTACTGGAACAACAGCCCGGTGAACGTGAACGAGCTGCAGCAGAAGATGGAAGAAGAAGTACAGAAGGATCCGACCAACCAGCCGGAACTTCGCATCGATGCCAATCCGGATTCCGAGTACGAGGTCATGGCCAAGATCCTGGCCCAGGCCAAGAACGCTCAGATGAAGAAGATCGGTTTCGTGCAGTAACGCAATACCAAGTCATGACGCGACTGGAAAACGCCCCCGCTAGCCGGGGGCGTTTTTTTTGCCTGGAAGTTTGTTCCCTTGCCTACGGGTGATGCCGCAGGCTGCTGGCGACCGGCTTCGACCCCGGAGCTTTGGGTCAGGAGCGGATAAGGCCCGCAGACACGGAAGCCCAAAGGGAACCTGGGATGCTGAAGGGGAAGAAGCTGATATGGGTTGTGGTGGCGCTGGCCGTGGCTGTGATTGGCCTGGCAATGGGTGCCTTGATGGTGACCGCACCGATCATGACCTATCCAATCTCGGTGGATCTGCCGCAACGGGTGATCAATCCGTCACAGCAGCAGAGCGAGCTGCGGCCAATCGACCTGCGCGTGGATGCCCGTAATCAGATTTACTGGAAGGAAAGTCCGGTTGATGTCAGTGAGCTCCAGCAAAGGATGGAGGACGAGGTCCGCAAGGATCCGACCCACATGCTGGAACTTCGCATCGATGTCGATCCGGACTCTGACTACGAGGTCATGGCCAAGATCCTGGCCCAGGCCAAGAACGCCCAGATCAAGAAGATCGGTTTCGTGCGGTAGCGCAATACCGGATCATGACGCGGTTGCAAAACCGCCCCGCTCTCTCTTCTTCCGCCGCACTTGGCGTGCCCTGTCGGCGGCGATGTGCGGCGGAACGAAGCGGGACACCGGCCCATGCGCGAGGGTGCCATGCCGGGTGACAGGAAGAGGACCCGGAATGCAGGGGTTCCGAGACGGGCTGCGATAGCTGTCCCCCCTCTTTCCGGCCGCCGTCCGGCTGCATCTATCCCCTATGGCGTAGGACCGTTCGCCCGAAGCCGCCGCACTACCCCGCTACCCACCGATAGCGCTGGGCGGCGCGATCAGGGACGCTGCGCGATGACGCGCAGGTAGCCTTTCACCGTCGCATCCAGCCCGTCGTACAGGGCTTCGCCGATCAGCGCGTGGCCGATGGAAACTTCCAGCACCTGCGGTACGTGCGCGAGAAAGCGGCCCAGGTTGGACTGCGACAGGTCATGGCCCGCGTTGACTCCCAGCCCGGTGGCCTGGGCACGGCGCGCGGCATCGGCGAACAGCGCCAATGCGTCGTCCGGGGCGCCAGCGGCGAAGGCCTCGGCATAAGGACCGGTATAGAGCTCGATGCGGTCCGCGCCGAGTGCGGCGGCGGCGGCGATATCCGGGTTGCCGGCGTCGACGAACAGGCTGACCCGGCAACCGTAGCCCTTCAGGGCGGCGATCAGCGGGCGCAGGCGTTCGCCGTCGCGGGCGAAATCGAAGCCGTGGTCCGATGTCAGCTGGCCATCGCTGTCCGGGACCAGGGTTGCCTGCGCCGGGCGGGTCTGCTCGCACAATGGCAGCAGCCCTGGATAGCCCGGGCGTGGTGGCGCGAAGGGATTGCCCTCGATATTGAACTCGACGCCGCGCGCGCGGGTGAGCGTCGAAAGCACGTGCACGTCATCGGCGCGGATATGCCGCTGGTCCGGCCGCGGGTGCACGGTGATGCCGTGCGCGCCGGCGTCCAGGCACGCGGTCGCCGCGCGCAGCACGTCCGGGTCGTTGCCACCGCGCGAATTGCGCAGCACGGCGATCTTGTTGACGTTGACGCTCAGGCGGGTCATGACGGCGGGTGTTCTTCGGGAGCAGGAGGGGAAGGCGGCGTCGCCGGCGGTACCGGGGGGCGCAGCTGGTTGCGCAGGGCCTGCAGCTCGGCCGGGTGCAGGGCGCGCGGCGCCTGCCGGCTGCTGCCGGCGAAACGGGCCACGTACAAGCCCCTTATCCACAACAGGAACAGGAGCAGCGCGGCCAGCAGCGACAGCAGCAGGAGCCCGGCATGCGTGGTCGTGAGGGAAACGGTGAAGGCGCCCAGCGCGAGCAGCAGGAACAGCCAGTACATGACGATCTCCCGGTGGAGGCGCACAGTGTAGCGGCCCGCCCGGTGCGGGTTCCACGCGTGCGCACCGCCCTACAGCAGCGGCGAGGCGAGCCGGGCGAACGCCTCGGGCAGGCGCTGCCGCCACAGCGGGCGATGGCGGTCGGGCAGCACCGGCGTGGCGCGCTCGAACTCCTGCGCCAGGATGGCTTCCAGCTCCGCGGTCAGGCCGCGGTCGTGGTAAAGCATGGACAGTTCGAAGTTCAGGCGGAAGCTGCGGTGGTCGAAATTGGCGCTGCCGACGATGCAGGTGTCGTCGTCGGCGATGAACGCCTTGGTGTGCAGCATGCGCGGGCCGTACTCGTAGATCCTGACCCCGGCCTGCAGCAGCTCGTCGTAGTAGGAGCGGCCGGCCAGGGTGACGAACAGCGAATCGCTGCGCCGCGGCACCAGCAGGCGTGTGTCCAGCCCGCCGAGCGCGGCCGAGGTCAGCGCCATCCGCGCCGCCTCGCCGGGGACGAAGTAGGGCGTGACCAGCCATACCCGGCGCGACGCCTCGTGGATCGCCGCCACGTGCATGCGGTGGATCGCCTCCCAGGAAGAATCCGGGCCGGAGACCAGCACCTGTGCCTGCACCGCACCGTCCTCCCGCGCCGGGCCGGCCGACGGGAACAGGTCCTCGCGGTCGAAGTGCGCCATGCCCTGCCCGCTCGCGTAGATCCAGTCCTCCAGGAACACCAGCTGCAGGCTGCGCACCACGTGCCCGGTCAGGCGGGTGTGCAGGTCGCGGTACGCGTCCGGGTTGCGGCTGTCGTCCTCGTCGTCGGTGATGTTGATGCCGCCGGTGAAGGCGACCGTGCCGTCGATCACCACCAGCTTGCGGTGGGTACGCAGGTTCAGCCACGGCCGCTTGAACGGCTTGAGCAGCTGCCGGGGGTGGAACCACTCCACTTCGGCGCCGGCGTCCAGCAGCGGGCGCAGGAAGCTGCGCCTGACCCGCGACGACCCCACCGCGTCCAGCAGCAGGCGTACCTTCACCCCGGCCCGGGCACGCTCCACCAGCGCGTCGCGCAGCGCGGTTCCGGCGTGGTCGGGCTCGAAAATGTAGTACTCCAGGTTCACGTGGCGCCGCGCCACGGCGACCGCCGCCAGGATCGCGGCGTATGTCGCGGCGCCGTCCACCAGCCAGTCCACGGCGGTGGCGGTGCTCGGCGGCAGCCCGGTGGTGGCCTGGCCGATGCGTGCCAGCTCGGTGCAGTGCACGTCGGCCGGGCAGACCGTGTTGTACGCCTCCATGCCCTCGCGCGAGCGCCCGCGCCGCAACCGCTGGCGCACGATCTTCTGCGGACCTATCAGGTAGAACACGAACAGGCCGATGTAGGGCAGCGCCGCCAGTGACAGGATCCAGCTGAGCGTGGCCACCGGCTCGCGCTTCTGCAGCACGATGTAACCGGCCAGCAGTACCAGGTAGACGACGTAGGCCGCCGCCAGGATCTGGGCCGCGTGCGGAATGGCGGACACGCTGGTCCAGAGGCTGTGCAAGGCTTCGCGCATGCGCCGATTCTAGCCATGGGCGGTGCAGGGCGCGCGATGGCTGCAGCGCCACGCCCGCCCGCATGAACGCCAGGTCGCTGCATCTGCGACGCGGCCGCGCTAGCGTAAGCCGATGCCGACTCCGATCAAGGGCCGCGGTGCCACCGGCCACCTGCCCGGCCGTTTCGAAACCACCACCACCGATGCCGTGGACGACGGCTGGCTGGCCGACGCCACCGACGAGTTCGCCACGCCGCGGCTGCGTACCGAAGTACGCGCGGAAACCGCGCGCAGCATCATCAGCCGCAACAGCTCGCCAGACGTGGGTTTCGAGCAGTCGGTGAACCCCTACCGCGGCTGCGAGCATGGCTGCTCGTACTGCTTCGCGCGGCCAACCCACGCCTACCTGAACCTGTCGCCGGGGCTGGATTTCGAGACCAGGATCTTCGCTAAGACCAATGCCGCCGAGCTGTTGCGCAGGGAGCTGGGCAAACCCGGCTACGTGGTCAAGCCGATCGCGCTGGGCATCAACACCGACGCCTACCAGCCGATCGAACGCCGGCTGGGCATCACCCGGCAGCTGATCGAGGTGATGCTCGAGACCCGCCACCCGTTCTCGCTGATCACCAAGAACGCGCTGGTGGAACGCGACATCGACCTGCTGGCGCCGCTGGCCGCGCAGCGCCTGGTCAGCGTGCATTTTTCGGTGACGTCGCTGGACCCGCACCTGTCGGCGAAGCTGGAGCCGCGGGCCTCGGCACCGCATGCGCGGCTGCGGGCGATGCGCCGGCTGCACGAGGCGGGCATCCCGGTCGGGGTGATGGTGGCGCCGGTGATCCCGTGGATCAACGACGCCGAGCTGGAGGCGGTGCTGGAAGCGGCGCGCGATGCTGGCGCGCGCAGTGCCGGCTACGTGCTGCTGCGGCTGCCGCATGAAGTGGCGCCGTTGTTCCGCGACTGGCTGCAGGCACACCACCCGCAGCGCGCCGGACACGTGATGAGCACCCTCAACCAGTTGCGCGGCGGCAAGGACTACGACAGCCAGTTCGGCAAGCGCATGCGCGGCGAAGGCGTCTATGCGCAGCTGCTGTCGCGGCGCTTCGCGCTGGCCAGCAGGCGCCTGGGCTTCAATGCTTCGCGCGAGCAGTGGCCATGGTTGGACTGCAGCCGTTTCGTGGCGCCGACGCCGCCGAAGAAGGCCTCGCCACAGGGCGAGCTGTTCTGACCGGCCCTGGCGCCGACTTTCAGGGCCCGGTCGGCGCCAGGCGCGACGAATGCGAGGCGACCCTCTGCCAGCGGCCAGTGCGCAACACCCACACGCGCGTGAAGCGCAAGCGCCCTTGCCACGGCTGGCCGTCGCTGAGCGCGGCCTGCACGCTGGTGCCGGTGACCACCGCGGTGTCGCCGTAACGGCGTATCCGCACGTCCTCATTGTCCATGCGGGTGTTGCGGCGCGGGCGCGTGGCCAGCGCCTGCAGGTCGTCGGCCCTGTGCTGCACGCGGCCGTCGGAATGGGTGAGCAGCCAATCTTCGGCCAGCAGCGGCGCCAACGCCGCCGCCTCGCCCTGCAGGCGCAGGCGGTTCCAGGCGTCGTCAGCCTGCGCCAATGAGGGCGTCTGTGGCCCGGCCCAGCCGGCAACCAGTCACAACCCCGGGGCGAGCCATGCGCGCATCGGCCTATCCTCCGGCGAAACCCCGAGGGTGGCGCGGACCCGGCTGCCGCGGTTGTGCCGGGTCATGCCCGGCAGCCGCCACAGCGCGTGCCGGGCTGCGCGCAGGCGCGGGGATTCAGGCCTGCGCGTCGTGCTCGCGGTGGTAACGGGTGGCCTCGGCCACCTCGTTGCGCGAACCCAGGAACACCGGCACGCGCTGGTGCAGCTGTCCGGGCTGGATGTCGAGGATGCGGCGGCGGCCATCGGTGGCGGCACCGCCGGCCTGCTCGACCAGCATCGCCATCGGGTTGGCCTCGTACATCAGCCGCAGCTTGCCCGGCTTGGACGGATCCTTGCGGTCCCACGGATAGATGAAGATGCCGCCGCGGGTAAGGATGCGGTGCACGTCGGCCACCATCGAGGCGATCCAGCGCATGTTGAAGTCCTTGCCGCGCACGCCTTCGCGGCCGGCCAGCAGGTCCGCGACATAACCCTGCATCGGCGCTTCCCAATGCCGCTGGTTGGACATGTTGATGGCGAATTCCTTCGTGTCGGCCGGCACCTGCATACCGCGCTGGGTCAGCACGAACTCGCCGGTCTCGCGGTCCAGGGTGAAGGCATGAGTGCCGTGGCCGACGCTGAGCACCAGCATCGTGCTCGGCCCGTAGATGCAGTAGCCGGCCGCGACCTGCTGCACGCCCGGCTGCAGGAAGTGTTCGTCGCCGGGCTGTTCCACGCCGGCCGGCGCGCGCAGTACCGAGAAGATGGTGCCGACGGACACGTTCACGTCGATGTTGGAGCTGCCGTCCAGCGGATCGAACAGCAGCAGGAAGTCGCCCTGCGGGTACTCCGACGGCACCGGCTGGCTGTGGTCCATTTCCTCCGACGCGCAGGCGGCCAGGTGGCCACCCCAGGCATTGGCCTCGAGCAGGATCTCGTTGGAGATCACGTCCAGCTTCTTCTGCGCCTCGCCCTGCACGTTGCCGGTGCCGGCATCGCCGAGCACGCCGCCCAGCGCGCCCTTGCTCACCGCGATCGAGATGCTGGTGCAGGCGCGGGCCACCACCGCCACCAGCTGGCGCAGGTCGGCGTTGATGCGCCGGGCATGCTGCTCTTCGATCAGGAAGCGGGTCAGCGACGTGCGGGACATGTTCGGGGGCTACCTTCAGACGAAAGGAGCGCTATTGTCGCGGGTTGTCCCGGCATTTACGAGGTCATGGCCCGGTCCTGTCCCGGGGCGGCGCGGAAACGGCCACGCGATGACGCCTGCGGCCACCGGCGCGCGCCATCGGCGCCGGCCGGTGCTGGCTTAACATGCGCGTTCCGGAGGGAGAGAAATGGACTGGGACCAGGCAACGCAGGGTCTGCCCGCAGCGCTCGGCATCGGCCTGCTGATCGGCGCGGTGCGCGAGCGCCAGCATGGCGATGCCACTACGCTGCAGGCCGGGGTGCGCACCCACGCCCTGCTGGCGTTGATGGGCGCGGTCGGCATCGCCTTCGGACCGGCGGTGTTCCTGGTGCTGCTGTTGGCGGCTGCGCTGCTGGCGTGGAGCAGCTACCGCATCACCGCCCGCGACGACCCCGGCCTCACCGGCGAGATCGCACTGCTGATCACCGTGCTGCTCGGCGCGCTGGCATTTGACGCCCCCGAACTGGCGGCGGCACTCGGGGTGGTGGTGGCGATCCTGCTGTGGGCCAAGGCGCCGCTGGCACGGCTGAGCCGCGACCTGATCAGCGACCAGGAGATGCGCGACGCGTTGCTGCTGGCGGCGTGCGCGCTGGTGGTGCTGCCGTTGCTGCCGGATGAGGCGATCGACCCCTGGGGGGTACTGGTGCCGTCCAAGCTCTGGCAGATCGTGGTGCTGGTGATGGGCGTGGGCATGCTCGGCCACCTCGCATTGCGCGCGGTCGGCGCGCGCTGGGGGCTGCCGGTGGCGGGCTTCTTCTCGGGCTTCGCCTCGTCCACCGCGGCGGTGGCCGGCTTCGGCCGCGGCAGCAGGGCAGCGGCGGAACTGGTCGGCCCTTCGGCGGCGGCGGCGTTGTTGGCCAACCTGGCTTCGTTGCTGCTGTTCGCGGCGGTGATCGGCACCACGTCGCCGGCGCTGCTGCGCGCCAGCGCCTGGCCGTTGCTGGCCGCGGCGCTGGCGTTGCTGGCGCTCTCGCTGCTCGGGCTGCGCCACGTGAAGGAGGAAGCCGTGCCGCGCACCGCCACCGCCAAGGCGTTCCGCCTCGGGCACGCGCTGATGATCGCGCTGGTGATCGCCGCGGTGCTGCTGGTGTCCGAATGGCTGCGCCAGGTGTTCGGCCAGGCCGGGGCGCTGGTGGGCGCGACCATTGCCGCGCTTGGCGAACTGCACGCCGCGGCGGCTGGCATTGCCAGCCTGAACGCCGCCGGCGGCCTGCAGCTGGAACCGGCGCGCTGGGGCGTGGTGGCGCTGCTGGCGTCGGCCTCGCTGGCCAAGTCGGTGCTCGCGTTCGCCAGCGGCGGGCCGCGCTACGGTGCCGCGGTCGGCGCGGGGCTGGTGGCGATGGTGGCCGCGGCCGCGGCGGCCACCTGGCTGGTGCCGGCCTGAGACCACGCCGGCCGGCGTGGTCCAGGCATGAAAAAGCCCGGCGTCCGCCGGGCTTTTCCGGGTCATGGCGCGGGCCGCGGATCAACCGCGGCTGACGTCGTAGACCGCCTTGGCCACGTAGTCCAGGTTCTTCTGGCTGAGCGCGGCCACGCAGATGCGGCCGGTGCCGACGGCATAGATGCCGAACTCGTCGCGCAGCCGGTCCACCTGCGCCTTGCTCAGGCCCGAGTAGGAGAACATGCCGGCCTGCTGCTGGATGAAGCCGAACTCCGGCGCGCCCAGGGCGGCCAGCTTCTGCACCATGCCGGCGCGCAGGGCGTGGATGCGCTCGCGCATCGCGGTCAGCTCGGCGCCCCACATGCCGCGCAGCTCGGCGCTGCCCAGCACCCCGGCCACCAGCGCGGCGCCGTGGGTGGACGGGCTGGAGTAGATGGTGCGGATGATGCGCTTGACCTGCGACTGCACGGCCTTGGTCGAGGTCGCGTCCGGGCCCACCACCGACAGCGCGCCGACGCGCTCGCCGTACAGCGAGAACGACTTGGAGTACGAATTGGCGACGATGAAGCTGTCGATCCCGGCCTCGGCGATGATGCGCACCGCCTGGCCGTCCTGCTCGATGCCCTTGTCGAAGCCCTGGTAGGCCATGTCGATGAAGGGGAACAGCTGGCGCTCCTTGAGCAGCGCGGCGACCTGCTGCCACTGCGCGGTGTCCAGGTCGGCGCCGGTCGGGTTGTGGCAGCAGGCGTGCAGCAGCACCACGGTGCCGGGCTGCAGCTTCTGCAGGTCGGCGATCATGCCGGCGAAATCCAGCCCGTGGCTGGCGTTGTCGAAGTAGGTGTAATCGACCACCTCGAAGCCGGCGGCGCCGAACACCGCGCGGTGGTTCTCCCAGCTCGGGTTGCTGATGGCCACGGTGGCGTGCGGCAGCAGCTTGTGCAGCAGGTCCGCGCCCACGCGCAGCGCGCCGCTGCCGCCGATGGTCTGCGCGGTGGCGACGCGGCCGCTGGCGATCAGCTCCGAACCCTCGCCGAACACCAGCTTCTGCGTGGCCTGGGTGTAGGCGGGCAGGCCGTCGATCGGCAGATAGCCGCGCGGCTTGGCTTCGGCGGCCAGCTGCTGTTCGATCAGCTGCACGGCGCGCAGCAACGGGATGCGGCCGTCTTCGTCGTAATAGATGCCGACGCCAAGATTGACCTTGGTCGGGCGCGGATCGGCGTTGTAGGCCTCGGTCAGACCCAGGATCGGGTCGCCAGGAACCTGTTCCACGTTTGCAAAGAAGGACACGGCGGTACTCGTCACGGTGGCGGGAGGGGGAACTTCGGGACGACCGCGCAGCGCGGTCAAACCGCCCCATCCTAACAGGGCCGGGGGCGCTTGGCCGCAGGGGGTTTCAGCCGGAACCGTCGCGCACGGTCCACCACTTGCCGGTGATCGGCGATGATGCCGGCATGAAGCGACGCAGGCGGTGGTTCCCGATGATGCAAGTGGCAGTGGCGCTGCCGGTGGTGGCGCTGGCGGCGCCGGCCCCGGCGACCCTGGACGCGGTGCAGGTGCAGGCGGCGCGGGTGCATGCGGTGGACGATTTCGACCTGCCCGCGTCGATCACCACCCAGGCCGTGGACGCTTACGGCAATGGCCGTGGCGCGCTGGTGTCCGAAGCGCTGGGCGGAGTGCCGGGCCTGCTGGCGCGCGAGCGGCAGAACCTGGCGCAGGACACGCAGCTGTCGATCCGCGGTTTCGGCGCGCGCTCCACCTTCGGCGTGCGCGGCGTACGCCTGCTGGTCGACGGGGTGCCGGCGACCATGCCCGACGGCCAGGGCCAGCTGTCGCACTTCAACCTGCTCGGTGCCGAACGCATCGAGGTGCTGCGCGGGCCGTTCTCGGCGCTGTACGGCAACTCCTCCGGCGGCGTGGTGCAGCTGTGGAGTGCCGATGGCCAGGCGGGCGACCCGTGGCGGCTGCGCGCCAGTGCCGGCAGCGACCACAGCCGCAGCCTGGGCGTGCAGCTGCGCGGCCAGGCCGGTGCCATGCACTACAACGTCGCCGCCAGCGACTACCGCACCGACGGCTGGCGCAGGCACAGTGCGGCGCGGCGGCAATCGCTCAACGCCCGGCTCGGGTTCGAGCTGGCCCCGGGCCAGCGCCTGGACCTGCTGTTCAACGTGCTCGATGCGCCGCGCGCGCAGGACCCGCTGGGCCTGGACCGCGAGCAGGTGCGCGAGGACCCGCGCCAGGCCACCGCCGTCGCCTCCCTGTACGACACCCGAAAGTCGGTGCGGCAGGCGCAGGCCGGCGCGGTGTACACGCTGCAGCGCAGCGGCCAGACCTGGCGGCTGATGGCCTATGCCGGGCAGCGCACGGTGGCGCAGTTCCTGGCCATTCCGCCCGCGGCGCAGGCCAACCCGCTGCATGCCGGCGGGGTGATCGGCCTGGACGGTGGCTACGGCGGCGTGGACGCGCGCTGGGCCTGGCACGGCAGCCTGGCCGCGCGCCCGCTGGAACTGGTGCTTGGAGCCAACGCCGACCGCCAGCGGCAGCACCGCACCGGCCACGAGAACTTCGTCGGCGAGGTGCTGGGCGTGAGCGGCCGGCTGCGCCGCGACCAGCGCGACCGGGTCGGCAACGTCGACCAGTTCGCGCAGGCCTGGTGGCAGGTCGCGCCGCGCTGGTCGCTGCTGGCCGGCGCGCGCCACAGCCGGGTGCATTTCCGCTCCGATGACCGCTATATCGCCGCCGGCAATCCGGACGACAGTGGCCGCCGCCAGTACGCCGCCACCACGCCGGTGGCCGGCGTGGTGTTCCGCGCCGGCCCGGACCTGCGCCTGTATGCCTCGGCCGGGCGCGGTTTCGAGACCCCGACCTTCAACGAGCTCGGCTACCGCGCCGATGGCGCTGCCGGGCTGGCGCTGGATCTTGCGCCGGCCACCAGCCGCAACCTGGAGGTTGGCGCCAAATGGCGCACCCAGGCCGGCACCCGGCTGGACCTGGCCCTGTTCCACACCGATACCGACGACGAACTGGCGGTCGCCAGCAACAGCGGTGGCCGCGCCAGCTACCGCAACATCGGCGCCACCCGCCGCCGCGGCATGGAACTGGGCTGGCGGCAGCCGCTGGGCGACACCCAGCACCTGCAGCTGGCCTGGACCTGGCTGCAGGCCAGCGTGCGCGAGGGCTACCTGACCTGCACGGGCGTGCCGGCGCCCTGTACCGTGCCGCGCAACCCGGTGGCACCCGGCACCGCCCTGCCGGGGGTCCCGCGGCAACTGCTGCAGGCACGATGGGACTGGCAGCCGGGCCATTGGCAACTGGCCGCCGACGCGCTGGCCGCGGGCGCCACGACGAGCACCGACCTGGGCGACGGACGCGCGCCGGGCTACGCACTCCTGAACCTGGAAGCGGCCCGCCAGTGGCGCACCGCGAACGGCCCGCTGCGCCTGTTCGCGCGCGTGGACAACCTGCTGGACCGGCGCTACATCGGCTCGGTCATCGTCAACGACGGCAACCGTCGCTACTACGAACCCGGCCGCGGCCGCGGCTGGACCCTGGGCGTGGAATGGCAGTGGTCACCGCACTGAGGCGGCAATGCACGGCCGCCGCGCCCGCGGGAGGGGGAGCGGGCGACGGCGGCCATGCAGGGACGCTCAGGCGTTCAGGTCCAGGACCACGCGCCCTTCGATCTGGCCGGCGCGCATGCGCGCGAACACCGCGTTGATGTTTTCCAGCGCATCGGTGGAGACGGTCGCGGCGACCTTGCCGTCGGCCGCGAACTGCAGCGATTCCTGCAGGTCCAGGCGGGTGCCGACGATGGAGCCGCGCACGGTGATGCCGTTGAGCACCATGCCGAAGATGTCCAGCGGGAAGTCACCTGGCGGCAGGCCGTTGAGCGACACCGTGCCGCCGCGGCGGACCATGCCCAGCGCCTGGGCGAATGCCTTGGGCGATACCGCGGTCACCAGTGCGCCATGGGCGCCGCCGATCTCCTTCTTCAGGAAGGCCGCCGGGTCGGTGGCGCGGGCGTCGACGGTGACCGTCGCGCCCAGACGGCGCGCCAGGGCCAGCTTGTCCTCGTCCACGTCCACCGCGGCCACGTTCAGCCCCATCGCCCGCGCGTACTGCACGGCCATGTGGCCGAGCCCGCCGATGCCGGAGATCACCACCCAGTCGCCGGGCTTGGTGTCGGTGACCTTCAGGCCCTTGTAGACGGTCACCCCGGCGCACAGCACCGGCGCGATCTCGACGAAGCCCACGCTGTCGGGCAGGTGGCCGACGTAGTCGGCGTTGGCCAGCGCGTACTGGGCGAACCCGCCATTGACCGAGTAGCCGGTGTTGCGCTGGCTTTCGCACAGCGTCTCCCAGCCGCCAAGGCAGTGTTCGCAATGGCCGCAGGCCGAGTACAGCCAGGGAATGCCGACGCGGTCGCCTTCGCGGACATGGTGGACGCCCGCGCCCACCGCGACCACGTGGCCGACGCCTTCGTGGCCGGGAATGAACGGCGGCTCCGGCTTCACCGGCCAGTCGCCTTCGGCGGCATGCAGGTCGGTGTGGCAGACGCCGCAGGCTTCGATCTTCACCAGAATGTCGCCGGCACCCGGGCGCGGCACCGGTACTTCCTCGATGACCAGCGGCTGGCCGAACGCACGCACCACCGCGGCCTTCATTGTCCTGTCCATGCGCGATCTCCGTGGGGGAACGCGCCTACTCTGGCGCCGTCCGCGGGCCGGCGCATTGATCGTGATCACGCCCTGGCGGCAAACGCGCGCGGCCCGACGGACGGCAGCCCGTTCAGCCGGCCAGCAACGCCGCCTCGCGCGCCAGCCGTTCGATCCCGGCCCAGTCGCGCGCCGCCAGCAGATCGCGCGTGGTCAGCCACGAGCCACCGACGCACAGCACGTTGGGCAGGTGCAGGAACTGCGCGGCGGTCTGCACGCCGATGCCGCCGGTGGGACAGAAGCGCACGTCGCCGAACGGGCCGTTCCACGCCGCCAGCATCGCTGCGCCGCCGGCCTGCACCGCCGGGAAGAACTTGAACGTGTCCAGCCCCTGCTCCAGCCCGCGCATCAGCTCCGACGCGGTGGCCACGCCGGGCAGGAACGGCAGGTCGATGTCGCGCGCGGCGGCATACAGCCGGTCGGTGGCACCGGGAGAGACCGCGAAGCGGCCACCGGCGTCCCTGACCTGCGCCATCTGCCGCGCATCGAGCACGGTGCCGGCACCGATCACCGCGTCGGGCACTGCTTCGGCCATCGCCCGGATCGCGTCCATCGCGGTGGCCGTGCGCAGGGTCACTTCGATCACCGGCAGGCCGCCGCGGAACAGCGCCTGTGCCACCTGCACCGCATCGTCGATGGCGTCGGGGGTGAACACCGGGATCACCGGGGCCAGTTTGAGCACGGCGCGTACGCGCGGATCAGCGCCGGACATCGAACTTTCCTTCGCCCAACAGGGCCATCACGTCGGCCACGCCGACCGGGTTGAAGTCGCCGGGAATGGAGTGCTTCAGGCAGCCGCAAGCCAGCCCGAAGCGGACCGTGGCATCGGCGTCGAAGCCTTCGATCAGGCCATGCAGCACCCCGGCGGCGAAGGCGTCGCCGCCACCGATGCGGTCGATGATGGCGGTCAACTCCATCGCCGGCGCGACCGCACGGGTACCGTCACGGCCCAGCAGCATCGCGCCGATCGAATGGTGGCCGGCGCTGTGCGCGGTGCGCTGGGTGCAGGCCATGTACTGCAGCCGCGGGAACGCGGCGAACGCCATCGCCGCCGCCGCGTCCACGCGCGCCTGCGCCTCGGCCTGCGCGAACTCCCCGCCCAGCACCACGCCGATGTCGCGATAGTCGGCGAACACGATGTGCGCGCAGTCGAACAGGTCGCGCAGGATCGCTCTGGCGTCGCCGCCCCAGCGCTCCCACAGCTTCGGCCGGAAGTTGCCGTCGAACGACACCTTGATGCCCATGGCGTTGGCCGCGCGTGCCGCGGCCAGCGTGGCCTGTGCGGCCTCGGCGCCGAGCGCCGGGCTGACGCCGGACAGGTGCAGCCACTGCGCGCCGTGCAGCAGCGCCGGCCAGTCGTAGCTGTCGGCGCGCGCGCTGGCGAACGCCGAATCGGCGCGGTCGTAGACCACCTCGCTGGGCCGGTGGCCGGCACCGGTGGTCAGGAAATACAGGCCCATGCGGCCGTCGCCGCGCCGCACCCGCGTGGTATCCACCCCGTGCCGGCGCAGCTCGCCGGTGGCCGCCGCGCCCAGCGGGTTGTCGGCGACCACGCCGACCATCGCCACCGCATGGCCCAGATGCGCCAGGCAGACGCCGACGTTGGCCTCGGCACCGCCGCAGTGCACCTCCAGCGCCGGGCTCTGCAGCAGCAACTGGTGGCCGGGGGCGCCGAGCCGCAACAGCAGCTCGCCGAAACAGACAACACGGGGGGAACTCATCGGGACTCCTGTCGCGGTCTACACGGGCGGGAATGATGGCACGATAGTTTGACCATCGGTGTCATCTAAAGCCAAATGTCTCCTGTCCCTGTCGATATCGGCGCCGTAATGTCCCAAAGACAAGGGGTTGCAGGTGTTTCCTCGCCTGTTGCAGTGCAAGATGCTCGCTCCCGGAGCTCCTGCTACTTTCGGTTTTGACCAGCGGTGTCATATGCCTTTGGCACTACAGGAATCGCCGTTTCGCATGTAAACCTTTGGAGAGGGGGAAACACATGTATCCACACAGCAAGCAGAAAAAGACACCGGTTACCTTGCTCGCGCTGTCGATCGCGCTGGCGCTGCAGGCCGGCGCTGCCGCCGCCCAGGACGCGGGCGCCGCCGCCACCGAACTGGATACCGTGACCGTCACCGGCTACCGCGCCAGCGTGGAGAAGGCACTGGACATCAAGCGCGGCGAAGCCGGCATGGTCGACGCCGTGGTCGCCGAGGACATCGGCAAGTTCCCGGACAGCAACCTGGCCGAATCGCTGCAGCGCATCCCCGGCGTGGTCATCACCCGCGACGGCGGCGAAGGCCGCCAGATCACCGTGCGCGGCCTGGGCCCGGATTTCACCCGGGTGCGCATCAACGGCATGGAAGCGCTGAGCACCGTCGGCAGCAGCGATGGCCAGGGCGGCACCAACCGCAGCCGCGGTTTCGACTTCAACGTGTTCGCCTCGGATCTGTTCTCGCAGCTGATCGCGCGCAAGACCGCCTCGGCCGACGTCGAGGAAGGCTCGCTCGGCGCCACCGTGGACCTGCGCACCGCGCGGCCGTTCGACTACGACGGCTTCACCCTGGTGACCAACGTGCAGACCGCCTACAACGACGCCTCGCAGGCGGCGATGCCGCGTTTCGCGGGCCTGATCGCCAACAGCTGGGCCGACGGCAAGGTCGGCGCGCTGCTGTCGGTGGCGTACTCCGAGCGCGAGACCGTGGAAGAAGGCACCGGCACCGTGCGCTGGGCCGGCGGCACCACCAATGGCGGCTTCAATCCGAATTCCGCGTTCAAGGAAGCGCTCAGGTCCGACGTCTATGCGCCGCGCTTCCCGCGCTACACGCTGATGGAGCACGACCAGAAGCGCCTGGGCGTGACCGGTTCGCTGCAGTTCAAGCCCAGTGACCGCACCACCTTCAGCCTGGATGCGCTGTACTCGAAGATCGACGCGCAGCGTGACGAGAAGTACATCGAGGCCAATGGCCTGAGCAAGTCCGACGCACTGGGCAAGCGGGAAATCCTGGTCAATGCCGGCGAAGTGCGCAATGGCGCGCTGGTCTACGCGCAGATGGACAACGTGGATATCCGCGCCGAGAACCGCCACGACGAATGGAGCACGGATTTCTACCAGGTCAGCCTCGACGGCGAGCACAGGCTGAGCGACAGCTTCACCGTCAGCGGCAGGGTCGGCACCTCGCGGTCCAAGCATGACAACCCGGTCCAGGCGACCATCATGATGGACAAGCTCAACGTCAAGGGCTACAGCTACGACTACCGTGGCAACGCCAACAAGCCGGTGTTCAACTACGGTGTCAGCCCGACCGATCCGAACGGCTGGACCCTGTCCACCATCCGCCTGCGCCAGAACTACGTGACCAACGAGTTCAACAACGGCGAGCTGGATTTCTCCTGGGTCATCGGCCCCTCGTTCACCCTGAGCGGCGGCGTGCAGGCCAAGAACTACAGCTTCGATTCGATGGAGCGCCGGCGCGTCGGCAACGAGACCACGGTGCCGAACTTCAGCACCGGCAACAGGATCGTGCCGGCCGACATGACCGAGCTGGCCAGCCTCGGCGGCCTGGCCGGCTCGCCCGGCACGTGGGTGGTGCCCAACTTCGGTGCCATCGCCAATATGTTCGGCGTCCTCAACGGCGAGGGCATCTACGCGTTGGCGGACTACGCGGCCAGCATGCGCGGCGTCGAGGAGCAGGACCGCAGCGGCTGGCTGATGGGCAAGTTCTCCACCGAGATCGGTTCGATCCCGGTGTACGGCAACCTCGGCGTGCGCCACGTCCGTACCAAGCAGACCTCGTCGGGCATCGCCACCGCCAGTGGCACGCCCGTGGCCGCCACTGTGACCCGCGAGTACAACGACACCCTGCCCTCGCTGAACGTGGTGGCCGAACTCACCCCGGATTTCCTGCTGCGCTTCGCCGCGGCCAAGGTGATGTCGCGTCCCGGCCTGGGTAGCCTGACCCCGGGCGTCACCGTCAACGTCAGCGGCAGCGCGAAGACGGTCAGCGGCGGCAACCCGATGCTCGACCCGGTGCGCGCCAAGAGCTACGACCTGAGCCTGGAGTGGTACTTCGACGAAGGCGCGATGCTCGGCGCCACCGTGTTCTACAAGGATATCGGCAGCTACATCCAGAACACCCGCGAAACCCGGGTCTATGCCGACAGCGGCCTGCCGGCCAGCCTGCTGGACAACCTCAACGCCAGCCCCAGCGACGAGTTCACCTTCACCGTGCCGGTCAACACCCCGGGCGGCAAGCTGCAGGGCGTGGAGCTGAACTACGTGCAGCCGTTCACCTTCCTGCCGGGCAAGTGGTCCAACCTGGGTACGCAGCTGAACTACACCTACGTCGATTCGGACATCCAGTACCTGCTGTCCTCCGGCGCGACGGCGCAGAAGGCGGCGATGACCGGCCAGTCCAAGAATTCGTGGAACGCGACGCTGTTCTACGAAGGCGAGCGCTTCTCCGGGCGCGTCTCGGCGACCAACCGCAACGACTACCTGATCCAGGTGCCCGGCACCGAGGCCGGCTTCAACAGCGACGCCAACGGCGTGCACGGCCAGAGCGGCACCACCATCGTCGATGCGTCGATCCACTACCGCATCAGCGACCAGCTGGAGCTGAGCCTGGAGGGCGCCAACCTGACCAACGAGGCGCAGGAATCGTGGGTGGCCAACCCGTCGGTGTCGCTGCCGCTGGAGTACAGCCAGACCGGGCGCACCTACACCCTGGGGCTGCGTTACCGGTTCTGATCCGGGCTGCGCTGCCGGCATGTTGCCGGGAGCCAGCCGATGGTGCGACGCAGGATGTGATGACGCGTTGGCGTCGCTAACTTGGCCCACCGCGCGCGGCGCAGGCACGCGCCGCGCGCTTCCAAGAGACGCCCGATGTCACCACGTTCCACCCGCCCGCTGTCGCGTACCCTGCTGCTGGCCTGCGCGCTGTCGTCCGCGCTCCCGGCGGCGGCGCATTCTTCCCCGCCGAACCTGCTGTTCCGCGTATCGGCCGACCAGGGCTTCGTCGCCGACCAGGCGCAGGGCGATGCCGTTCCCAACTTCCAGGACAAGGTGAGCCTGGTCGACGACGGTGCCCATGGCCGCGCGATCCGCTGGGAAGACGACGGCGTGCTGTCGTGGAACGCACCGGGCAACATCCGCGCCGAACGCGGCACCCTGTCGTTCTTCTGGCGCCCGCGCTACGCCGTGGGCGAGGCGCCGTTCGTGATCTTCCGCGTCGGCTACGCCGACCACAGCAGCTGGGACATGACCTGGCTGCGCATCGACTGGAACGGCCACGGTTTCGATGCCTTCGTCACCGATGCCAACCTGGCGCGGACCCGTGTCTCCTTCCGCCTGGACCGCAACCCGTCGCCCGACCAGTGGCAGCACATCGCCTTCGCCTGGGACGAGGACCAGGGCGTGCGCCTGTTCCTCGACGGCCGCGAAGTGGCACGCGTGGATACCACCGGCGACTACGACGCCGCGCTCGACCAGCTCGGCCTGGCCGGGCGGGTGATGGCGCCCTACCAGGTGCAGAGCCGCTACAACTTCCTGCGCGGCGGCGATTTCGACGAGATACGCGTCTATGACCGCATGCTCGACGCTACCGGCGTGGCCGCACTGGCACGCAATGCGGCACCGGACGCGGGCCAGACCGCGGCTGCCACGCAGCGTGCGTGGTGGCACCGTTACGGCTGGGAGAGCGCGCCGCCGCCGCTCCTGGACGCGGCGGTGACGACGATCCGCAAGGTCGAGTTCGCCGACGTCAAGGACAAGAAGCAGTGGATGTGGAAGGGGACCGACGGCATCGCCGAGACCACCTGGCCCGGCGTCTACAACCGCTCGCGCCTGCCCGGCCGCAACGACTACTTCCAGCTGCCGGACTGGAACACCTATGTCGAAGGTGGCCAGCACCTGGACCTGACCGTGCCCGATGGCGAAGCCATCAACCGCATCGAGATCCGCGGTGCCGCCTTCGGCACGCTCGGCGGCGATGCCGGCACCCTGTTCACCCGGCCGCGGGGCGTGGTCCGCAGCGTCGATGAGTTCCCCGCCCAGACCGGCGGCACGCTGCGCTTTTCCAATGCCGAGCAGGAAACGCCGATCCAGGAGATCTGGGGCTACCACGTGAGCGATGCCGCCGAGCCGCAGGGCACGGTCAAGCAGCGCTACCTGATCGACAGCCGCGTACTGCCGGACTACACCAACATCGCCGCGCTGCGCGACTACATCGATGGCCGCTTCGCGCCGGACGAGCGCAGCGTGGTGATGGCGCTCCCCAAGGGTGCCGGTTCGCGCAAGCGAAGCGCCGACACGCTTCCGGCGCAGCCGCGGCCCATCGTCCACGTACTGGTGCCGTCCGGGGTCGGCGACGCCCCGGCGGCGCAGCCGCTGATCCGCAGCTGGGCGCACAGCTGGGAGAACATGCACGATGGCCTGGACGGCATCGCCATCGACCTGCCGGCGCTGGACCTGCCCGCCACCCACGACGGCCCCGGCGGCGGCGTGATCCCGCTGAACATCCGCATCAAGGACCCGATCTGGCCGGCGCGCGACCTGATCGACGTGTCGGTCTCGGTCCGCCCCGGGCAGCCGCGCACGCTGTGGCTGGACCTGCGCGACCGCATCCTTACCGCTGACAGTCTGTGGATCGCCATCGCCGCGGCCGCGCCCGGCTTCAACGCCGCCTCGCTGGACGGCGCCGAGGTGCGGCTGGTGTTCAAGGACCGCAGCGAGGCGCTGCGGGAGCATGTCGCCGACCGCTTCAACCAGGTGCGCGACAACTGGGGTTTCCTGGTGGAGGAACACACCACTTCCAAGCGCCAGCGCCTGTACGCGCGGGTATATGCCGACCTCAGCGACCTGCTGCGGGTGGACCCGGACCACGCGCTGGGCCGGCTGTACTGGAACTACATCAGCTACAACAGCCAGGGCCGGCCGCCGTTCCAGCAGCCGCAGCCACCGAAGGGCGTGCCGCTGTGGGCGTTCCGGCAGCTGGAGGACCTCAGGCGCGTGCGCCGCTTCGTCGACTGGTGGATCGACCACCGCCAGGTCGAGTATGGCGACTTCGGCGGCGGCATTTCCGACGACACCGACCTGACCCAGCAGTGGCCGGGGCTGGCGTTGATGGGCGTGGAGCCGGACCGCCTCAATGCCTCGCTGACCGCACTGTCCGACGCGGTGTACCGCAACGGCATGTTCGCCAACGGCCTGAGCACCATCGAGACCGACGAACTGCACGCCTACGAGGAAGGCATCAACACCAACAGCGCCATGCTCTACCTCAACTGGGGCGACCCGCTGACCGTCGAGCGGCTGATGGAAACGGTGCGCGCGTTCGACGAGCGCATCATCCTGCGCAACCCGCAGGGCCACCTGCTGTTCTCCAGCAACTGGTTCGGTGGCAACAAGGTCTACCGCGAGCCGAACTGGCAGTGGCAGAAGCCCTACTCGTTCCCGGCGCTGCACCCGGCGTTCCTGCTGGGCGAGTACAACGCCGACCCGACCGGCCGCACCCTGGTCACCGGACTGGCCGACAGCTACCTCGCCCACGCCTATACCGACGACACCGGCCGCTGGACGCTGCCCAACGAGATCCACTGGGCCACCGGCAAGACCCGGGGTGGCGAACTGAACCAGGGTTCGGGCGCCGGCGACGTCATGCACACGTTCTGGGCGGCGTGGCGCTGGAGCGGCGACGACCGCTACCTGAAGGCGCTGGACTACCGCGTCCAGCGTGGCGGCCCCGGCGCGCTGTCCAACCTGGGCGAGAACATCATCGAAGTGCTCGGCCGCCAGCAGGACTGGGGCCGGCAGCTGGTCGCCGCCGCCGACAAGGGCGACACCGGCTTCGCCGCCATCACCGCGTGGCAGCTGAGCGGCGACAAATCGTATCTGGAAGCCCTGCATGCCGAAGGCATCCAGGCCAAGGCCCTGCGCGAGTACATGAATACCGAGGGCCACTGGTGGAGCGACCGCGTCGAGGCGCCCAGCGAGTTCCTGCAGCGCCTGCGCCTGGGCGGCATCGCGCTCAAGCGCAACCAGAGTTTCCCCGGGCACACCGTGAGCTGGCGCTTCGCCCGCCCCGGCGCGGCCGAGCAGGTGGCGCTGCTGGTGCACGCGCCCTCGCGCGAACGCTTCAAGGTGATCGCCTGGAACATGGCAGACGTGCCGCTGGAGGCGACAATGACCGGCTGGAACATCGCCGCCGGCACCTGGCGCATCCGCAGCGGCATCGACCGCGACGGCGACGACCGGATCGACGGCAAGCCGCAGGTGCGCGAGGTGGCGCTCGAGCGCAGCGCGTCCACCGCGCTGCGTTTCGCGCCGAAGCAGGCGCACGTGTTCGAGT
This sequence comes from Stenotrophomonas sp. Y-13, assembly GCF_046267925.1. NCBI lineage: Bacteria > Pseudomonadati > Pseudomonadota > Gammaproteobacteria > Lysobacterales > Lysobacteraceae > Stenotrophomonas > Stenotrophomonas sp. Y-13. Next base: position 33,379 of record NZ_CP176501.1, read on the forward strand.
TCGAACGGATCGCCGCGGGCACGCCGGTGGAAACCCGTGCCGACCTCGGCATCGGCCGCGGCGACCTGCAGGTCGCGGACGGACGCGTGCGCCTGACCGTGCACAGCCTGGGCCACGTCGCCACCCGGCCCGGCCACGCGTGGCTCGAGGATGCGCGCGGCCGCGAGGTGGCGCGCGTCGCGATCCCGGCACTGGAAGCGCCATCGGACCTGCAGCCGCGCACGCTCACCCTGGAACTGCCGCTGCCCGCCGGTTTCGACCGCCGTGGCGCCAGCGTGCGGGTGCTGCAGGACGGCGACGCCGAGGAAGTGACCCTGCTCAACAACCACCTGCCGCTGCCGTAGGTGCCGGGCTCGCCCGGCACGGGGCCTTGCCGGGTGCGTTCATACGTGGCATTGCCGGAAGCGTTCATGCGGGGCAAGCCCCGCATCCATGTGGGTATCGGTGTGCATCCGCGGCCTTTCGCGCGCCGCTGCGAACACACCGTAGGTGCCGGGCTCGCCCGGCACGGGGCATTACCGGGTGCGTTAAATGCAGGGCAAGCCCCGCATCTACGGAGGTATCGGTGTGCATCTGCGGCCTTCGCGCGCCATCCCGAACACCCCCGTAGGTGCCGGGCTTGCCCGGCACGGGGCATTACCGGGTGCGTTCATGCGGGGCAAGCCCCGCATCTACGGCGTATCGATGTGCATCTTCGGCCCTTCGCACGCCACCCCGAACACACCGTAGGTGCCGGGCTCGCCCGGCACGGGGCATTACCGGGTGCGTTAAATGCGGGGCAAGCCCCGCATCTACGGGGTATCGGTGTGCATCTGCGGCCTTCGCGCGCCACTGCGAACACACCGTAGGTGCCGGGCTTGCCCGGCACGAGGCATTACCGGGTGCGTTCATGCGGGGCAAGCCCCGCATCTACGGCGTATCGATGTGCATCTTCGGCCCTTCGCACGCCACCCCGAACACACCGTAGGTGCCGGGCTCGCCCGGCACGGGGCATTACCGGGTGCGTTAAATGCGGGGCAAGCCCCGCATCTACGGGGGTATCGGTGTGCATCTTCGGCCCTTCGCGCGCCGCCGCGAACACACCGTAGGTGCCGGGCTTGCCCGGCACGAGGCATTACCGGGTGCGTTCATGCGGGGCAAGCCCCGCATCTACGGCGTATCGATGTGCATCTTCGGCCCTTCGCGCGCCGCCGCGAACACCACCGTAGGTGCCGGGCTCGCCCGGCACGGGGCATTGCCGGGTGCGTTGCATGCGGGGCAAGCCCCGCATCTACGGGGATATCGGTGTGCATCTGCGGCCTTCGCGCGCCGCCGCGAACACACCGTAGGTGCCGGGCTCGCCCGGCACGGGGCATTGCCGGGGGCGTTGCATGCGGGGCGAGCCCCGCATCCATGTGGGTATCGGTATGCATCTTCGGCCTTCGCGCGCCGCTGCGAACACCACCGTAGGTGCCGGGCTTGCCCGGCACGGGGCATTACCGCGAGCATTCATGCGGGGCAAGCCCCGCATCTACGCGGCGGTGTCTGTCTGCATCTGCCGGCTTTCGCGCCTGTACCAGTCCGCTTGCCCCGCTTCCGGAACGAACACCGTGCAGTGCTCCATCGGCCGCTGGTAGACATGTACCGAGATCGCGAGCTCAGTGTCGCTGGCGTTGCGCAGCACATGGAACTCATCCGGCGGGATCAGGTTGCCGGCGCTGCCGCGCGTACCGTCCACGCCGGGCAGGGGCTGCAGCCGGGCGATGTCGCCGCGGTCTTCGCGCAACCGGTACGGGGTGATCCGCAGCGCGCCCTGCCACACGCCTTCCACGCACCACAGGCCATCGTGGTCATGCAGCGGGGTGCCCTGGCCGGGCCCCCAGGTCATGGCGATGATGCTGTAGCCGTGGCGCGCGCTGCGGTACAGCTCGCGGCGCGCGTAGTGGTCGGTGATCGGCTCGTGCACGCATGCCGGCAGCACGATCGCCGGGTCGGCGATGGCCTCGCGCAGCGCGTGTTCGATCCGCGCCACCGTGCCGCCGACATCGGCCGCGCCCATGGCGGCATCGATCGCCGCCACCAGTCGTTCGCGGCCGGTGAAGCCGGGGTAACCGTTTGCATCTGAAATCATGCCGCCAGTCTAGGGCAAAACGGTGAACGAACCGTTCGCTGCCGTCATGGCCGGGCGGCATGTGCGGCTCATGACGTGCCGCGCTGCACGAACGGCACCTGTCCGTACAGCCGGCGCTCGCCGCCGCGCGGGTCGTCCTGCAGGCGGCTGTCGTCGTCGAACACCAGGGTCTGCCGGCGCTGCAGCGAGTACGGTTCCCAGCGCGGCAGCCCGCCGTGGTTGGGGTCGCCGTGGCGGGCGAACGCCAGCAGCGCATCGCTCATCGCGTCGGCCATGCGCATGGCCGACGCGCGGGTGCCGGTGCGCGAACCGGGCTGGTGCGTGTTGTGGAACACCAGCGGGATGTCCAGGGTATGGAAGGCGCGCAGCCGGTCGGCCTCGCCGCCGCGGTCGTACCAGTCCAGCTGGTAGGCCCAGGTCGGCGCGCCCTGGCGTGCGCGCGCTTCCAGCTCCTCCACCGCGCCGCGCCAGGAGCGGCCGGCGGTGGTCGCGGCGAAGAACACCTCCGAGGCGGTGTAGTGCGGGTACATCCGCCGGTACGCGGCGATCACCTCCGCGACCGGCAGGTCCACGAACTGCTCGCGCTCCAGCTTCGCCGGCAGCGCCTCCCAGTCGAGTGTGAAGTTGCGCGCATCGTTGCCGAGGAAGGCGCGGGTTTCGTCGCGGGTATTGCCGATGACCATCGGGACGGTGGCCGACTGCAGCGGCGCCTGCGGCCAGAACGGGTGCACCGGCAGGTGCCGCGCGTCCAGTACCGGGCCGAAGTACAGGCCGGTGTCCTCGACCCACGACGGATCGCGCAGCTTGATCGCGTCCAGCAGCGTTTCCATCGGCAGCGTGCGCAGCGCCTGCGGGTCGCGCAGGCCGAAGTGTTCCAGCACGCGCCGCGCGCGCTGCGTCGCCGCGCGTGGCCCGGCGGCGGTGACCTGCTGGCCGCTCATCGTCCAGGCGCGGTGGAACAGGCCCGCCGCCGCCGGCATTGCCATCAGCGTGGCGATCTTGGCGCCGCCGCCGGACTGGCCGAACACGGTGACGTTGCCGGGGTCGCCGCCGAACTCCGCCGCATGCTGGCGCACCCACTGCAGCGCCTGCACCAGGTCCAGCTGGCCGACGTTGCCGGAATCGGCGAACGCCGGGCCGCCGAGGCCGCCCAGGTACAGGTAGCCGAACACGTTGAGCCGGTGGTTGACGCTGACCACCACCACGTCGCCGCGCCGGCACAGGTTGCCGCCGTCATACAGCGGATCACTGCCCGAGCCGTTGTTGTAGGCGCCGCCGTGAAGGTACACCAGCACCGGGCGGCGGCCGCCGTCGCGCAGGGCCGGCGTCCACACGTTGAGATACAGGCAATCCTCGCTGCCCGGGCCTTCGCCACTGGTCTGCGGCGCCGCCGGGCCATGGGCCAAGGCGTCGCGTATGCCGCGCCAGGGGGCTTCCTGTACTGCCGGCTGGAAGCGCCGCGGTGCGGTGTCCGCGCCGTAGGGAATGCCGCGGAACACATGGATGCCCTGCTCGGTCTGCCCGGCGATACGGCCGCCGCGCACGCGTGCGAGCGGGCTCGCCTGCCCGCGCGCGGCGCCGGCCGGGACCGCAGCGGCCAGCCCCGCGCCGAGCGAACACAGTGCGCCGGCGCGCAGCAGCCGGCGCCGTTGCGGATCGTCGGTCCTGGCGTTCATGGCGTGCGCTCCGTTCCCTGCGCGGCGATCCAGTCCAGTGCCAGCCGCGGCCACGCGGCCGTGGTCAGGCCGGCGATGCCACGGGTGCCGAAGCCATGGCCGCCGTGCGGGAACACGTGCAACTCGGCCGGGACCCCGGCGCGGAGCAGGCCGGAGTAGAACGCCAGGCTGTTGCCGACCGGCACCGCCGCATCGTCGCCGGCATGCACCAGGAAAGTGGGTGGCGTGTCGGCACGGACCTGGTCCTGCATCGAATAACGCCGCTGCAGCGCCGGCTCCGGTCGCGCGCCGAGCAGCCGTTCGCGCGAACCGGGGTGCGCGTCCGCGCCGGCCATGTCGATCACCGGATACACCAGCAGCTGGAAATCCGGGCGCGCACTGGCGCGGTCGATGGCGTCGGTGGCCGGATAGGCGGGCTGGTCGAAGCCGTTGCCGAGCCGCGCGGCCAGGTGCCCGCCGGCGGAGAAGCCGATCACGCCGATGCGCCGCGGGTCCAGCTGCCACTCGCCGGCGCGCGCGCGGATCAGGCGCAATGCGCGCTGCGCATCGGCCAGCGCCGCTTCGCGGTCGTCGCGCCCCTCGCCCGGCAGCCGGTAGCGCAGCACGAACAGGGTGATGCCGCCCTGCTCGACGAAGGCCGGCACCAGCGCCGAGCCCTCCTTGTCCAGCACCACGCGCTGATAGCCGCCGCCGGGCGTCACCAGCAGTGCGGTGCCGTTGGGCCGGGCCGGCCGGTACATGACCAGGTAGGGCGCACTGACATGGGTGATGTAGCGGTCCGGCAGCGCCGGGTCGGTGCTGCGTTCGACGATCCGCGCGGCCTGGGCGAGAGGTTTGTCCCCCGGTGCCACCCCGTTCGGCCACAGCGCGATCCGCCGCGCCGATCCCGCGACCGGTTCACCGTCCGGGCCGTCGCCCGTGGCGGCGCTGGCGCCATCGCAATTCAGGCAAAAAGCCAATGACAACAAGGATCTGCCAAGCAGGGTCAGGGACATGGGGAGTCTCGCGATGCGGAACGGGGATGGCCGTGATGCGATGCGTATTGCCAGATGACACCGGTTTACCATATACAGCACCCACAGCACTGTCGATGGGCGGTGCAGCAACGCCACCAGGAGAGCCACTTGAGCATCGACCAAGGCCGACCGGCCCCGACCGCCGCGCTGGACGACATCGCCCGCCAGTTCGTGGACGCGCGCCGCGCCGGGCGTTCGCTCGATGATTTTCCCGGCACGATCCCGGCCGACCTGGTCACCGCCTACCAGGTGCAGGACCTGGCGATCGGCCGCTGGGACGATGCGGTGGTCGGCTGGAAGGTCGGCTATATCGCGCCCGAGCGCCGCGACGCGTCCGGCGACGAGCGCCTGCTGGGCCCGGTGTTCGCGCGCCAGCTCTGGAATGCTACCGGTGGCATCGTGGACATCCCGGTGTTCTCCGGCGCCGGCGGGTTCGCCGCGGTCGAGGCCGAGTACGTGCTGCGGCTCGACGCCGACGCACCGGCCGGCAAGCTCGACTGGACGCCAGCCGAGGCCGCCGCCCTGCCCGCGCGCCTGTTCACCGGGGTGGAAGTGGCCAGCAGCCCGCTGGCGACGATCAACGTACTGGGGCCGCGGGTGGTGGTGTCCGACTTCGGCAACAACAATGGCCTGGTGCTGGGCACGGAAATCGTGGACTGGACGCGGCTGGACGAAGCGCGGCTGCTGGCGCGCACCGAGATCGACGGGGTGGTCGTGGGCACCGGCGGCGCCGGCAACCTGCCCGGCGGCCTGCGCGCGGCCTATGCGTTCGCGCTGGCGCGCTCGGCGCGCCGCGGCCGGCCGCTGCGCCGCGGCGACCTGATCGCCACCGGCAACGCCACCGGCATCCACGACATTGCGGTCGGCCAGCAGGCCGTGATCCGCTTCGAGGGCCATGGCGAGATTGCCTGCAGAGCGGTGGCCGCCGGCTGAGCGGCGGCCACGATGGATGCACGTGGAGGGGGTTCGATGATCAATCGCAGAAATTTTCTTGCCACCGGGCTGGGCGCGCTTGCCGCGCCGGCGCTGGTGGCCTGTGCGGGCGGTGGCCGCGGGGCTGCCGGCGAGGGCCGCCTGCTCACCGCCTCCGACGTCCACGTGGCGGACTACCCCACCGTCACCGCGGTCCGATGGATCGGGCAGCAGCTCGAGCGCGAAACCGGCGGCCGGCTGCGGTTGGCGCAGTACCACTCCGGCCAGCTTGGCCGCGAGTCGGAGGCGATCGACATGGCGCGCTTCGGCGCCATCGACATCACCCGGGTCTACTCGGGGGCATTGAACAACGCGTTCCCGGTGACCCGCGCGCTGTGCCTGCCCTACGTGTTCGATTCGGTCGCGCACATGCGCCGCGCGCTGGACGGCGGCATCGCCGACGCGGTGCTGGCCGGCTTCGAGCAGCGCGGCCTGGTCGGCCTGGCGATCTACGATTCCGGCGCGCGCTGCTTCTACAACACCAAGCATCCGATCGTGGTGCCGCGCGACCTGCACGGCCTGAAGCTGCGCGTGGCCAGCTCGGACATCTTCCTGCAGCTGATGCGCCTGTTCGGCGCCAACCCGACGCCGATGTCGCTGGGCGACACGTTCTCCGGCATGGAGACGCACATGATCGACGGCGCCGAGAACAACATGCGCAGCTTCCACTCCAGCCGCCATTTCGAGGCCGCGCACTACTGGTCCGAAAGCCAGCATTCGTACGCGCCGGACGTGCTGCTGATGTCGCGGCGCAGCTTCGACGCGCTGGCGCCGGGCGACCGTCGCCTGCTGCTGGAGCTGGCGGGGCAGTCGGTGCAGGTGATGCGTGGCGAATGGGATGCGTCCGAGGACAAGGCGCGGCAGGCGGTGCTGGCGCATGGCGTGAAGGCCAACGCGGTGGACATCGGCGCGTTCCGCGAGGCCGCCGCGCCGCTGCTGCGCGATTACCTGCAGCAGCCGGAGATCGCCGCCCTGCACCGCCGCATCCGCGATTTCGCCTGAGGATCCGCCGCGATGACCGAAGCCACTTTCCGCAGTACCCAGGCCGGCCCGCAGCGCGCGCTGGAGGCCCTGGCCACCGTCGTCATCCACGTTGCCGTCGTCGCCCTGCTGGGGCTGGTGGTGGTGCAGGGCTGGCAGGTGTTCGCCCGCTACGTGATCAACGACTCGCCCAGCTGGACCGAGCCGGTGACGCTGCTGCTGCTGAGCACCGCGATGAGCATGGGCGCGGCCGCGGGCGTGCATACCCACCGCCACTTCGGCTTCTTCCTGCTGGCCGAGCACCTCAACCCGCTGGCGCGGCGCGTGGTCGATGCGCTGGTGCCGCTGGTGGTGGCCAGCATCGGCGCGGTGATCGCCTGGTGGGGCTGGGTGCTGTGGATCGACGGCCTGCACATAAAGGCCGCCGGCGCCCACCTGCCGCAGAGCGTGAACTACCTGCCGCTGAGCCTGGGCGGCGCGCTGATGGTGGTGTTCGCGTTGAACCGGCTGTGGCTGGCGCTGCGGCCGGCCGCCATCGAAGGAGACCGCTGAACCATGGGTATCGCAATCCTGTTCGCGGTGTTCGCCGCGCTGCTGCTGATCGGCGTGCCGGTCGCCTATGCGCTGGCCGCCGCCGCGCTGGCCACCCTGCTCTACCTGGACCTGCCCAGCGTGGTGCTGGTGCAGCAGATCTCGGCCGGCACCGGTTCGGCCTCGCTGATCGCCATCCCGCTGTTCATCTTCGCCGGCGAGATCATGATGCGCGGCGGCATCTCCGAGCGCCTGATCGCGCTGGCCGCGTCGCTGGTCGGGCGCCTGCGCGGCGGCCTCGGCCAGGTCTCGATCCTGTCCTCGCTGTTCTTCGGCGGCGTCTCCGGCTCGGCCATCGCCGATGTCTCGGCGGTCGGCGGCACGATGATCCCGCAGATGGTGCAGCGTGGCTACGACCGCGACTTCGCGGTCAACGTCAGCATCACCGCGGCGCTGGTGGCGTTGCTGGTGCCGCCGTCGCACAACCTGATCCTGTTCTCGGCCGCGGCCGGCGGCGGCCTGTCCATCGCCGACCTGTTCGCCGCCGGCGTGGTGCCGGCGCTGCTGATGACGGTGGTGCTGATGCTCACCGGCTACGCCGTGGCGCGGCGCCGTGGCTATGGCGTGGAAGCCTTCCCCGGCCTGCGCGCGGTGCTGCTGCGGCTGGTCGCCGCGCTGCCCGGGCTGGGGCTGGTGGCGCTGATCTTCGTCGGCATCCGCGCCGGCATCTTCACCGCGGTCGAGTCGGCGGCCATCGCCGTGGTCTACGCGCTGCTGGTCACCACCGTGCTGTACCGGCAGCTGCGCTGGCGCGCGTTCCTGGACACGGTGACCCATGCCGCGCGCAGTACCGGCGTGATCCTGTTCGTGATCGCCACCGCGGCGGTGTTCGGCTGGCTGCTGGCCTACCTGCAGGTACCGGCGGCGGCGGTGGCGTTCCTGCAGTCGTTCGCGCACAGCAAGTTCATGGTGCTGCTGATGATCGTGGTGATGCTGCTGTTGCTGGGCACGTTCATGGACCTGGCGCCGATGATCCTGATCTGCACCCCGATCTTCCTGCCGGTGGCCAAAGCCTATGGCATCGACCCGATCCACTTCGGCCTGGTGCTGGTGCTGACCGGCGGCCTGGGCCTGGTGACGCCGCCGGTGGGCTCGGTGCTGTTCATCGGCACCGCCATCGGCAAGATCACCGTCGGCCAGAGCATGAAGACGATCTGGCCGTTCTGGCTGGCCGGGCTGGCGGTGCTGCTGGTGGTGACGTTCTTCCCGCAGCTGTCGCTGTGGCTGCCGGCGCTGCTGCGCGGCTGAGCCGGGCCGGCCGCAACGGGCCGGCGTCGTTTCCGGCCCGCGGCGGCGTCTCGGGCTAACATCACTGCCTGGCGCGGGTTCCCTGCCCTGCCGCCGGCGGATGCCGCCGGCAGCGACAGGAAGCCGCCGCGCCGCTCACATCGCCGTGCCCCACGGGGGCGCGGCGCCGCCAGAACCCCGTTCCGCTGGATGGTTTGCAAGGACATGTCATTGCGCAAGAAGGCCGATTCCGACGCCACGACCCGGCCGCTGGGCAGGGCCGCGACCATCAACGACATCGCGCGCCTGTCCGGTGTGTCCAAGAAGACGGTGTCGCGGATCATCAACAACTCGCCGCTGGTGCGCAAAGACACCCGCGAGAAGGTCGAGGCGCTGATGCGCGAGGTCGGCTACGCACCGGATCCGCTGGCGCGCGGGCTGGCGTTCCGGCGCTCGTTCCTGATCGGCATGGTCTACGACAACCCCACCGCGCAGTACGTGGTGGACATGCAGTACGGCGCGCTCGACGCGCTGCGCGGCTCCAGCTTCGAGCTGGTGGTGCATCCCTGCGACACCCGCAGCCCCGGCTACATCGAGGGCGTGAAGCGCTTCGTGCAGCAGCAGAAGCTGCACGGCGTGATCCTGGTGCCGCGCGCGTCCGAGGACCAGGCGCTGGCCGACATGCTGGAGGAGATCGGCTGCCGCTACACGCGCATCGCCTCGCTGCCGCTGGACGACACCTCGCAGATGGTCATCACCCATGACCGCGACGGCGCCGCCGAGGCCGCCGATTACCTGCTTTCGCTCGGCCACCGCGACATCGCCCTGATCACCGGCCCGTCGGCCTACCGCTCGGCGCACGAGCGCACCGCCGGCTTCATCGACGCGCTGCAGCGGCGCGGCATCGAACTGCCGCCGGCACGCATCATCGAAGCCGGCTACACCTTCGAATCGGGCGTGGCCGCGGCCGAGAAGCTGCTGCTTGGCAAGCAGCGCCCGACCGCGATCTTCACCGGCAACGACGAGATGGCCGCTGGCGTCTACAAGGTCGCCATGCGCGCCGGCATCAACATCCCGCGCGAGCTGTCGGTGGTCGGCTACGACGACAGCCCGCTGGCCTCGCGGCTGTGGCCGTCGCTGACCTCGGTGCGGCGCAATACCCGCGATACCGGCCGCACCGCCGCGGCGATGCTGATCCAGCCCGAGGGCCAGGCCGCACTGCAGATCGCCAGCGTGCGCCCGCACCTGATCGTGCGCGATTCCTGCCAACCGCCCCTGGATTGACCCCAAGCCATTGTTCCGGAAAGGAAAGCCAGTATTCTGCGGCGCAGAATGACACCGGTTACCAAACTGGCTATGATGGCCCCGCAGCGCAGCCGGCGGGACCGACCATGACCGCCACGCGCACCCACCGCGCCGCATCGCCCACCGGGCCGGACGCGGCACTGCAACCCACCCCCGTACCACCGCTCAGGGAGAGGAACACCATGACGAATCCATTCAGCCTCGAAGGCAAGGTCGCGCTGGTAACCGGTGCCAATACCGGCCTGGGCCAGGGCATCGCGCTGGCGCTGGCCGCCGCCGGGGCCGACATCGCCGGCGCCGGCATCGTCCCGGCCGAGGAGACCGCCGGGAAGGTGCGTGCGCTGGGCCGCCGCTTCGTCAACATCGAGGCCAACCTGATCAGCATCGAACCGGTCGAGCGCGTGGTGCGCGAAGCCGTCGAGGGCCTGGGCGGGCTGGACATCCTGGTCAACAACGCCGGGTTGATCCGCCGCGCCGACGCGGTGGAGTTCAGCGAAAAGGACTGGGACGACGTGATGAACGTCAACATCAAGTCCGCGTTCTTCATGTGCCAGGCCGCCGGCAGGCATTTCATCGCCCAGGGCCGCGGCAAGATCATCAACATCGCCTCGATGCTGTCCTTCCAGGGCGGCATCCGGGTGCCGTCCTACACCGCGTCCAAAAGCGGCATCGCCGGCATCACCCGGCTGCTGGCCAACGAATGGGCGCAGCAGGGGGTGAACATCAACGCCATCGCCCCCGGTTACATGGCCACCGACAACACCGCCCAGCTGCGCGCCGACGAGGACCGCAACAAGGCGATCCTGGACCGCATCCCGGCCGGCCGCTGGGGCAGGCCGGAAGACCTCGGCGGCACGGCCGTGTTCCTCGCCTCCAGCGCCTCGGACTACGTCAATGGCGCGGTCATCCCGGTCGACGGCGGCTGGCTGGCGCGCTGATCCGGCATTCCCCGGCGCGCGGCCACGGCCGCGCGCCACGCATTTCCCCATCGAACAGAGAGTGACGCAATGAAGATCGCCTTGATGCAGGAGTTCAGCCAGGCCGCCAAGAACCCGGTGGTGCTGGAACAGCTCCAGACCGTGGCCGCCGCGCAGGGCCACCAGGTGTTCAACGTCGGCATGGACGGCGACAACGACCACCGCCTGACCTATATCCACCTGGGCATCTGCGCCGCGCTGCTGCTCAACGCCCGGGCCGTGGACTTCGTGGTCGCCGGCTGCGGCACCGGGCAGGGCGCGCTGATGTCGCTCAACGCCTGGCCGGGCGTGTACTGCGGCTACTGCATCGAGCCGACCGATGCCTTCCTGTTCGCCCAGGTCAACAACGGCAACGCGCTGTCGCTGCCGTTCGCCAAGGGCTACGGCTGGGGCGCGGAGATCAACATCCGCTACATCTTCGAGAAGGCCTTCGCCGGCGAGCGTGGCCAGGGCTACCCGGCCGAGCGCCGGGAGTCGCAGATGACCAACGCCGGCATCCTGGCGCAGGTCAAGCAGGGCGCCTCGAAGGACTTCATCGCCGGCCTGAAGTCGATCGACCCGGCGCTGGTGAAGCAGGCCGTGGGCGGCGCGCGCTTCCAGCAGGCGTTCTTCGACAGCGCGCAGGACGCGGAGATCGTGGCCTACGTGAAGGGCGTGCTCGGCCAGTAACCGCAGCGCGTCGACGCCGAGGACGAAGGCGCCCGCGGGCGCCTTCGTCGTTTCCGGGCGCCGCCCGCGATGCCCCGGCGGCACCCGGCTGGTAGCATGTCCACCCCCGCAATCCAGGCGCCGTCACCCATGGCCGACTCCAACAACCCGTCCGTCACCCAGGCCCAGGCCGAGGAGGCCGTGCGCACCCTGCTGCGCTGGGCCGGCGAAGACCCCGCCCGCGAGGGCCTGCTGGACACCCCGCGACGGGTGGCCGAGGCCTATGGCGACTGGTTCAAGGGCTACCAGGACGATCCGCGTGAATACCTGGCGCGTACCTTCGAGGAAGTGGCCGGCTACGACGAGATGATCGTGCTGCGCGACATCGAGTACGAAAGCCACTGCGAGCACCACATGGCGCCGATCATCGGCCGCGTGCACGTGGGCTACGTGCCCAACGGCCGCGTGGTAGGCATCTCCAAGCTGGCGCGCGTGGTCGAGGCCTATGCACGCCGCTTCCAGGTGCAGGAAAAGATGACCGCGCAGATCGCCGACGTCATCCAGGACGTGCTGCAGCCGCTGGGCGTGGGCGTGGTGGTGGAGGGCTCGCACGAGTGCATGACCACCCGCGGCATCCACAAGCGCGGCGTCAGCATGGTCACCTCGCGCATGCGCGGCAGCTTCCACGACGATGCCCGCACCCGCGCCGAGTTCCTGCGCTTCATCGAAGTGGGCCACGCGCGGCGCTGAGCCGCGCGCCAGGCGACCGGCAGGCGCGGAGCCCGCGCCCCGCATTCCCGCGAACATCCCGGAGAAACCATGCATTACGTAGAGTTGGTGGCATTGCTGGCAGTGGCCCAGTACCTGTTCTTCGGCGCGATGGTCGGGCGCGCGCGCGGCCGCTACGGGGTCAAGGCGCCGGCGGTCAGTGGCCACGAGGGCTTCGAGCGCGCCTACCGGGTGCAGATGAACACCCTGGAGCTGCTGGTCGCGTTGCTGCCGGCACTGTTCGTCGCCGCGCGCTTCTGGCCGGCCGCCTGGGTCGCCGGCATCGGCGCGGTGTACCTGGTCGGCCGTTTCATCTATTGGCGCGCCTACGTGAGCGCCCCGTCCAGCCGCGGGCTGGGCTTCGTATTGTCGATGCTGCCGGTGACGCTGCTGGTGCTGATGGGGCTGGCCGGCGCGCTGCTGCGCTAGGGCCGGGGGCCGCCCGGAGCCGCGTTGCGCGGCTCCGGGGCTGCGTTTCACGATGGATGCGTTGACGACAGGAGGTTGCGATGACGATGCGCGCGTTGTTCCGCCGCCATTGGCCCTGGCTGGCATTGCTGCTGCTGGCCGGTCTGTGGGAAATCCGCGCCGACCTGCTGGACGTGCATGACGCCACCGCGCGCCGGCTGGCCCAGCTGGACGCGGCGCACCAGCACCGCCGGTAAGCGGCGGCCGTCACGGAGCGGAGCAGAGCAGCAAAAGACAAAGGGAGCCTGGCGGCTCCCTTTGTCGTCCTGTCGGCGTTGCCGGTGCCGCGGCTCAGAAATCCAGGCTGAGCCGGGCGTAGCTGTAGCGGCCGGGCAGGTCGTACGTGCCCGGGTCGTAGCCGTTGAGCGTGCAGCTCAGGCAGATCGGCGGGTTCTTGTCGAACACGTTGTTGACGCCCACGGTGATCTTCAGCCCCTTCATCCACGCATCGGTGCGCCAGCTGACCTGCGCATCGTGCAGGGTGGTGGCACCCAGCCAGTGCAGGTCGGCCGCGCTGTCGGTGCAGATCGGGAAGCCGTTGGCGCCGGCGCAGCTTTCGCGCAGGCGGTCGACGTAGCGCAGCGACCAGCTCGCGTTCCAGTTGCGGTAGTCCCAGTTGGCGGTCAGGTTGGAGGTCCATTCCGGGATCGAGCTGTCGTTGACCTCCACCCCGGGACGCTTGGGTTCGGCCTGCCCGGACTCGTTGACCAGCTCGTAGCGGGTGACCCAGGTGGCCTTCCAGTCCAGGCCCAGCTGCCCCCAGCCGGTTTCCGGCAGCAGCCAGTGCGCGCTGAAGTCCCAGCCGCTGGTGTTGATCGTGCCCAGGTTGGCGAGGATGTCCTCGAAACGCACGATCTGCCCGCGTTCGTTGCGGGTGTAGCTGGCGCAGGCCACCGCGTCGCGGCTGTCGATGCAGCGGTTGAGGATCGCCTGTGCGTCCGGTGCCTGGATCGCGCCGTCGATGGTGTGGCGGTAGAAGGTCACGCCTAGGTCCAGCTTGCTGGCCCAGCCGCTGTCCTCGGCCCAGCCCGGGCTCCACACTGCGCCGGCCATGAACGAACGGCTCTTCTCCGGCTGCAGGTCGCGGTTGCCGGAGGTGACCACCGAGATCTGCGGGTTGACCTGCTCGTAACCGGGCGGCACGCCATCGGCCACGCACTTGGGGGTGGTGGACGCGGCGTTGTTGCACGGGTCCACCAGGGTGGCGTCGAAGCGGCTCAGGGTGCCGTACAACTCGCCGATGGACGGTGCGCGGAAGCCCTGCGCGAAGGACATGCGCAGCAGCAGTTCATCGGCCGGCTGCCAGCGCAGCCCGATCTTGCCGGTGCCGGTGCCGCCGAAGGTGGAATAGTCCGAATAACGGCCGGCCACGCTCAGGTCCACGCTCTTGCCCCAGAAGCCGCCGCGCGCCAGCGGCACGTCGAATTCGGCATAGGCTTCCTTCACCGAATAGCTGCCGATGGTGACGCCCGACGGCACGCCGTTGTATTCACCGGCCACGGTGATCGGGTCGGGGTAGTACTCGCCCTTGTAGCGGCGCCATTCGGCACCGGCGGCGAAGGACAGCGGCCCGGCCCACAGGTCGGCCAGTTCGCCGGTGATGTTGGCCGAGGCCTGGCTCAGGGTGTTCTTGCTGCGGTCGCGCACCACCGGCGAGATCCACGCCAGCATGTCCGCGGTGATGGTGCCGGGGCCGCCGAAGATGTTCAGCGGCACGCAGCCGGCGATGGCCGCGCACGCCGCCGGGTCGCCCAGCGCCTGGTTGATGTGCTTGATGTTGTAGCTGCCGGTGTTGGTCTGGGTGGCCTTGCTCTGGCTGGACATGGCGTTGATGTCCCAGCTCCACGGCCGGCCGTTGACCTCGAAGCTGCCGTCCAGCCCACCGGCGGCGTACCAGGTCTTGACGTCCTGCTCGTAGCGGCGCGGCCCGCCTTCGACCGGGCGGCGCCCGATCAGGAACAGGTTGGCGTCCGGGCCGATGGTGGTCAGGTCGAAGCCGAACGGGTTGTAGCGCTGGTTGGCGGGAATCACCAGCCGGGTCTCGGCCCATTCGTTGTACACGCCGGCATCGGTGCCCAGGAAGATCGGCTCCGGCGCCGCCTGGTTGGCCGACGTGCGCTCGCTGTACAGGCCGCGGAACCAGCCGCTGACCGCCGGGGTGAAGTCGAAGCGCACCTGGCCGAACACCGATTTGCGCTCGTTCGGGGTCAGCAGCAGGTTGTACGGCGCGAAGTTGAAGCGGTCCGGCGTCGCGAAGCAGTGATAGTCGTCGGTGCGCACGCACCCGGTCTGGGTGGGATCGAAGCGCGGGCTGGTAACGCCCGTGTTGGAGGTGATGCTGTAGGTATTGCCGCCCGGGTCGGCGAACACCAGCCGGCCCTGCGGCGTGGCCGAGCTGCCGTTGGCCAGCCCGGTGCCCGGCACCGGCTCGCGTGCCCACAGGTACTCGGCCGAGGAGATTTCCTTCTGCTTGAAGTACGACGCGCCGACCACCCACTGCGCGCGGTCGCCGCTGCCGCCGAAGCTGAAGTCCACGCCGGTGGTGCCGCCGCCCTTGAGGTTGTAGTCGCCGTACTGGACCTCGACGTGGCCGCCGTCGACATTCTTGCGGGTGATGATGTTGACCACGCCGGCGATGGCATCGGAACCGTAGATCGACGAGGCGCCGTCCTCCAGCACTTCGATGCGCTCGACCAGCGCCAGCGGAATCGTGTTCAGGTCCACCGACGCGCCCACGCCCGAGCCGGAGGATTCATTGACCCAGCGGATGCCGTCCACCAGCACCAGCACGCGCTTGGGGCCGAGATGGCGCAGGTCCACCGTCGCCGCGCCGGCACCGACGCCGCCGCCATCGGGCGGGAAGCCGAAGTTGCCGCTGGAATTGAGCTTGGTACTCAACGAGGCGCCGCTGGCGGTGAGGTGCTGCACCACGTCCGCCACCGAGGTGTAGCCGGTACGGTTGATGGTCTCGCGGGTGAGCACCTGCACCGGCACCTGGGTTTCCAGTTCGGCCTTCTTGATGCGGGTGCCGGTGACCTGGATCGTGTCCAGGGTGCGGGCGCTGGTGGCTTCCTGTGCGGTGGCGACGGCAGGCAACAGGCACAACAGGGAAAGCTGTATGGCTCTGGTCAGGCGGTGCGGATGCAGCGATAACGACGTCATCGGGAAGCTCCTTGGATTGCCGGACTACCTCGCCCGCCACCATGACGGGCGTGGGCGATATGTAAGCAATTCGTTAGGAGCGGACAAGTGAAGACGCCGTTGGACCCGACGGACGGCAACCGCCGGGCCCCGCGCATGCGGCCACCACCGGCCGCGGCGGCTCAGCGCGCCGAGTAGCCGCCGTCGACCAGGTGGTAGCTGCCGCTGATGAACGACGCCTGCTCGGAAAGCAGGAAGCAGGTCAGCGCCGCCACCTCCTCGGCCTTGCCCAGGCGCCCGGCGGGGTGTAGCGCGACCAGGCCGTCGTAGGCCGCGCGGTCCATGCCGGCCAGCAGCGGCGTGTCGATGAACCCGGGGCCGACCGCGTTGATGCGCAGCCCGCGCGCCGAGTACTCCAGCGCCGCGGTCTTGGTCATGCCCACCAGCGCATGCTTGGCCGCCACGTAGGCGGTGGAACCGGCCCAGCCGTTGCTGCCCAGGATCGAGGCCATGTTGACGATCGCCCCGCCGCCGCCGGCCAGCATCGCGGCGATCTCGTACTTCATCGAATAGAACACCCCGTGCAGATTCACTCCCAGCACGCGGTGCCATTCCTCCAGCGGGTAGTCGGCGGTGGCCTGGCTGGCGCCGCCGATGCCGGCGTTGTTGACCGCCAGGTGCAGCCCGCCGTACTCGGCCACGGTGGCGTCCACCAGTTGCCGCACCGCGTCGGCGTCGCTGATGTCCAGCTGGCGCGCACGGGCACGGGCGCCGATGCTCGCGGCCACCCGCTCGGCGGCGTCGCGGTGGAGGTCGGCGACGACGACCTGCGCGCCGCCGGCGGCCAGCTGCCGGGCGACGGCCTCGCCGATGCCCGAGGCGGCGCCGGTGACCAGCGCGACCTTGCCGGAAAAATCCAGTTGCATGGGGGGTCTCCGGGCGGCCGGGGAGGGCCGCCATCACCCCATCATCCACATCCGCCCGTGGTGGTGGCGTCGGCTGCGGTCCGGCCGTTCTGCTGCGTTCAGCCGGCGAACGTGTCCCACGCCATGCGCGCGATCAGCACCACCACCAGCAGCAGGAACAGTTTGCGGATCAGCGGCGTGCCACCGCGCAGCGCCAGCCGGGTGCCGGTCACCGAACCGGCGACGTTGGCCGCCGCCATCGGCACCGCGAAGGCCAGCAGCACATTGCCGCTGGGCACGAAGAACGACAGCGCGGCCACGTTGGTGGCCAGGTTGACCACCTTGGAGGCGGCCGACGCACGCAGGAAATCCAGGCCGAAGAAGCGGATGAACAGGAAGATCAGGAAACTGCCGGTGCCCGGACCGAAAAAGCCGTCGTAAAAGCCGATCACCGCGCCCATCGCCAGCGCGATGCCCAGTTCGCGGCGGCCGACCTCGCGCGGGCGGTGCAGGGCGCCGAAGTCCTTCTTCGCCAGCGTGTAGCCGAGCATCACGATCAGCAGCGCCAGCACCAGCGGGCGCACCGCGTCCTTGGCCAGCAGGCTGACCGCGGTGGCGCCGAGGAAGGCGAACACGAACGCGGTCGCCGCGGCCAGCAGCACCGGCCGCCACGGGAACCGCACCGAACGTGCGTAGCGCCAGGTCGCCGCACCGGTGCCGAACACCGAGCTGAACTTGTTGGTGCCCAGCAGTGCGGCCGGCGTGTGCTGTGGCAGCACCGTGAACAGGCCCGGCAGCTGGATCAACCCGCCGCCACCGACCGCGGCGTCCACCAGCCCGGCGATGAAGGCGATGGCGAGCAGCCAGGGCAGCTCGGCAGGCAGGAGTTCCAGCATGGTCGGACCTGAACGGGGGGCGCGACAGCATACGCCGGTGCCGGCTGGCCGCGGCGCTGGCGGGGAGGGAAAATACGCGCATGCCGATCACCCCGAGCTCCCCTTGTCCCTGCGGCTCCGGCCGCCCCCACGGCCACTGCTGCGCGCGCTGGCATGCCGGCGAGCCCGCGCCGGATGCCGAGGCGCTGATGCGTTCGCGCTACTGCGCCTACGTCAGCGGAAACCGCGACTACCTGCTGGCCACCTGGCATGCCGATACGCGGCCGCAGGTGCTGTCGCTGGAGGATGCGCCGGGCCAGCGCACGCAATGGCTGGGCCTGGACGTGAAGCGGCACCGGGTCACCGGCACCGACACCGCCGAGGTGGAGTTCGTCGCCCGCTACCGCATCGGCGGCTGCAGTGCCGTGCGCCTGCAGGAACACAGCCGCTTCGTGCGCCAGGACGGCCGCTGGTATTACCTGGACGCGCTTGCCTGAACCCCGCCCGGCGCCGATGACGCCGCGCTAACCGGGCATCGCTAAGCTCGGGGGCATGCAGATTTCCAGTGCCGCATTGCTGAAGGCGTCCAGCGTTGCGACAACGCCGCCCACGCTGGCCGAGCGCTACCGCGCCGTGCGCCAGGCCAGCCTGGACCTGGCCGCGCCGCTGTCGGCCGAGGACGCCATGGTGCAGAGCATGGCCGACGCCAGCCCCGCCAAATGGCACCTGGCGCACACCAGCTGGTTCTTCGAGCAGTTCGTGCTCGCCCGCCAGCCCGGTTACCAGCCGCTGCACCCGCAGTGGCAGGTCCTGTTCAACAGCTACTACCAGAGCGTGGGCCCGGCGCATGCACGCGCGCAACGCGGGCTGCTGTCGCGGCCGGCGCTGGCGCAGGTGCTGGCGTACCGCGCCCGGGTCGACGAGCGCATCGGCCAGTGCCTGCGCGCCGGCAGCCTGGATGACCAGGCGCAACGGCTGCTGTTGCTGGGCCTGCAACACGAGCAGCAGCACCAGGAGCTGCTGCTGACCGACATCAAGCACGCACTGTGGAGCAACCCGCTGCAGCCGGCCTACCGCGACGACCTGCCGGCGCCGCGCGCCGCGCCGGCAGGCGGGCCCGCGCTGTGGATCGAACGCCCCGAACGCCTCGTCGAGATCGGCGCCCCCGCCTGGCCGGCGCGCGCCGCCTTCGCCTACGACCACGAGTCGCCGCGGCACCGCGTGCTGGTGCCGGCGCACGCGCTGGCCGACCGTCCGCTGAGCAACGCCGAATACCGCGCCTTCATCGACGACGGCGGCTACCGCGACCCGCTGCTGTGGATGAGCGACGGCTGGGCGCAGCTGCAGGCCGGGCGATGGTGCCGCCCGCTGTACTGGGACCCGGCGCTGGAGCGCGAATACACCCTGGGCGGCTGGCGCGCGCTGGATCCGGATGCGCCGGTCTGCCACCTCAGCTGGTTCGAAGCCGACGCCTGCGCGCGCTGGGCCGGCGCGCGCCTGCCCACCGAATTCGAGTGGGAATCCGCGGCTGCGGCGGCGCCGCTGGCCGGCAACTTCGCCGACGCCGGCCTGCTGCACCCGGCTGCCGCCGCGGCCATTGAACCCGGCATGCCGCGGCAGCTGTTCGGTGATGTCTGGGAATGGACCGGCAGCGCGTATGCCGCCTATCCCGGCTTCCGCGCGCTGCCCGGCAGTGCGGGTGAGTACAACGGCAAGTTCATGTGCGGCCAGTTCGTGCTGCGCGGCGGCAGCTGCGCCACGCCGGCCGGACACGTGCGTGCCAGTTACCGCAACTTCTTCCCGCCGTCGGCACGCTGGCAGTTCGCCGGCCTGCGCCTGGCCAGGGACCTCTGAAATGGGCAGTGCCGATCCGTTGCTGGAGGGGTTGCTGGACCACCGTCCCGACCGGGCCACCATCACCGCCGACGTGCTCGCCGGGCTGTCGGCGCGGCCGCGCGCGCTGCCCTCCAAGTATTTCTACGATGCGCGCGGCTCGGCGCTGTTCGAGTGCATCACCCGGCAGCCGGAGTACTACCTCACCCGGGCCGAGCTGGACCTGCTGCCGCGGGTACTGCCGCAGATCGCCGCGCATGCGGGGCCGCGGGTGCGGGTGGTGGAGTACGGCAGCGGCAGCGGCCGCAAGACCTGGCTGCTGCTGCAGGCACTGGAAGACGTGGTGGCCTATACCCCGGTGGAGATCTCGCGCACCGCGCTGCTGGACAGCGTCCGCGCGCTGGCGGTGGACTTTCCCGCCATCGAGATGCTGCCGGTCTGCGCCGACTTCACCGCGCTGCCCGCGCTGCCGCCCCCACGCCGCGCGGCGCGGCGCACGCTGCTGTTCTTCCCCGGCTCGACCCTGGGCAATTTCACCGAAGCGGCGGCGGTGTCGATCCTGCATGGCATGCGCCAGGCGATGGGGCCGGATGGGCTGGCATTGATCGGCATCGACCTGGACAAGGACCCCGCGCTCATCGAGGCCGCCTACAACGATGCCGCCGGGGTCACCGCCGACTTCACCCTCAACCTGCTGGTGCGGCTGAACCGCGAGATCGGCAGCGACTTCGACCTGGCCGGCTTCGCCCATCGCGCGCGCTATGTGGTGCCATGGCGCCGCATCGAAACCTCGCTGGTCAGCCGCCGCGCGCAGGTGGTGCACGTGGCCGGGCAGGCCTTCGCTTTTGCGCGCGACGAAGCCATGCACGTGGAATACAGCCACAAGTACGACGACGCGCAGTTCGCGGCGATGGCCGCGGCGGCCGGACTGCGGGTGGCCGCGGCCTGGGACGCGCCCGCGCGCATGTTCGGCCTGCGCCTGCTGCGGCCGGCCTGAACCCCACGGCAGGCGCGGTGCCTCTTATCATCGGGGTCCGTTCCGCGCTGGCAGGGAGCCGTTGCATGAAATCGTTGCGGGGATTGCCGGCACTGGGCCTGGCCGCCGTGCTTGCCGTGGCGCCGCAGGCGCATGCCGCCATCGCCGACTTCGGCAGCTGCGGCGCGGGCCTGCGTGCCGCGGCGCAGGTCCAGGGCATGGCCGGCGAACGCTTCGACGCGCTGTTCGCCGAAGTCACGCCGGACCTGGGCGTGCTGGCGCTGCTTGATGCCCAGCCCGAATTCACCACCCCGATCTGGGACTACCTCGCCGCGCTGGTGGATGCACAGCGCGTGGCCGACGGCCGCGCCATGCTCGACACGCATCGCGCATTGCTGGAGCGGATCGCCACCGGGTACGGCGTCGATCCGGCCACCGTGGTCGCGGTATGGGGCGTGGAGAGCGACTACGGCCGGGTTGCCGGCAAGCGCCCGCTGCTGCAGTCGCTGGCGACCCTGTCCTGCAACGGGCGCCGCCAGGCGTTCTTCCGCAGCGAACTGCTGGCGCTGCTCCGGCTGATCGACCAGGGCGACCTGGTCGCCGATGGCCTCACCGGCTCCTGGGCCGGCGCCTTCGGGCAGACCCAGTTCATGCCATCCACCTACGCGCGCATCGCGGTCGACGGCGACGGCGATGGCCGCCGTGACCTGGTCGCCAGCATCCCCGATGCGCTGGCCTCCACCGCCAACTACCTCAAGCAGTCGGGGTGGCGCAGCGGCCAGCCCTGGGGCATCGAAGTACGCATTCCCGCCGGTTTCGACGCCAGCGTGGCCGGGCGCGGCAAGCGCAGGCCGCTGGCGGCATGGCGCGCGCTGGGCATCACCGGGGTCGACGGGGGCGCATTGCAGGCCACCGCAATAGCCGACGACAGCCCCGCCGCGCTGCTGCTGCCGGCGGGCAGCGCGGGGCCGGCGCTGCTGGTGTTCCGCAACTACGACGCGATCTATTCCTACAACGCGGCCGAGAGCTACGCACTGGCCATCGCCACCCTGGCCGACCGCCTGCGCGGCGGCACGGGACTGCTGGCCGCCTGGCCCACCGATGACCCCGGCCTGGGCCGCGCCGAGCGCCGTGAACTGCAGGGCCTGCTGCTCGCGCGTGGCCACGACATCGGCAGCGCCGACGGCATGGTCGGCGACGCCACCCGCCGTGCGATCCGCCTCGAACAACAGCGGTTGGGCTGGCAGGATGCCGATGGCCGTGCCGGCAGCCGCATCCTGCAGGCGTTGCGCGAGGCCACGCAGGCAACCCCCACCGTGTTCCGGCTGCCCGCCGACCATTCGCGGTTCGTCCACTCAGCAATCGTACGGAGCAAGGTTCCGATGAAGGATGTGCAGGGCCTGGCCACAGGCGATTTCAACGGCTTCACCGCCTGGAAGGTGGAAACCCCGTTCTCCACCGCGGCGATCAGCGTATTCGGCGGCCAGCTGCTGTCGTTCGTGCCCGCGGGCGGCCGCGACGTCCTGTGGCTCTCGCCTGCCGCGAAGCAGCCGCCCACGCCTATCCGTGGCGGCAGCCCGGTGTGCTGGCCGTATTTCGCCAGGCAGGGCCAGGGCAGCGACGTGCCCTCGCACGGTTTCGTGCGCACCGTGCCATGGGAACTGCGCGAAGCCCGGCGCGAGGCCGACGGCACCGTGCTGCTGACCCTGGCGCCGCCGGCGCTGGAAGGCCTGGCGCTGCGCCTGACCATGAACCTGCGCATCGGCCGCACGCTGGAACAGGAACTCATCACCGAGAACACCGGCAGCCAGCCGGCGGTCTTCACCCAGGCGCTGCACAACTACTTCAACGTCAGCGATGCGCTCAAGGTCGACGTCGCCGGGCTGGATGGCCTGACCTACCTGGACAAGCTCGACGGCGGCAACGCCCATGTCCAGCAGGGCGACTGGAACCTGCGCGACCCGCGCGATCCCGGCCGCAGCGACCGCATCTACACCCAGGCGCGCGGTCACTACGTGCTGCGCGACCCGGGTTTCGGCCGCAGCATCGACATCACCACCCAAGGCAGCCGTTCCGCCGTTGTCTGGAACGCCGGTGAAGCGGCCGCCGCGAAGATGGACGACATCGGCGCCGGCTGGCGCAACTACGTGTGCGTCGAAGCCGGCAACGTCGGCCCGGACGTGATCGAACTGGCGCCGGGCGGCCGCCACACGCTGAAACAGGTATTCGAGGTCCGGCCGCTGTAACGCCCTTGCCTTTGAAGCCCCTCTCCGCCGGAGAGGGGTGGGCGAGAGGGCCGGAACGTCAGCGCGCCGGCCGCCGCAACACCAGCAACGCGACCACCCCCGCCACCAGCCCCCAGAACGCCGACCCGATCCCGGCCATCGACAGCCCCGAGGCCGTCACCAGGAACGTCACCAGCGCCGGTTCGCGCTCGCCCTCATCCTTCAGCGCCACCGCCAGGCTGTTGCCGATGGTCCCGAGCAGCGCAATGCCGGCCAGGGTGGCGACCAGCTCCCTGGGGAAGGCGGCGAACACTGCCGCCACCGTCGCCCCGAACAGCCCGATCACGATATAGAACACGCCCGCGCTCACCGCCGCCGGGTAGCGCCGCGCCCGGTCCTCGTGCACGTCGCGGCCCATGCAGATCGCCGCGGTGATCGCGGCCAGGTTCAGTGCGTACCCGCCGAATGGCGCCAGCAGCGTATTGACCACGCCGATCCAGCCCACCACCGGCGATATCGGCGCGTCGTAGCCGGAAGCCTTCAACACCGCCACGCCGGGGACGTTCTGCGAGGCCATGGTGACGATGAACAGCGGCAACGCGATGCCGAACACCGCCGCCCACGACAGCGTCGGCATCGTGAACAGCGGCCGCGCCCACTGCAGCTGCACCTGGTCCATGTGCATCAACCCCTGGCTGCCGGCGATGGCCACGCCCACCAGCAGGGTGGCGATCACCGCGTAGCGCGGCGCCAGCCGGCGTCCGCCCAGGTAGGTGGCGAACATCGCCAGGACCAGCAACGGCTGGGTGCCCACCGAGACGAACACGTCCAGCCCGAAGCGCAGCAGCACGCCGGCCAGCATGCCCGAGGCCAGCGACACCGGGATGCGCCGCATCGCTTTCTCGAATACGCCGGAGAAGCCGGCCAGCGTGCCCATCAACGCGGCCAGTACGAACGCGCCGATCGCGTCGGACAGCGGCAGCCCCGCGGCGCCGACCACCAGCATCGCCGCGCCGGGCGTGGACCAGGCCGTCACCACCGGCATGCGGTAGCGCAGCGACAGGCCGATGCAGGTCACGCCCATGCCGATGCCCAGCGCCCACATCCACGAGGCGATCTCCGCCTGCCCGGCGCCGACCGCCTGCGCCGCCTGGAACACGATCACCGCCGAACTGGCGAAGCCCACCAGGACCGTGATGAAGCCGGCCACCACCGCCGGGAGCGAAAGATCACGTAACAGCGAGCGCGGTGTGGAATCGGCCATCGTGCGGTGCAGGGAAGGAAAGACCCCCATTGTGGCCCAGCGGCGCGGCCGGCCCCCCGGCCGCGCCGCAAGCATGGCCCCACATGCATAGGAGGGACGCCAGCACCGCGACCCCTGCCGCAGCGCTGCCAGAGGACCGTGGCGGCGGGCGACCTTGCCGAGTC
>NZ_CP176501.1:62500-242500 GCF_046267925.1 Stenotrophomonas sp. Y-13
GGCGGTGTTTGGCACCTCGATGTCGGCTCATCACATCCTGGGGCTGTAGTCGGTCCCAAGGGTATGGCTGTTCGCCATTTAAAGTGGTACGCGAGCTGGGTTCAGAACGTCGTGAGACAGTTCGGTCCCTATCTGCCATGGGCGTTGGAAGTTTGAGAGGGGCTGCTCCTAGTACGAGAGGACCGGAGTGGACGAACCTCTGGTGTTCCGGTTGTCACGCCAGTGGCATTGCCGGGTAGCTATGTTCGGAAGCGATAACCGCTGAAAGCATCTAAGCGGGAAGCGCGCCTCAAGATGAGACTTCCCGGGGCACAAGCCCCCTGAAGGAACCATGTAGACTACGTGGTTGATAGGTCAGGTGTGTAAGCGCGGCAACGCGTTGAGCTAACTGATACTAATGATCCGTGTGGCTTGACCATATAACCTCAAGTTGCCTTGGCCGACATGACATGTCGATAGACCCAAGTGCACGCTACGTCACAAGACCTACGAGAGGCTGGCGCTTTATCCTGCTCCAACGGATAGCGACCCTCCAACCCTCTCCCTGGTGAAATTAGCGCTGTGGAACCACCCGATCCCATCCCGAACTCGGAAGTGAAACGCAGCTGCGCCGATGGTAGTGTGGCTCAAGCCATGCGAGAGTAGGTCATCGCCAGGGGCTTTACCCCCAAACCCCCGCTGCTCACGCAGCGGGGGTTTGCTTTTGTGCGACATCCAAACCCGGCTGTCGCATGGACCAGAACGGCGCCTGACGGCGCCGTTGTCGTTTTCCACCCCTCAAATCAGCGTTGCTGCGGGCGTTGCCCGGCGGTAAACCGCCCTGCGCGTGGCAAGGTTGGGTGCGGTGATGCATACCGCCTCGTCGTCGTCACCGCACGCTCCAGCAGCTGTATGCCTGCCTCTCGCTCACGCGCCACGTGCGAGCCCTCGGATCTGCAGGAGTGCACTGCGACGGCCGCCCTGCAGGCGCGGGACAGACAGAAAGGCCAGCAGCCACGCGGGCCTGGCTGCTGCACCGGAGCCGATCCGCCCAGGCGAAGGCGTGGAGCAGGTGCAGCCTCAAGCTGATCGGCGCCCACCGCACATACGACAACGGCGCCAAAAGGCGCCGTTGTTTCCAGCACTGCTGCCAGAACGCGAAGATCACACCCGCCCGAACACCAGCGTCGCGTTCGTACCCCCAAAACCAAAACGGTTCGACATCACCCTCTCCAATCGCGCCTCCTGCGTCGAACGCAGGATCGGAAAGCCCTCCGCACGCGGGGCCAGCGTGGTGAGGGTCGCTGAGCCGGATCTGAAGCCGTCGCGCCAGCAGGACGCCGTAACTCCGATGCAGGTCGGTGTATCCGGTGCCTATACGGCGCCGCCGGATGCTTCACTATGGCTGGTTAGTGGTGCAGCGCGTATGCCGCCGCGTTGCCGTGCGGCCACCGCCCAGCGCGCGGCGATGTTGGGCGCGGTGATACACACCGCCCTGTCCGTCACCGTCGTCACCGCCCGCTCCAGCAACTGGATGTCAGCCTCGTGCTGGCGCGCGACATGCGGGTCCTCGAAGAAGATCGCGCGTTGGCAGCGGCCCTCCAGCACACGGTCGGCGATCTGCGCATCCCCTCCCAGGGGACCACTCTGGAAACGCTGGATCCACGCCTGGTCGCGGGGCCAGCCGCGGCTCCAGGCCAGCTCGTTCAGGCGTTGCCCGGTGGTGCCGGTACCGATGCGCTGGCCGAACCGCGACAGCACGTCGAAGTGCTCGGCGGCGAACGCCAGCATCTGCGGCTTGCGGGCGTCGTGCGCGATCAGTGCCAGCGTCTGGTTGCCCAGGTCGTGGAGATCGTCGGCGCCGGGGTCGGCGGGCAGGCCTGCATGGATACGCTCCATCTCGACCCAGTCGCGGGCGCTGGCCACCGTGGAGATGAAGGGCTTGCCGTGGATGACGCACTGTCGCTTCAGCGCGATGGCCTCGGGGAACACCGATGACGGATCCACCGGATCGATCAGATAGATCGCGCCGTCCAGGGTACGTGCGGGCGTGCCCATGCCCACGATCTCGGCGACCAGCTTCATCAGTCCGCCGTCGCGGCCGTTCGGGTAGCGTGCCAGGCCGGGCAGGCTGCCGGGGGGCAGGGCACCGGCGATGGCGTCATGGGTGCGGCCGACGGCATGCAGTTCGACGCCGAGCTCGCGGATGCCGCCGGCGCTGGCCCGGAGCCAGCGGAACAGGGCGGCGTCGGCGCGTTCGTGGTGCAGGCGGTTGGCGGCCAGGCCGATGCGCATGGAGATCTCGCTGGAGTGGGAACGCACTGAGTTTACGTGCTGGAGAGGGCCGGACCCGCGGCAGGGGCACGCAGCCGCAGTCGTCCGCTGCATGCCGCCGCGCTTAGGTGATGCGCGCCCGCGTGCCCGCGCACCGGGCGATGCGCTCGGGCGCGGGCACCGTCCACCCAGCTGACCACCGGGCGCTTTCCGGTACCCGCGAGGCACCCGGTCCGCGCCGCGCACAATGCGCGCCTCATCCGTCCCGGTCGGGACCGGACGAACGGGCAACGTCGTGGCATCCGGACCTGCGGCCGTGCAACGCACGACTCAGTGCAGCAGCAGCCGGATGATGCTGGCCGCGGCATCGCGCCCTTCGGCGACGGCCGTCACCACCAGGTCGGCACCGCGGACCGCATCGCCACCGGCGAACAGGCGTGGATTGTGGGTCTGGTAGGGCAGTCGGCCGGCGCCGCCGGTGACGATGCGGCCGCTGCCGGTCGCCTCCACCCCCTGCGAAGCCAGCCAGCCGGGCAGGGTGGCGGAGAAACCGAAGGCGATGATCACCACGTCGGCTTCGAGCAGTGATTCGCTGCCTTCGATCGGTTCGGCATTGCGGCGGCCGTTGGCATCGGGCTCGCCCAGCCGCGTTTCCACCACGGTCACGCCGATCACCTCGTCGTCGGCGCCGGCCTCGATCGCCAGCGGCTGGCGGTTGAACAGGAAGCGCACGCCCTCTTCGCGGGCATTGGCCACCTCGCGCGCGGAGCCGGGCATGTTGGCCTCGTCGCGGCGATAGGCGCAGGTCACCCGCGCCGCGCCCAGGCGGACCGCGCTGCGCACGCAGTCCATGCCGGTGTCGCCGCCGCCAAGCACCACCACCCGCTTGCCGTTGAGGTCCGGCAGCGTGATCTGGTCTTCCCAGCCGGCGATCGGGCGCCCCTGCGGATCGCCGCCGCCGACGATGCGCCCGTTCTGCACCAGGAACGGCAGCGCCGGCAGCACGTTCTTCAGGTCCTGGCCCACCAGTCCGCCGTCGGTATAGCGGTAGGCGCCGGTACCCAGGAACACCGCGTCGTAGTCCGCCTGCAACTGTTCGATGGTGGTGTCGCGGCCGATCTCCACGCCCAGCCGGAACTGCACGCCCATGCCCTCGAGGATCTCGCGACGGCGCGCGATCACGCGCTTCTCGAGCTTGAAACTGGGAATGCCGAACTGCAGCAGGCCGCCGATCTGTTCGTAGCGGTCGAATACCACGGCCTGGATGCCGGCGCGCGCCAGGCGATCGGCGCAGGCCAGCCCGGCCGGGCCGGCACCGACGATGGCGACCCGCCTGCCGCTGGGCTGCACCGCCTGCAGGTCCGGCTTCCAGCCGCTGGCCAGCGCGGTATCGACGATGTACTTCTCGACCGCGCCGATGGTCACCGCGCCGAATTCCTCCAGCGTGCAGCTGCCTTCGCACAGGCGGTCCTGCGGGCAAACCCGGCCGCACACCTCGGGCAGCGGATTGGTCGAATGGCACAGCGTCGCCGCCTCGTGGATGCGGTCTTCCTGCACCAGCTGCAGCCACTGCGGGATGGCGTTGTGCACCGGGCACTTCCAGCTGCAGTACGGGTTGCCGCAGTCCAGGCAACGGCCGGCCTGGTGCTGCGCATCGGCCTTGTCGAACCTGCCGTAGAGCTCGCCCCAGTCGCCGGACGTACGCAGTTCCACCGGAATGCGCCGCGGCATGGTGCGGGGGAGGTCGAGGAACTGGAAAGCTTGCTTGCGGCTCATGGGCAACTCGTGAAGTGGGGGCGGGGGCGGAGCGGGGATGCCGTTGCGGCATCCCCGCCGCGGTCCCTTTGCGTGCGCGGGAAAGGGACTCCTGGCGTCATGCGGCGTTGCGTAGCGCGGCCGCCAGCGATTCGATGCTCGCGGCCTTGGGTTTGACCAGCCAGAACTTGCCGACGTAGTCGCGGAACTCGTCCAGGATCTGCTGTGCCCAGATGCTGCCGGTCAGCTCGCGGTGACGGCCGATCAGGGCGTGCAGGTGCTGGCGGTAGTTCTCGAAGCCTTCGGCCGAGATGCGGTGGATGTCGATCAGCTCGTGGTTGTAGCGGTCAACGAAATCGCGGTCCACGTCCAGCACGTAGGCCAGCCCGCCGGTGAACCCGGCACCGAAGTTCAGCCCGACCTTGCCGAGCACGACGACGATGCCATCGGTCATGTATTCGCAGCAGTGGTCGCCGGCACCCTCGATCACCGCCAGCGCGCCGGAGTTGCGCACGCCGAAGCGCTCGCCGGCCCGGCCGGCGGCGAACAGCTCGCCGCCGGTGGCGCCATACAGGCAGGTGTTGCCGACGATGGCGGTATTGCGCGCCTCGAAGCGCGCGCCGCGCGGCGGCCGCACCACCAGCCGGCCGCCGGCCATGCCCTTGCCGACGTAGTCGTTGGCCTCGCCCTCGACTTCCAGGTTCAGCCCGCCGACGTTGAACGCGCCAAAGCTCTGCCCGGCAGTGCCGCGGAAGCGCAGGTTCAGCGGCGCGTCCTCCATGCCGTGGTTGCCGTGCGCGCGGGCGACGGCACCGGCAAGGCGCGTGCCCACCGAACGGTCGGTGTTGTGGATCAGGAAGCGGTGTTCGCCGCCGCGCTTGTGCGCGATCGCCCCGGCCAGCAGCCCGTCCATCTGCGTGGCCAGGCTGTCCGGCGACTGGTACAGGCGCTGCGCCGCACAGTGCGAGCCTTCGTAGCGGGCCGGCGCCAGCAGCCGCGAGAGGTCGACCTTGACCCCTTCGCGCGGCGCCACGTCCAGCTGCTCCAGCAGGTCGGTGCGGCCGACGATCTCATCCAGCGAGCGCGCGCCCAGGTACGACAGCCACTGCCGCACTTCCTCGGCCAGCAGCCGGAAGAAGTTCTCCACCCGCTCGGGCAGGCCGGTGAAATGGCCCTCGCGCAGGCGCTCGTCCTGGGTGGCCACGCCGGTGGCGCAGTTGTTGAGGTGGCAGATGCGCAGGTACTTGCAGCCCAGCACGATCATCGGGCCGGTGCCGAAGCCGAAGCTGTCCGCGCCCAGCAGCGCGGCCTTGACCACGTCCAGCCCGGTCTTCAGGCCGCCGTCGGTCTGCAGCAGGGTGCGGCCACGCAGGTCGTTGCCCACAAGTGCCTGGTGCGATTCGGCCACGCCCAGTTCCCATGGCACGCCGGCGTAGCGGATCGAGCTGATCGGCGAGGCGCCGGTGCCGCCATCGTGGCCGGATACGGTGATCAGGTCGGCGCCGGCCTTGACCACGCCGGCGGCGATGGTGCCGACCCCGGCATGCGATACCAGCTTCACCGATACCAGCGCGTCGGGGTTGACCTGCTTGAGGTCGTAGATCAGCTGCGCCAGGTCCTCGATCGAATAGATGTCGTGGTGCGGCGGCGGCGAGATCAGGCCGATGCCCGGCTTTGCATACCGCAGCCGCGCGATCAGCTCGTTGACCTTGTGGCCGGGCAGCTGGCCGCCCTCGCCGGGCTTGGCGCCCTGCGCCACCTTGATCTGCAGCACCTCGGCGTTGACCAGGTACTCGGCGGTGACGCCGAAGCGGCCGGAGGCCACCTGCTTGATCTTGGAGCGCTTCTCGGTGCCGTAGCGCGCCGGGTCTTCGCCGCCCTCGCCGGAGTTGGAACGGCCGCCGAGGCGGTTCATGGCGATGGCCAGCGCCTCATGCGCTTCCGGCGACAACGCGCCGAGCGAGATGGCGGCGGTGTCGAACCGCTTGAACAGTGCTTCGGCCGGTTCCACTTCGGCCAGCGGCACCGGCGTGGCCGCCGGCTTGAGCTGCAGCAGGTCGCGCAGCGCCGACACCGGACGCCCATGCACCGCCTCGGTGTAGCGGCGCCAGTCCTCGGCGTTGCCGGTGCGCGCGGCGCGCTGCAGGGTCAGCACCACGTCCGGGTTGTACATGTGGTACTCGCCGTCGTGCACGTACTTGAGCAGCCCGCCGACTTCGGCCGGGGCCAGCGCGTTCCAGGCACGCGCGGCGAGTTCGCGGGCTTCGGCATCCAGCCGCGCCAGGCCGACGCCACCGATGCGCGCGGTGGCATCGGGGAAGCACAGCCGCACCACGTCCGGGTCCAGCCCGACGATCTCGAACAGCTGCGCGCCGCGGTAGCTGGCCACGGTGCAGATGCCCATCTTGGAGATGATCTTGCTCAGGCCCTTGTAAATGCCCTTGCGGTAACTGCGGCCGATCTGCGAGACCTCGCCGCCCTTCTTCAGCAGCAGGATGCCGCGCCGGCCCATGTCGAACAGGGTCTGGTAGGCCAGGTACGGGTACACCGCGGTGGCGCCGAAGCCCAGCAGGCACGCCATGTGGTGCGCGTCGCGCGCGGTGCCGGTTTCGATGATCAGGTTGACGTCGCAGCGCAGGCCCCGCTGCGACAGGTGGTGGTGCACCGCGCTGGTGGCCAGCAGCGCATGCACCATCGGCCGTTCCGGCACCGGGTAGCGGTCGGACAGCAGCAGCATCACCGCGCCGTCGCGGGCGGCCTGCTCGCATTGCGCGCAGATGCGCGCGATGCCGGCGGCCAGGCCTTCCTCGACGCTGTAGGACAGGTCGATCAGGCGGTTGCGTTCGACGTACTGCTCCATCTTCAGCAACTGCCGCAGCTTGCGCTGGCTCAGTACCGGCGAGTTGAGGATGACGTGGTTCACCGTCTCCGGCCCGGCATGGAAGATGTTGGTCTCCCTGCCCAGCTGGGTGGTCAGCGACATCGCGCAGTCTTCGCGCAGCGGATCGATCGGCGGATTGGTGACCTGCGCGAACGCCTGGCGGAAGTAGTCGTACAGCGGCCGGGTGTGGCGGCTGAGCACGGCGATGGGGGTGTCGTCGCCCATCGAGCCGGTGGCTTCCTGCCCGGTCTCGGCCAGTGGCCGCAGCACCTGCTCCACTTCCTCGGCGGTGAGCTGGAACAGCTTGTGGTAGCTGCGCAGGGTGGCTTCGTCGAACGGCTCCTCGGCGAGCGAGGGGTCGATCAGTTCGGTCTGCAGGTAGGTCACGCCCTGGTGCAGCCATTGCTTGTACGGGGCGCGCGCGCGGTTGATGCGGTCGATGGCGTCGGAGTCGAGCAGGTCGCCGCGCTTGAGGTCGATGGCCATCATCTGCCCCGGCCCCAGCTTGCCCTTCTGTACCACGCGCTCGGTGGGCACTTCCCACACCCCGGCCTCGGACGCCACCAGGAAGTGGCGGTCGGCGGTCAGCATCCAGCGCGCCGGGCGCAGGCCGTTGCGGTCCAGCGTGCACGCCGCGTAGCGTCCATCGCAGGCGACGATCCCGGCCGGGCCGTCCCATGGCTCGCTGTTCAGGCCGTAGAACTCGTAGAACGCGGCGAGGTCGGCGTCCTTGAACTCCAGCGACTGGGTCGCCGGCGGCACCAGGATGCGCAGCGCCTGGATCAGCTCCATGCCGCCGGCCACCAGCAGTTCGAGCATGTTGTCCATGCTCTGCGAATCAGAGCCGTGCATCGAGATCACCGGGTCGAACTCGGCGATGTCGAACCTGGGGGTCTTCCATACCCGGCTGCGCGCCTGCGCCCAGTGGCGGTTGCCCTCGATGGTGTTGATCTCGCCGTTGTGGGCGAGCAGGCGGAACGGGTGCGCCAGCGGCCAGCGCGGCATCGTGTTGGTGGAAAAGCGCTGGTGGAACACCACCACGCTGGCGGCCAGTTCGTGGCGCTGCAGGTCCGGGTAGAACGTGCTCAGCTTGTCCGGCAGCACCATGCCCTTGTAGCTGATGGCGTCGGCGCTGAGCGTGGTGACGTAGTAATCGGCGACATCGCGCAGGGCCTGTTCGCTGCGGCGTCGCGCCAGGAACAGCGCCAGCGCGAACTGCGTGGCGTCCTGCCCCGGATCGGGATCGACGAACACCTGCTCGATTCCCGGCAGGGTGTCGCGCGCCAGCTCGCCACAGACGCTGGCATCAATGGGTACCTCGCGCCAGCCGCGCGGATGGCAGCCGGCCGCGCGCAGCTGCGCGTCCAGCTCCCCGCGACAGCGCTGCGCGGCCGCGGGGTCGTGCGGCAGGAACACCACGCCGGCGGCGAAGTTCGGCCCGAGCGCGATGCCCGCTTCCTCCGCCAGCCGCCGCAGGAACACGGTGGGCTTGCGCAGCAGCAGGCCGCAGCCATCGCCGGTGAGGCCATCGGCGGCGACGCCGCCGCGGTGGGTCATGCGCGAGAGCGCGGCGATCGCGGTGTCGACGAGGAGCCGGGAAGGCTGGTCGTCCAGCTGCGCGACCATGCCGAAACCACAGGCGTCGCGTTCGTCTTGCGGGTCGTAGAGCCCCTGGCGAGTGCGGAGGGTCATCTGGGCCTCGTGGTGCGCGGGTGGGCGGCGACACCTCACCCTCGTCCACCGCGGCACCCCATGCACGGCCGTGTTGCTGTCGCGTGCACGGCATGCCCGTCACTGGAGCGCAGCGTTGAGGCCACCGGATGCGCTCGACTAGAACACAGATGCTGCGGTGCCGCAACGCATGGTTGCGGCAGCAACCAAACCCTTGCGCCGCAAGGCTTTGCGGCGTGTTCCGGGTCAGCCGCAGCGGACCCCGGTGACCACGTCCTTGTCATCCACTTCGATGTTCAGGCGCTCGCCCAGGAACTCCATGGTGACCGGCTGGTTGGGCTTTAGCAGGCGCAGCTTGGCGGCCCCGGCGTCCTGTCGTGCCTGCTCGGCCAGCGCCTCGGTGTAAGCCTGCCCGACCAGGCCTTCGACCTGGCTGGCATCGCAGCTGCCCACCGGCGGCGGCGTGGTGGCGACGCCCTGGTCCGGGGTGGCGGCGGCATCGGCGGCCTGCTTGGCCTGGTCCAGCGCCTGCTCCTGTTCTTCCGGGGCCGGGCCCTTGCACGCACCCAGCGCGAGCACGAGCGACAGGGCGGCGATCAGGGCGGTGGGGCGGCGCACGGCGCGCGGCATCGTCGGGATTCGCATCGGAACTCCAGTGCTGATGAAGGACACCGAAGCATATCGCCTGGTTCCAGGCCTGTACCGTCGCAGCGCGTCATCCCGCCTGCATGCGCAGGCGCCGCGTTCAACCGCAGCGCAGCGCGGTGATGGCGTTGCCGCGACCGACCTCGATGGTGAGGCGGTCGCCCCCGGACGTGGCGCTGGCCGGGGTCGTCGGCAGCCGCATGCCACCGCGCACCGTCTGCACCTGCAGGCTGTCGCTGTCCACCCGCGCGCGCTCTACCGTCGCGGGCGAGGCAGCCAGCCCGGCCGCGCCGAGCACCATGTCGGTGTGGCATTGGCCGGAGATGACCCCGTCGATGGGCTGGATGCCGGCGACCGGGGCGCTGCTGCAGGCGGCGGCGGACAGCACGACGGTGCCGGCGAGGATCAGGCTGCGGTACATGGCGGACTCCATGGCGGGGCGGAGTGCCGAGCCTGCCGCCGCCGCCGTGTGCGGGCGATGAAAGCCGGCCGCGACGGCCACGGCGATGCCCATCGATAATGCGTGCATCGCCGCATGCGGAGTGGATCGATGTCGCAACAGGAAGGCTGCCGGGTCGTGGTGCTCGGCGGGTACGGGCATTTCGGCGCGCGCATCGTGCGCGTGCTGGCGGCGACCCCGGGCATCACCGTCATCGCCGCCGGGCGCCACCCGCAGCGCGCGTCGGCCAACCTGCCCGGGGTGGAGATGGCGCCGGTGCAGTGCCGGCGGCTGGATACGGCCGCGGCGACGTTCGCCGATGACCTGCGCGCGACCGGCGCCGACCTGGTCATCCACACCGCCGGACCGTTCCAGGGGCAGGACTACGGGGTCGCGCGTGCGTGCCTGGAGGCGGGCATGCATTACATCGACCTGGCCGACGGCCGCGATTTCGTCCGCGATTTTCCCGCGCAGCTCGATGCCGTGGCGCGCCGGCACGGACGCAGCGCGATCAGCGGCGCCAGCACCCTGCCGGCCCTGTCCGGCGCGGTGGTCGATGCGCTGCGCGGGCGCTTGGACGTACTGCAGTCCATCGACATCGTGATCGCGCCGGCGCAGGCCACGCCGCTGGGCATGGCCACGGTGCGCGCGGTGCTGTCGTACTGCGGGCAGTCGTTCCGCTGCTGGATCGACGGGCGCTGGCAGCCGGTCGTCGGCTGGGCCGACCCGCAGCCGGTCACGTTCGCGCGCATCGCACCGCGGCTGGCCTCGCCCTGCGACGTGCCCGATCACGACCTGCTGGTGCAGCGCCATCCAGGCGTGTCGACGGTGCGCTTCCGTGCCGCGCTGGAACTGCCGCTGCTGTCGCGCTGCCTGGCGGCCCTGGCCTGGCTGCGGCACCGTGGCGTGCCGCTGCCGATGGCGGCGCTGGCCGGTGCGTTCGCCCGCGCCGGGCGCTGCTTCGATCGTTTCGGCACCGACCTGGGCGGCATGCGCGTGACCCTGCGCGGGCAGCGCGGCGGCGTCGCCCATCGGGTGCACTGGGACCTCACCGCACCGATGCTGCACGGGCCGGAGATCCCCACCTTCGCCGCGGTGCTGCTGGCGCGGCGCCTGGCGCGTGGCGAACCGCTGCCGGTCGGTGCGCAGGCGTGCCTGGGCCTGCTGGACCTGCCGGAGTTCGAAGCCGAATTCGCCCGCTGGCAGATCGACAGCCAGGTGTCCTGAGCGGCCCCGCAACCTGAAGCATTCAGCCCGACACCGGGCGGTATGCCTTCCGGGCTATTGACTACATTTGTAGTCATGACTACCGTGGCGACAAATGTAGTCACGGAGTCGACCATGCGCCGCAAGACCATCGGGGACCAGGAGCTGGCCCTGCTGCAGTACATCGGGGAAAACGAACCGGCCAGCGTCGGCGAAGTCGCCGCCGGCTTCGGCGAGGCGCGCGGCCTGGCCCGCTCCACCGTGCTGACCATGATGGAGCGGCTGCGCGGCAAGGGCTACCTGCAGCGCGCGCAGGACCAGGGCGTGTACCGCTACCGCTCCACCGCGCAACAGCAGGAGGTGGTTAGCAGCGCGGTCGGCAGCTTCGTCGAAAAGACCCTGCAGGGCTCGATCTCGCCGTTCGTGGCGTGGATGTCGGAGAAGGCCGAGGTCAGCGACAACGAACTGGCCGAACTCGAAGCGCTGGTCAGCAGGCTGCAATCGCAGCGCCGGGAGGATTGATCATGGACAGCCTGTTCGAACTGCTGGGCAATCGCCTGCTCGCCACCAGCGTGCAGACCGTCGTGCTCACCGCGCTGGTGTGGGTGTTGTGCCGCTGCGTGCGGCGACTGCCGGCGGCAACCCAGTGCGGGTTGTGGTGGCTGGTGGCGTTGCAGGCGGTGGTCGGCCTGGTCTGGAGCGCGCCGTTGCAGCTGCCGGTGCTGCCGGCGCTGGACACCACCGTCGACGTGGTGCAACAGGCCGCCGCCGCGCAGCCGCAGGCCACTGCCGAACCGTTGATCGTGATGCAGCCACTGCCGCTGGAAAGCGGCTGGTCGTGGTTGCACGTGGTGATGGCGCTGTGGCTGGCCGGGGTACTGGTGATGGCGCTGCGTACCGCCTCGGCCTGGCGCGCCAGCCGCGCCCTGCTGCGCACGGCACGGCCCAGCGACGACCGCCGCCTGGATGCCGCGTTGCAGCTGGCGGCCGAAGCCCACGGCCTGCGCCGCGCGCCGCGGCTGATGCTCAGCGCGGCCATCGATTCGCCGCAGCTGGTCGGCCCCTGGCGGCCGGTGCTGCTGCTGCCGGCGCGTGGCCTGCCGCGCATGGGCGACGACGACCTGGACATGGCCCTGACCCACGAGCTGGTGCACCTGCAGCGCCATGACCTGTGGCTGGGGCTGGTGCCGGCGCTGGCCCAGCACCTGTTCTTCTTCCACCCGCTGGTGCACCTGGCGGCCCGCGAGTACGCGATCGCCCGCGAGGCGGCGGTCGATGCCGCGGTGGTCGCCGGCAACCGCCATTGCCGCCAGCACTACGGACGCCTGCTGCTGCAGCTGGGCGTCAGCCCCCGGCCCGGCGCCGGCCTCGCCAGCGCCTCGCCCACCTACCTGAGCCTCAAGCGGAGACTGCTCATGCTGCAGAACACCTCGTCCTTCCCGCGCCTGGGCGCGGGCCTGATCGTCGCCGCGGTGGCGCTGGTCGGCGTGCTGCCGATGCGCCTGGTGGCCATGCCGGCACCGCCGTCCCCGCCGTCCCCGCCGCCGGTGCCCGCGGCCCCCGCGGTACCGGCCGTGCCAAGCCCGCCTGCCGTGCCCAAAGGCGACCATTCGGTGGTGCACACCGTGATCAGGGCCAAGGGCACCGCGCCGGCGCTGCCCGCGCCGCCGCCGCCGGCCGCCCCCAAGGCTCCGCCGGCACCGCCCGCGCCGCCGGTGTCGACGCATGGCGTGATCCATCTTTCGCAGAGCCCGAGCAGCAACGGCTACGTGCTGTTGAAAGACGAGCACAGCGTGATGAACGGCTCGATGGCCGATCTGGAGCAGGCGCGCCGGCTGGACGACGGCAACGGCGTGCTGCTGCTGCGTCGCGATGGCCGCGCCTACGTGGTGCGCGATGCCGGGGTGCTGTCGCGGTTCGAGCAGGCCTTCGCCGAAACCACGCGGCTGGGCGAGCAGCAGGGCCGCCTTGGCGAGCGCCAGGGCAAGCTGGGCGAACGCCAGGGCGAGATCGGCGGGCGCATGGGTGACATTGGCGCCCGCATCGGCGAGCTGGCCGCGCGCCAGGCGGAACTGGCGTTGGCCGCGCACGGCGGGGACGCCACGACGAGCCGCGAACAGGCCGAAGCCGCCCGCCGCGAGGCCGAGAAACTGCGCGCGCAGATCGACACCCCGGCCATGCGCGAGGAGATGCGTGAACTGGCGCGCCGGCAGGCGGAACTGGGCAGGCAGCAGGCCGAGCTGGGCCGCCAGCAGGCCGCCGCCAGCGTGCGTGCCCAGCGCGAGGCCGAGCGCCTGATCGAGCAGGCGATCCGCGACGGTCTGGCGCAGCCGGTCCGCGGGTGAGGAGCCCTCGCCGGCGCGGGTCGGCGCCGGCATTGCAACGTGAAGGCGGGGCAAGCCCCGCCTCTACGGGGCCTGGCATTGCAATGCGAAGGAGGGCGGGCCCCGCCTCCACGTCGCGTAGGTGCCGGGCTTGCCCGGCAACGCCCTGCAGGGCATGCCCCGCCTCTATGGGGCCAGCGAGGATGCCCGCTCGTCGGCCTCGGCCTGCACCAGGCGCAGGAACAACTGCGCCAGCGTCACCACGTCCTGGTGGTTGTGTTCGCCGACGCGGCGCAGGTTGCGCGCGCTGCCGCCGCGCAGATAGTCCAGCCAGGCGGCCGGTGCCTCGGAACCGGGCAGGTCGTCCTCGCGCTGGATGCGCAGCAACTGCCGCTCGATGGTCGCCAGCCGGCAGTTCTCCCACGTGCCGCGGTAGCGGCGCCGGGTCGGGAACAGCAGGTCGACGTGGTCCAGCGCGGAAAGCGGGTCGCCGCGCCGCGCCAGCCGGTAGCGCGTCTTCAGCAGCGGCGCGTCGTAGCAGCGGCCGTTGTAGCTGGACAGCACCGTGGTCGGCGCCAGCCAGCTGGCGAACACCTCCAGCATCGCGCTCTCGGCGCCCATCGTGGACATCAGCAGCTGGCGCACGCGCAGCCCTTCGCCGCGCGCCGCATCGCAATGCCAGTCGGCGGCGCCGATCATGAAAGCGCGGGTGCCGGTGCCGCCGGCCAGGCCGGTAGTCTCGGTGTCGAAGAACAGCAGGTCCTGCGGCCGCACGGTGTCGTCCGGGCGCCTGCTGAACGCCAGTGACAGCGGCTGCGCCGGAACCGGCTGCGGCAGGAAGGCCTCGACCAGATGCAGGCCGGGCGCGATCTCGGTGCCTGGAAGCGCGCGGTCGACCGGGCCGTTGCGTGGCAGGCGCGGCGCCGTGGCCACCACGCGCCCGCGCGTGGCCAGCAGGCGGCGCAGGCCATCGCTGTCGGGCGTGCGCGCTGGCACGGCCGCGGGCTTGTGCCGGATCTGCTCGACCCACCCGAACACCGAGTCACCGCGTGGTGGCGATGCTGGCCTCGGCGCGGCGTCATGGCGTTGCGGAAGCGGCGCCTGCGGCCACGCCGCGGGCGCTTCCGGCGCCGGTGCGGCGCACGGCGCAGGCGCAGGCATTGCCGGGGGCGGCGGCCGGGCCGGTTCCGTGGCCGATGGCGCGGGGCCCGGCAGCGCCGCCGCAGGCGCGGCGGCAACGGCGGCATCGGCATGCCCGGCCTGCCTGCGCAGCGCCTTGAGCTTGTCCAGGCTGACGCTCATGGCAGCAGGTCGAGCGCCTCGTCCACGGCGTCGGCCGTGACCGCCGGCACCTGCGCGCAGCGCTCGGCCGACAGCAGCGACAGCACCTTCAACGCCAGCGAGCGCGGTGCTTCGCCCTGGCCCTGTTCCTGCGCGGCCAGCACCGGGCCGACGCAGGCAGGGCAGCCGGCACTGCAGTCGCAGCGCTCCACCAGCTCGAGCGCGCGCTGCACCAGTTCGGCCTGGCGCTGCCACAGCGGCTCGCTCAGGCCCACGCCGCCGGGGAAGTTGTCGTACAGGTAAACGGTGGGCACGAAGCTCTGCATCAGCTCCACCGCGCCGTCGCCGCTCTCGTTGCCGCGCAGCTGGCCGCGGCCGCTCTGGTCGGCCACCGCGAACCACGCGCCGTCGCCATTGCCCACCGCCTTCTGCAGGTCGCGCGCGTCGGCCATCACCGCCACGGTGGCGACGATGTGCAGCGCGTACGCCGCGCCGAGGAAGCCGTCGAGCGCGTCCTGCTTCTGCGCGAAGCTGCGCAGCAGGGTGGCCTGCGGCAGCTGCCACCACACCGCGGTGGTGTGCAGCTCCTGGTCGGGCAGGTTGACCGGGCCATAGCCGATGTTCTCGTGCGTGTAGTAGCGGATCTTCTTGTAGCCGGCCACGCGCCGCACCACGTGCACCTCGCCGTGGTGCGAATCGCCGCGTCCGGCGGCATTGCCGTCGAAGCGGTCCAGCACCTTGAGCTTGGTGAAGTCGATGCTGTCGGTGTAGTAGTCCACGTGGGTGCGGGTGACGTAGGCCTTGCGCCCGTCCCAGTCCAGCCGCTCGACCTGGTAGGGCGTGCTCTGCACCATGTGGATGGCGCCTTCGTACAGGGTCAGCGCGGCGGCGGAATAGTCCACCTCGGCGATGATCTGCTGCTTGCCGTCGCTGCGGTCCACCACCACGAAGTTGCCATCGGCCACCGCGCGCAGGCTCACCGCGTTGGCCGGGTAGCTGTCGGCGATCCATTCCCAGCGTTCGCCTTCCTGGTGCACCACGCCGGTTTCGGCCAGCGCCTGCAGGAACACCAGCGGGTCGACCGGGCCGAACGGCTCCCCGCTCAGGAACGGCAACTCGAACGCCGCGCAGCGGATGTGGTCGAACAGGATCAGCGGCTGGTCCGGGGCGATGCGCGCGTGCTCGGGGGTGGCGTTGGCGAAGAAGTCCGGGTGCCGCACCACGTACTGGTCCAGCGGCTGGCTGCTGGCCACCATCACCCCGAGCGCGGCCTGCTGGCGGCGGCCGGCGCGGCCGAAGCGCTGCCACGTCGCCGCCACGCTGCCGGGGTAGCCGTTGAGCACCACCACGTCGAGCGCGCCGATGTCCACGCCCAGCTCCAGCGCCGAGGTGCTGACGATGCCGTCGATGCTGCCGGCGCGCATGGCCCGCTCCACCTCGCGGCGCTCGGTGGGCAGGTAGCCGCCGCGGTAGGCGCGGATCCGCGCCGGCTTGCGCGGGTCGTTGTCGAAGATGTCCTTCAGGTACTTGGTCAGCACCTCCACCATCAGCCGGGTCTGCGCGAACACCAGCGTCTTGAGCCCGCTCTTGATCGCGATGCGGGCGATGCGGTTGGCCTGCGAGCGCGCCGAGGCGCGCAGGCCCAGGTCCGGGTTGATCACCGGCGGGTTCCACAGCAGCACGTGCTTGGGGCCGCTGGGTGCGCCGCTCTCGGTGATCGCATGCACCTGTTCTTCCACCAGCGCCTCGGCATGCGCATGCGGGTTGCCGATGGTGGCCGAGCACAGGATGAACTGCGGGTGCACGCCGTAGAACGCGCAGATGCGCTTGAGCCGGCGGATCACGTTGGTGACGTGGCTGCCGAACACGCCGCGGTAGGTGTGGATCTCGTCGATCACCACGTAGCGCAGGTTCTCGAAGAACTGCGCCCACTTGGTGTGGTGCGGCAGGATCGCCTGGTGCAGCATGTCCGGGTTGCTGACCACGATGTCGCCGTGCAGGCGGATCGCCTGGCGCGCGTCGCCGGGCGTATCGCCGTCGAAGGTGAAGGCCTTCACGCCGAGGTCGCCGGCGCGGTTGAGCTCCAGCAGCTCGGCCACCTGGTCCTGGGCCAGCGCCTTGGTCGGGAACAGGTACAGCGCCTTGGCGTTGCCCTGCATCGCCGCGCTCACCACCGGCAGCGTGTAGCACAGCGACTTGCCCGACGCGGTCGGGGTGACGACGGCCACGTGCTCGCCGCGCTGGGTGGCGTTCCAGGCGTCGGCCTGGTGCGAGTACAGCTGTTCGATGCCGCGCGCCCGGAGCGCGGCCTGCAGCGCCTCGGGGACGTCGTCGGGGATCGGCGCATGGCTGCCTTCGCGGCCCGGGATCGTGAAGCTGCCGGTGACGCGGTCGCGGTAGCGCCGTGCCAGCCGCTGGCCAAGCAGCGCGCCGTCGCGCGAGGGCAGGCCGTCGGTGGTGGCCAGCGCCCGTTCGCTGGCTTCGGTGCGGGGAGCGAGGGAGAACGCCATGCCGGTAGTGCCGATCCAAAGACGGCATGGAAGCACGGCGCCGTCTCAGCCTGTGAGACCCATGCAGGCTGAACGCCCGGCACGCCGCCAACGCAATCTGAAGGTGGCGCCCGTATGCTGCCTGCTTCGGCAACCGGCAGGGACAGGAACGGTGGCAAGGCCTCGAAGATACGCAATGGTGTTGGCGGGGATGGTGCTGGTGGGCGCGGCGCAGGCGCAACAGGCGTCGCCAGCGGCCGTGGATCCGGTGCCCGCGGCGGACCCCGCGGCCGACCCTGCGGCGGCGTCCACGGACGCGGTGAGGACGCTGGAGGAAGTGCGCGCGCTCAAGCCCGAGGACGACACGCCGCTGGACCTGTACCGCTTCCGCAACCCGGTGAAGGTCGAGCCCAACCGCTTCAGCCGTTCATGGAGCGAACCGCCCACGCCCGAGCAGGTCAGCCAAAGCGGCGGTTACCTGCTGATGGGCATCAGCTACGGCCTGATGGCCGCCGCCAAGGGCCTGCACAAGCTGACCGGCGGCCGCGACCAGATCCAGTCGGCCATCGCCCGCCCACCGCCGGAGCTGAGCGAGGACCAGCGCCGCCGCGCGGCGCGCTTCTGTGCGCAGCAGGAGGGTTGCCAGGCCCCGCCCGGCGACTGAGCGCCGGCCCCGGGCGGCGGCCTTTCCCGCCCGCGCCCGCGCCTGCCGGGAAGCGCCGCATCGGCACGGTTGGCGGCAGCGTGATCGCCTACCATGGCGCATCTTCGACGGGCCTGCCGCAGTGACCGACCTCCTCCCCCTGAAGCCAGCGACGCCGCCGGCGCGCATCGCCGCCTGGGTGCTGATGCTGCTGGGCATGTGGGCGGTGCTGGAACTGGGCTTGGTGGTCACCCTGCTGTCCGGCCTGCTGGTGTTCCACCTCAGCCACGTGCTGGCTTCGACCGTGGAGGGCCGGCTGCCGCCGGGCCGGGCGCGGGCGATGGCGGTGGCCGTGCTGTCGGTGGCGGTGATCGGCCTGCTGGGCCTGGCGATCATCGCGGTGGTGTCGTTCTTCCGCAACGAAACCGGCGGGCCGGACGCGCTGCTGGCGCAGCTGATGGAAATCCTCAATACCTCGCGCCACCAGGTGCCGCCGCTGCTGCAGCCGTATATCCCCGAGGACATGCAGGCGCTGCGCGCCGGGGTGAACGAATGGGTGGCCGAGCACCGCCGCCAGCTCGGCGTCGCCGGCACCTCGGCGGTGCAGATCGGCGTGCGGGTGCTGATCGGCATGGTGCTGGGCGCGATGATCGCGCTGTACGACGAATTGCCGCTGCCACGCATGGGGCCGCTGGCGCGGGAACTGGTCGGCCGTACCAGCCACCTGGCCACCGCGTTCCGCCAGGTGGTGTTCGCCCAGCTCAAGATCTCGCTGCTCAACACCCTGTTCACCGCGATCTTCCTGCTGGGCGTGCTGCCGCTGCTGGGCGTGCACCTGCCGCTGGCCAAGACCCTGGTGCTGATCACCTTCCTCGCCGGCCTGCTGCCGGTGGTGGGCAACGTGATCTCCAACACCGTGATCACCATCGTCGCGCTGTCGGTGTCGTTCTACGTCGCGGTGGCCGCGCTGCTGTTCCTGGTGGTGATCCACAAGCTGGAGTACTTCCTCAACGCCCGCATCGTCGGCGGCGAGATCCGCGCCCATGCCTGGGAACTGCTGCTGGCGATGCTGGTGATGGAAGCGGCGTTCGGCCTGTCCGGGCTGGTCGCCGCGCCGGTGTTCTACGCCTACGTCAAGCGCGAGCTGGTGGCCCAGGGCTGGGTGTGAGCCCGCGTCCGGCCGCTCAGGACGACACCCCGGCCAGCGCCGCGTACGTCACTCCCAGGATCACCAGCCAGAAGTAGATGCCGCCGATGAACACGTAGCGCGCCAGCGTCGCCCACCCGCGGCCGCCGTACACGCGCTGCTGCATCCACAGCAGGTAGACGGGAACCGACAGCCACAGCACCACGTGGATGCCATCACCGATGGCGTTCACCACGCGGTTGCCGATGGCGCCGGTGACGCCGATCGTCAGGAACGTGGCCAGCAGCACCAGCATCAGCCAGGCATGGCTGTACAGCGCCACCACCAGGTGTTCGAGGTAGCCGATGCGGCGGCCCAGGTAGGCCACGCGCAGCACCAGCGCGAACACCGGCATCAGGAAGAACAGCGCGCCGGGCAGGGCGGTGAGGAAGGCCTGCACGTACAGGTCGGTCTTGCCGCCCATGCGTTCCACGTTGGCCTTGCCGTTGGCCAGGCGCTGGTTGAGCCAGTGGTTGAAGAATGCCGGCATGCCCTGTACCACCACCGGATTGGTCTGCGGATCCCAGGGTCTGCCGTTGATGTCGGAGTCGAACACGGTAGCCTCCTGGCGCCCGGTGGCCTGGCCCGCCGCCTGCGCCGCGCGCGTCATCGCCGAGGCCACGTTGTCCGGCGCGGGCGCCGGCTGCCCGCGCAGTTCGGAGGTGCGCCGTGCAGCGGCGGTGTTCAGCGCGGCCATGGCCACCGTGAATGCCGGCGTGGCCGCGGGCGAAGCCGCCAGCTGGCGCTCGATCCCGGCCTGCTGCGCCGCGCGTATCGCCTCCACTTCCTGCACGGTCTGCGCGTTGGCGAACAGCGTGTTGTCGCCGCCGTTCAGGGTCATGTCGTCGACATGCAGGGTCAGCTTGCCGACGAAGAACGTGAACAGGGTCAGGATCACGAACAGCCGCAGCGGCTGCACGTAGCCCACGCGCTGGCCGCGGAGGTAGTTGAGCGCGACCCGGCCTGGCACCAGCAGGTCGCGCAGCGTGCGGAAGATGCGCCCGTCCAGGTGCCAGAACGACTCGAACACTTCCTCGATGGCGTGGCCAAGATGCTTGAGCGGGTTGTGCGAGGACTGCCCGCAGGCATGGCAGTAATGGCCATGCAGCGCGGTGCTGCAGTTCTCGCAGGCGCCATGCGCATGCGGGGCTTAATCAACGGCAGCGTGTTGCTCGGCAACGGGCAAAGCGTCGGTCTGGCTCATGTGGCTGAAGGCGGCTCACGGAAGCCGCATACGATAGCGGTGTTTGCTGGCGTCGTTCAGCATTGATTTATGCGCCGTGCGCCGAACTGCGGCGCCCGACCTCGTCTGGACGAGAGAAGAGGCCGGGCGTTGGACGGAGCGGGCCGCCTCAGCTGCGCGGTCGCGGCTTGCGGTGCCAGAGCGCGTTGACGATCACCCAGCGGCCGTCGAAGCGGCCCATCTGCAGGTGGTCGATGAACCACGGGCTTTCCAGCCGCACCGTGGCGATGTCCTCGTCCACCTGCAGCACGCTCACCGTGCGCTGCCACTGTTCGCGCGGGGTCTTCAACGCGCCTTCGCGGGTAAGGCGGACCAGTTCGTCCGCGCTCATCCGGCCCAGCCCGAGGGTTTCGTCGGGCCTGTCCACGAGGTTGCGCTTGGCCAGGTCCGGGTGCAGCGCACGCGCCACCCGCGCCGGGTCGCCCTCCAGCTGTCCGTCCATGTAGTCGTAGGCGGTGGCCTCGATGGCCCGCAGGGTGGCGGCGTCCGGCGGTGCCGCGCTGGCGCCGCCGGCGACCCACAGCATTCCCAGCAACAGAAAGCGCATCGTGGCTGGCGGCATGGCCGGCTCCTTCCCAGGTCGCGGCAGTGTGGCGGCCGTCGCGGCGCGCGGCATGGGCCGATGGTCACTGGCCCGCGGCGGGGTGGCCGGCGGCGGCACGTCAAGGGTGGGTGCGCCGGACCGCTTGGGCTACAGTAGCGCGATGACGAAAGAGCACATTCCCGGCGGCCTGTTGATCGCCATCGAGGGCATCGACGGTGCCGGCAAGTCCACGCTGGCGCGGGGGCTGGCCGAGGCGCTGGAGCAGGCCGGCGCC
Source organism: Stenotrophomonas sp. Y-13 (assembly GCF_046267925.1). NCBI lineage: Bacteria > Pseudomonadati > Pseudomonadota > Gammaproteobacteria > Lysobacterales > Lysobacteraceae > Stenotrophomonas > Stenotrophomonas sp. Y-13. The sequence goes on from NZ_CP176501.1 coordinate 83,335, forward strand.
GAGGTGGTGCTGAGCAAGGAGCCGACCAACGGGCCGTGGGGCACGCAGCTGCGGGCCTCGGCGGCGACCGGCCGGCTGAGTCCGCAGGAAGAGGTGGAGCTACTGCTGCGCGACCGCCGCCAGCACGTCGAGGAACTGGTGGTGCCGGCGCTGGCGCGCGGTGCGGTGGTGATCCTCGACCGCTACTTCCCGTCGATGGTGGCCTACCAGGGCGCCGCCGGGCTGCCGGTGGACGAACTGCTGCAGCTCAACGCCTTCGCGCCGCGGCCGCACCTGCTGCTGCTGCTGGACCTGCCGCCGGCCACCGGGCTGGCGCGCATCCACGCCCGCGGCGACGTGCCCAACCATTTCGAGACGGCGCAGAATCTGGAGCGTTGCCGGGCGATCTTCCAGCAGCTGGAGTTGCCCGGCAAGCAGGTGATCGACGCCAGCCAGAACGAAGCCGAAGTGTTGCGCGACGCGTGTGCGGCCATCGCCGCCGCGCTGGCCGCACGCGCCGATGGGCAGGGCGGACCGCTGCGGCGCTTCCAGGCGCAGGACCCGGCGCCGGCCACCGGCCACTGACCTCCCACCTCCGCGATGCCGACGCCTCCGCCCCCGGCGAAGCGGCGCCCCGTGCCGGCGGCCGCGGGCCCGCATCCGCGCAACCGCCACCAGGGCCGTTACGACATGGCACGGCTGCTGGCGGCCAACCCGGCGCTGCGCGCGTACCTGCGACGCACCCCGGACGGCGGGCAGAGCATCGATTTCAGCGATCCGCTGGCGGTACGCGAACTCAACCGCGCGCTGCTGGCCAGCGACTACGGCATCGGCCACTGGGATATCCCCGCCGGCTACCTGTGCCCGCCGGTACCGGGCCGCGCGGATTACCTGCACGGCTTGGCCGACCTGCTGGCCGCCGACGCCGGTGGCACGATCCCGCGCGGGCCCGGGGTGCGCGTGCTCGATATCGGCGTGGGCGCCAACTGCATCTATCCGCTGCTCGGCCAGGCCGAGTACGGCTGGTCGTTCGTCGGCAGCGACATCGATCCCGTCGCCCTGCGCTCGGCCGCCGCCAACGTCCAGGGCAACGGGCTCGACCGGCTGATCGAACTGCGCCTGCAGCACGCGCGCGGCAGCCTGTTCGCCGGTGTGGTGCAGGCGCAGGACCGCTTTCACCTGACCCTGTGCAATCCGCCCTTCCACGCCTCGGCCAGGGAGGCCGCGCAGGGCAGCCAGCGCAAGCTGCGCAATCTTGGCGGCGGCAAGCCCGCGCCGCGCGGCAGGCCGCCGCTGTTGAACTTCGGCGGTCAGGCCAACGAGCTGTGGTGCACCGGCGGCGAGGCCTCGTTCCTGCGGCGGATGATCCGCGAGAGCGTGGCCGTACAGGCCCAGGTGCTGTGGTTCAGCTCGCTGGTCGCCAAGCGTGAGCACCTGGCCGACCTGCACCGGCAACTGTCCCGCGCCGGCGCGCTCGAGGTGCGTGAAGTGGCGATGGCGCAGGGCAGCAAGCAGAGCCGGTTCGTCGCCTGGACCTTCCACGCCGCCGCGCGCCGGGCCGGGTGGCCGGCGCGGTAACCGCCGCCATTGGAACATCGGCCGCCGTCGGGCCATGATGCGGCCGGGGAACAGGGAGCGTGCAGCATGCCGAGCGAGGCCGTCGGACCACTGTCCATGGGGAGTGGCCGCATCAACTACGTGTTGATCGATCACGAGAACGTGCAGCCCACCGACCTGCGGCTTCTGGACCGCGCGGACATCCGCCTGTGGGTGTTCGTGGGTGCCGGCCAGGCCAAACTGTCGGCCGAGCTGGCGATACAGATGCAGGCCATGCGCGAGCGTGCCGATTACGTGCGCATCTCGGGCAACGGCCCCAATGCGCTGGATTTCCATATCGCGTTCTACATCGGCCAGTTGTCCGCCAGCGACCCGCGTGGGTTCTTCCACATCATTTCCCGTGACACCGGCTTCGATCCGCTGGTGGAACACCTGAAGGGCAGGAAGATATTCGCCTGCCGCTCGACGGCGATCGCCGGCATGCCGCTGTTCGCATCGGCCGCGGCCACCGAGGTGAGCGCGGTGCCCGCGGCGCAACCGAAACCGAAACCGAAACCCAAGGCGAACGCGGTGACGGTGGTGGTGGACAAAGCGCCCCCGCGGCCGCTGCCCGATGCACCGGTCGCCGCGGCACCCGCCACGGCCATGCAGCGGCTGACGCGGATGAAGACCGTACTGTCGAAGACGAAAACCGGGCGGCCGGGAACCCTCGCCGCATTGAAGAAGCATGTCGCCGCGCACTTCCAGAACCAGATCGGCGCCGACGATGTGGGGGCGATCGTGGCCGGCCTGGAACAGGCCGGCGTGGTGAAGCTGGATGGCCTGAAGGTGCGCTACGACTGAGCGCCATGGGCTCCGGCCGGCGGCATGGCCGCGTCCCGGGGTGGCCATGCCCATCGTGCAGGCAGGCAGCCCGCGCTGCACGGTGTCCGCCGACGCCCGGGTGGTGGCGGGTCACGGGGCCTGAACGCGGCATCGCCGACAGTGCGGCTCCCCGACCCAGGAGCTGCTGCATGCGCCTTCCCCCCCTTTCGCTGGCCTGCCTGACCCTGCTGCTGCCGGCCTGCAGCCCGTCGTCACCGCCGGCCGCCACGCAAGCGGAGGCGGCCGCCGTGGCGACGCAGGAACAGGCGGATGCGGCGCCGGCCGATGCCGCTTTCGAGTTCCCGGCGATCCCGCCGATCATGGTGCCAAGCCTCGTCGGCAGCGGCCCGGCGCAGAAGCAGCTGGAAGCCTCGATGCAGGCACTGATCGACCCGGTGGCCGGCATCAGCGTGCGCCCGGCGAACTGCGCCACCGACGGCGCGCTGGTCAACGAGAGCGGCTTCACCAATCTCGATGCCGTCGGCAACCTGCAGCGCGTTGCCGGCGAGGGCGTGTTCGAGGTGGCCGCCGACGGCAGCGGCCTGGCGGTGACCGGCGAGGATGTGGTGCGGGTCAATCCCGATGGCAGCGGCAGCATCGTCAACAGTGCCGGCACCTTCGAGGTGAGGGCCGACGGCTCCGGCACCTATGTCGGCGAGCATGGGCATATCGAGCTGGACGGCAAGGGGGGCGGCACCTGGGTGGGCGACTTCGGCAACATCGAGAACCATGGCGATGGCTCGGGCCTGTGGGTGGGCGAAGAAGGCAGCATCGAGGTCCGCGCCGATGGCTCCGGGCGCTGGATCGGCGGGCCCGAAGGCATCGCCGAGAACCGCGGCGACGGCACCGGTACCGTGGGCGCGGTCGCCCGCGAGGTGCGCATGGCGCCGCTGCCGCCGCTGCCGCCGGCCGGGCGCTTCCCGCTGCTGGACAAGTTCAGGCCGTCCGGCGCGCCGTGCGGATTCGTCGTGACCCTCAACGACAAGGTGCTGTTCGACTTCGACAAGGCGCAGGTGCGCGCCGACGCCGGCAAGGTGCTGGACACCCTGGCCGGCGCCTTGGCCAAGGTTCCCGCCCGCGCCATCGAAGTCCGCGGCCACACCGACGCCAAGGGCGGCGATGACTACAACCAAGCGCTGTCCGAGCGGCGCGCGCAGGCGGTGGTGGCGGCGCTGCGCCAGCGCGGCGTGGCGCAGGACGCCAGCGCGCGCGGCTATGGCGAATCGCAGCCGGTGGCGCCCAACGAGGTCGACGGCAAGGACAACCCCGGCGGCCGCCAGCTCAACCGCCGCGTGGAGATATTCGTGCGGACCTGAGCGGGGTTCTCGCAGGCCGGGGCATGGCTAACGGCCCGTGCGCCGGGTAGCGGCTGCGGCGATCATCGCGGTCCCGAACCGACGCGAGACCTGCCGATGCATCCGATCCGCCCCGCCCTGCTGGGACTGGCACTGATGGCCGCCCTGGGCCTGGCACACGCCGCCCCGGCCGTGCCCGCCACCGACGCCCGCGGCGTCGCCATCAGCGAGGCGGCCTATCCGGGCACGATCCGGCTGGAGGTGGATGCCACCGACCTCGGCCAGCGGGTGTTCAAGGTGCGCCAGACCGTGCCGGTGCGGCCCGGGCTGCAGCGGTTCCACTATCCGGCATGGCTGCCGGGCAACCATGCCGCCAGTGGCGCGATCGAGAAGCTGGCCGGGCTGGTCGTCACCGGCAACGGCCAGCGCCTGGAATGGACCCGCGATCCGCTCGACGTCTTCACCTTCAACGTGCAGGTGCCCGAAGGCGTGGCCGAACTGCGCATGGACTACCAGTTCCTCAGCCCCACCGATGCCGCGCAGGGGCGCACGGTGATGACCCCGAACATGCTCAACCTGCAGTGGATCGCGATGGTGCTGTACCCGGCCGGCCATGCCGCGCACGCCATCAGCTACCGCGCCAGCGCCCGCTACCCGCAGGGCTGGGAAGCGGCCAGTGCGCTGGAGGTCGAGCGCCGCGACGGCGACACCGTGCATTACGCGCCGACCAACCTGGAGATCCTGGTCGATTCGCCGGTGTTCGCCGGCCGCTACCACCGTACCTTCGATCTGGCCCCGGCCGGCACCCGGCCGGTGCGCCTGAACGTGTTCGCCGACCGCGCCAAGGACCTGGAGGCCAAGCCCGAGCACATCGCCCAGCACCGCGCGCTGGTGACCCAGGCGCGCCGGCTGTTCGGCGCCGAGCATTACAACCACTACGACTTCCTGTTCGCGGTGACCAGCCAGCTCGGCGGCATTGGACTGGAGCACCAGCGCTCCAGCGAGAACAGCGAGGATCGCGACTATTTCAGCGGCTGGAATCCCAAGGTCGGCAGCAGCGACCTGCTCGGCCACGAGTACACGCATTCGTGGGACGGCAAGTACCGGCGCCCGGCCGACCTGGCGACGCTGAACTACAACGTGCCGATGCAGGGCAGCCTGCTGTGGGTCTACGAGGGCCAGACCCAGTACTGGGGCAACGTGTTGACCGCGCGTTCCGGCATCCGCCCGCTGGATGCCTCGCGCGACGCGCTGGCGCTGGTCGCGGCCACCTACGCCGACAACCGCCCCGGCCTGGAATGGCGCTCGCTGGGCGACACCACCAACGACCCGGTGATCGCGCGCCGCAAGCCCAAGCCCTACCGCGGTTACCAGATGAGCGAGGACTACTACCAGGGCGGGCAGATGCTGTGGCTGGAAGCGGACGTGCGCATCCGCCGGCTCAGCAGCGGCAAGCGCAGCCTGGATGATTTCGCCCGCGCCTTCTTCGGAAAGAACGACGGCCAATGGCAACGACCGGACACCTACACCTTCGAGGACGTCGCCGCGACGCTGGAGCAGGTGCAGCCCACCGGCGACTGGGCGCGATTCCTGCGCGACCGCCTCGAGCGCCGGGTGGGCCTGACCGGCGGCATCGAGGCGTCCGGCTGGAAGCTGGTCTACACCGACACGCCCAGCGCCTACTACACGGCGACGATGAAGGGCCGCGGCGCCAGCTTCATCTACTCGCTGGGGCTGTCGCTGGACGGCAATGGGCGCATCGGCGAGGTGCGCTGGGACAGCCCGGCGTTCAACGCCGGCCTTGGCAGCGGCATGCAGGTGCTGGCGGTCAACGACCTGCAGTACAGCGCCGGGGAGCTGGAGGACGCGGTGCGCGCGGCAAAGGACGGCCAGCAGCCGATCCGCCTGCTGGTCAAGGACATGGACGTGTACCGCACGTTCGCCATCGACTACCGCGGCGGCCTGCGCTACCCGTCGCTGCAGCGCATCGAGGGCACCCCCGACTACCTGACGCCGATCTTCAGCGCGCGCAGGTAAAAGCGGCGGAAGGCAACGGGCGGACATTGGACGGGGCAGGCGGGTATCCCGTCAGCCTGCCCTGTCCACGAGGTGAAGTGGCCAGCGGACGGCCGCGGATCGCCGCCCTTGTTGCCTGTCACGGCAGGCACGCCGCTGCGCGCGCCTGCCTGCCAGGCACCGGCTGCCGCCGGCGGCAGGGTGCTTTGCCCAATGCCCGCTCCGGATCGAGCCGGTCAGCCGCTTGCCGCTTGCCGCAGGCCGGCAAGGACAGGCTCATCGCGCCCGGGCAGCGCGCACGGGTCGTGGTCGCGGAAGGGTACCGGGTGCCAGGCCGAAAGCCGGACGGGTGCGATCCGGCGGCGGGTGCGGCACCCGTGAGCTGAAGGCCGGCGCACCGTACGTGCTGCGGGTTGCCCCCGATGCCGGGATCATCGACCCGGTGCCCGGTTCGCGGGGAAGCGGGCCTCTGTCCGGCAAGCTGAGGCAAAAGCACGCCACCGCAACAGCGACGCCACCCTGCCGTGCCGCTGCGGGAGTTGGCGACCCCCGGGGCATCGCCCGGATGGCGCTCCGGCCGGGGGAATACCTGGGCACGACGCCGTACCGCTGGCTGTTGCTCCCCGCGCCCGGTGACGCCGCCGGGCGGTCATGGCCAGCGATCGCAGGGCGCCGCAGGGCGTCGCCGGAGACCCCGCGGAAGCACCGGTCGCGGCCTACGGCGCGCCTGTGGCACGGCGGATGACGGCCGGGCGCCGCCGCTCCAGCCACCACAGCAGCGCCGCCACGCCGATGAAGCCCAGCAGCCACGGCCAGCGGGGACCGGGCACCGGCAGCGCGGATGCTGCGGTAATTCCGGTGCTGCCGCGCAAGGCTGAAGTGGCCTCGCGCGTGGCCTGCGCGTGCAGGGCGCGTGCGTCGGCCGGGTCGATGACCCGTATCCCGGCGCTGCTATCGCCGGCGACGACGCGGTGCCAGCCGGCCTGCCGCGGCCACCAGCCGCTGCAGTTGCCGGCGCGTGGATCGGCCAGCAGGGGGGTCGTGCCGCCATCGGGGGCTTCGATCCGGGTGCCGTCGGGCAGCCCGCACAGCGCGGTGCGTTCACCGGCCCAGGCCCAGGCCGGCAGCCGTGCCAGCGGCGATGCCGGCAGCGGCCGCGCCAGCACCGCCAGCACCTGGTTCCACAGTTCGGCATGGGTGTCGGCGTGGCCGGCCAGCACCAGGGTGTAGCTGTCGGCGACCGGCAACAGGCCGATGCGGCCACGGCCGACGGCACGCCAGCCGCCGATCGCGCTGCCGTCGGCGGCGCGCAGCAGCGGCACCACGCCGGGATTGGCGAACGCCAGGTCGAAGCGCTCGATGGCCGGCGCCGCGGGCGCGCGCCCACCGTCAGTACCTGCTTCCGCATCCGCGCCCGTATCGGCGTCGCGCAGCTTCAGCGTGGCGGTCCGTTCGCCACCGCGCACCTCCAGCCCCCAGTCACGCAGGGTGCGCCTGGCATTGGCGTCCAGCGCGCCGCCCATGCGCACCAGCACGCCGAGGCCGTCGCGCACCGCGGCGGCGATGGCCGCGCGCTGCGCCGAGGACAGCGCCGCCAGGCGGCGCTCGTCGAGCAGCAGCAGGTCGAGCCGGGCGAGGCTGGCCGGCTCGATCGCCGCCGGTGCATCGCCCAGCTGCACCCCGCCACCGACATGGATGCCGGTCTGCACGGTGGCGCCGGTGTCGGCGGCCCAGCGCTGCAGGTACTTCAGTTCCGGCCCTGGGGCGCCGGCCAGCAGGCGCAGCGTGGGCGCCGGCAGCGGACGCACGCGCACCGGCACCGGTACCTGGTCGAGCCGCCTGCCCTCGCGGTCGAGCACGCGCAGGGTGAACTCGACGTCGCCGGCGTCGCGCGCGCTGGCCGCCAGGCGGACGCGACCGTCGTCACCGGGGGCGGCGAGGGCGACGCGATGCCCGGCCGGGTCGAGCAGCTCCACCCGCGCCTGCGGCAGGCCGTGCACGCGTGCGCCCACCTCGAAGCGCGCGCCCGGGGCGAGCGGTGGCGGCGCCTGCAGTTCGACCAAGCCCTGCGGCGCGGCACCGGGCAGGAAGCGCAGCGGCGGCAGTGTGGCATCGCGGTCGCGCGCCGGCAGGCCCTGGCCGACGATGACCAGTTCGCGGGTGCCAGGGTGCTGGCGCAGGGCGGTGGCCAGGTCGGGTACCCGCTCCACCCCCGCCAGCGCCGGCGCTTCCGGCAGGCGTACCCGGATGGCGGCACGAACCGCCGCCAGCTCCGCCGCGCGCGTGCCGGCGGTGGCGACCAGCAGCGTATCGGCAGGCAGCGCCTGGCGTGGCGGGAACAGCGCCAGCCCGAGCAGCAGCGCCGCCGCCAGCTGCAGCACCAGCTGCACCGCCAGGCGTGCGCGCGGCGGTCGCGGCGGCAGGCACAGGCGCAGGCTGGCGAGCAGCACGGCCAGGGCGATGACCCCCAACGGCAGCCAGGCACTCATCGCGCGGTCTCCTGCGGTGCGGCCAGGGCATCCAGGTAGCGACGGCCCATGGCGTCGGCGGCCTCGCGCCGCGCCGGCGGCCCGGGGGCGCGCGGCAGCGCCGGCCACAGCTGGTCGCGCAGGCGCTGGCGGCAGGCATGGCAATCCGGTTGCTGGCGCAGTGCGTCGATGGCGGCGGCGATGTCGAGTGGGTCGGGCACCGCCTGCGGATGCGCATCGAGCCAGCGCGACAGCGCGTCCAGGTCGACCGCCGCGTCCGCCGCCGCCAGCGCCCGCCATGCGTCCACCGGGGTGCGGTCGCCGGACGTGCGTGGCGCCAGCTGCAGGTCGCGGTTGCCCAGCCCGTCGCGCTTGCCACCCATGCGCCGCGCCAGGTCGATCGGCGGCAGCTCGGGGCCGACCCGCGCCAGGTAGACGCGCTCGGCCTGCTGCACCTGCTTGATGAGACCCAGCGCCTTGTAGGCGTAGGGCAGCGCCTGGTCGGGATGGCCCTGGCGCAGGTGCCCTTCGGACTGCCACATCTGGTCGAGCGCGGCCTTGAGGATGGCGCGGGTCTGCGGATCCAGCAGGGTGGCGGCCTCGGCGTGGTCGTGGGTATGGCCGTACTCGGCGAGCACGTCGGTGGCGCTGCCGAACGCCGCTGCGCTGCCGTCGCCGGCCTCGGCATGGTCATGGCCATCGTCGTGCGCGTGCTCACTGGCCGCGGTGTCGCCGGTGGGCGCGCTGTCGCTGGTTGGCGGCGGTTTGGCGCCGCCCTCGGCCTCCTCGCCGAGGAACTGGCCATAGCGCAGGCGCAGGATGCGCTGGTCCACGCCGATGGCATCGGCGCGCCGGGTGAAGGTGTCCGCATCGAGCGCGCCGCGCTGCTTCAGCAATGCCTCGGCGTCGATGATGATCTGGCGCTGGCTGCGGAAATAGGCTGGCATCACTTTCTTGATTGCGCCTTCCAGGTCGCTGGTCTGCACTTCCTGCGCGCTGGGCAGGCGCAGGATCAGGCTGGGGCTGCGCGCCTCCTGTGGCTGCGGCGCGCGGTTGTCGCGCACGCCCAGGCGCGCCACCACCTCGTCGCCGGGGCCGACGCCCAGCGCCGCCAGGTCGACGTCGTAGGCGAAACGGCGCGCGGTGGCCGGGCCACTGCCGGCCAGCTCGATGCGGCGCTGCTGGAAGTCGATGTTCTCGCCGCTGCCCTTGGCGGTGGTGAGCTCCAGCACCGCGCCGGCGGCGACGCCGAAATCGTCGCGCGCTTCGAACCGCAGCGGCCAGCGGCGCTGGCGCGGCGCGGCGCGGGTCAGCGTCTGCACCGGTTCGATCACCTTCACCTGCGGCGGCCGGTCCGGCACCACCTCCAGCCGCCACGCGCGCCCGGCCCCGGCCAGCGCCGGTTCGGTGGCGATGCGGTACAGGCCGGAGCGCTGCAGGGTTTCGCGGGTCTGCCAGTGGTCGCCGTCGCGCTGCAGCGGCAGCCGGCGGCCATCGTGGAACTGCAGCCATGCCTGTTGCGGCTGCGGTGCGAAGCGCAGTTGCCAGTGCAGGCGGCTGCCCTGCAGGGCGCGCGCGTCGAGCTTCGCGCCGGCGCTGGCGGGCTGGCCGGTATAGGCGGGCGGCGTCACCTGCAGCCGCGTGCCGCGCAGCGCGGGCGGCGCGGATGGGGCAGCGGCAGTCGCGGAGGCGTCGTGGCCGCCCGCGACCACCGCGGCAGCGCGCGGCCACAGCAGGGTGGCGGCGGCGACCAGCAGTGCGGCGCCGAAGCACGCGGCCAAGCGCGGCCACGGCCAGCGTGGGCGCAGGTCGGGCGGCGCCGCGCGCAGGCGCTGTTCGATGCGCGCGCGCTGGCGCTGCTGCAGCGGGTTCAGCGTTTCCGGCGCGGCGAACAGCAGGTCGGCGCTGTCCTCCAGGCGCGGTTGCTGGTCCAGGCGCGCGATCAGCCAGCGGGTGTCCAGGCGCCGTGCGCGCCAGGTGGCGACAGTGGCGACGGCGAGCAGCGCCAGGGTGAGGGCCACGCTGCCGGCGTCGAAACCGGCCAGGCGCATCGCGAGCGCGCCCGCCGCCAGTGCTAGCGGCACGCCGCCGGCCAGGACGATCAGCAATACCCGGCGCCGCGCGCCATGCAGCAGGGCCTGCGGGTTCATGGCGGCCCCCGGCGCCGGCGCGCGCTGGCGAGCCAGCGTTCCAGCAGGAACAGCAGGGCGATGGCGGCGGCCAGCCACGGCACGGGTTCGTAGGCCGGCTGTGGCCAGGCGGCCGCGCCGCGGCCCGGCGCCATGGCCGCGGCCAGCGCCCGCGTCGGTGCCGGCGGCGCCTGCAGCACGTCGCGCAGGTGCTGCGGGAAGCCGGCGTCCAGCAGCACCGGCAGGGTGGCCGGCTGCAGCGGCGCGGCCCAGCGCAGCCAGCGTCCCCCGCCGCCGGCCACCTGTTCGATCACCGGCGCGCCGCTGTCGTCGTGCCAGACCGGCAGGCGCTGCGTGTCGGCCGGCACCGGCGTGCGCGCATCGACCAGCAACCGGCCGCCCGCGCGCGCCCATGCCTGCACGGCGGGGGGAACCGGTCTGGCCGACAGCCAGACGCGCACGCCCGCGTCGTCGGCGAAGGGTTGCTCGTCGCCGCCGATGTCCGCCGGCGTGGCGGCGTTCCATGCCTGGCCGACGGCCCGCAGCCACGGCAGGGCAGTGGCGCCAGCGGGGTCATGGCGGATGTGCAGGCGCGGTGGCGGCGCGGCGGTGGCTGCGGCGGCGGGCGGCGCGGCCGCGACGACCTGCCAGCGTACCGCGCGTGACAACCGCGGCAGCTGCGCGTCCAGTCCGTCCAGCACCGACGGCACGACCACGGTGAGCGGCGCGCCGGCCGGCAGCGTCGCATCCAGTTCGCGCAGCAGGCTGGCGAGCGGCTGCACGGGCGGGGGCGCGGCGCCCGCATCGACCGCGGGGAAGCCCGGCGCCAGCCACAGCCAGCGCGCGTCACCGCTGCCCGTCGCGCCGCGCGCGGCGGCGATGTCCACGCCGGGCGCCACGGCGACGCGCGGCGCATCGTCCTCGACGCCTTGCAGCGCCGGCCGCGCCAGCAGCACCGCCAGCAGCGCAAGCAGCAGCAGCCGCACCAGCAGCAGCGGCCAGTCGTCGAAGCGGATGCGCCGGCGCGGGCGTGGCCTGGCCGACAGCCAGCGCAGCGCGGCGAAATCGATCAGCCGCTGCTCGTCGCGCCGCGCCAGGTGGATCAGCACCGGCAGCAGCAGCGCCGCCAGTGCGGCCAGCCCCGCGGGGAACAGCCACACCAGGCTCATGCGCCGCTGCCTCCGCGGCCACCGGCCAGGCGTTGCAGCGGGGCGTCGATGGGCTCGTCGAGGAAGCCGGTGTCATGGCGGATGCCCGCGGCCTGCAGCCGTGCATCCAGCGTGCGCCGCGCCTCGGCGAAGCGCGCCAGGTAACCGGCACGCAGCAGGGCGCCGTCGCCGAGCAGTTCATCGCCGGTTTCCGGGTCGCGGAAACGATGGCCGTCGCGGAACGGGAAGTCGCGCTCCTCGGCGGTCAGCAGCTGCAGGTGCACGACATCGCGGCCGGCCCGGGCCAGGCGTTCGGCCAGGGTGATGGCGGTGTCGTCGAAGCCGTCGCCGATCATCACCACCAGGTCGTTGCCGGCGATGCGTTCCCATACCGGCGCCAGCGTTGCGTGCGCCGGCCACCGGCCCTGCGCGCGCAGGGCATGCAGCTGCAGGTGCACGCGGTCGCGCTGGCGCAGGCCATGGCCGGCCGGGACCAGGCGCACGCCGTCGCCGCCGATGGCGATCAGGCCGAAGGCGTCGCCCTGCTGCAGCGCCAGTTGCGCCACGCACGCGGCCAGGGCGCAGGCGGCCTGCAGGCGGGTCCAGTCGCGCCGCGCCTGGTCGGCCTGCGCCATCGAGGCGCTGGTATCGAGCAGCAGCCATACCGTGAGCGGGCTTTCGCGTTCGGATTCGCGCACGAAGAAGCGGTCCGAGCGCGCGTAGAGCTTCCAGTCGATCTGGCGCGGCTCGTCGCCGGGCTCGTAGGCACGGTACTGCGCGAACTCGAGCCCGGCGCCGCGGCTGCGGCTGGCGTGCACTCCGATACCGCGGCTGCCGCTGGCCCGTTGCGGCAGCAGCCGCAGGCCGCGCAGGCGGCTGCGCACGTCGGCGGGAATCAGCGGTGGCGCGGTGGCGGCCAAGGTGGGTGCGGGCGGGGCTCGGGCCGGTCTGGATCAGGTGGACAACGGCACCGCGCGCAGCAGCGCGGCGATCACGTCGTCGGCGCTCTTCTGCTCGGCCTCGGCGGCGAAGGACAGCAGCAGGCGGTGGCGCATCACCGGCGCGGCCAGTGCCTGCACGTCCTCGCGGGTGGCGGCGAAGCGCCCATGCAGCAGCGCGCGCGCCTTGGACGCCAGCACCAGCGACTGCCCGGCGCGCGGGCCGGCGCCCCATTTGATCCAGTTGTTCACTTCGGCCGGCGCGCCGTCGCCCGGGCGGCTGGCGCGCACCAGCCGGGTGATCCAGGTCAGCAGGTCGGCGCCGACATGCACGTCGCGCACCGCCGACTGCAGCGCCAGCACCGCGTCGGCATCCATCACCTTGGGCACCGCGCCGCCACCGCGGCCGGTGGTCTGCGCCAGGATGTCGCGCTCCTCGGCCTCGCTCGGGTAATCCACGCGCACGTGCAGCAGAAAGCGGTCCAGCTGCGCTTCCGGCAGCGGATAGGTGCCGGCCTGCTCGATCGGGTTCTGGGTGGCCAGCACGAAGAACGGCGCGGGCAACGCGTAGGTGGTGCCGGCGTAACTGACGGTGTGCTCCTGCATCGCCTCCAGCAGTGCGGCCTGGGTCTTGGGCGGGGTGCGGTTGAGCTCGTCGGCCAGCAGCAGGTTGGTGAACACCGGCCCGCGCTGGAAGCGGAATGCACGCTTGCCGGTGCCGTGGTCTTCCTCCAGCAGCTCGGTGCCGAGGATGTCGCTGGGCATCAGGTCGGGGGTGAACTGCACGCGCCGGAACTGCAGTTCCAGGGCCTGGCCGAGCGAGCGCACCAGCAGCGTCTTGCCCAGCCCGGGCGCGCCCTCGAGCAGGCAATGGCCGCCGGCGAGCAGGCCGATCAGCAGCTGCTCGACCACTTCCTGCTGGCCGACCACCGCCTGCGCCAGCGCGCCGCGCAGTTCGCCCAGGCGGGGCAGCAGGGAGTCGAGATCGTGGACGGGGGTGTTCATGCGGTCACCAATGGAGTCAGTGCGTCAGTGCGTACATCACGATGTTCACGCCGAACTTGGTGTTGTCTTCGGCCAGGAAGCGTTTGTTGCGCCAGTCGTAGTCCCATTCGCAGCCGTAGTCCTTGTTGCTGTAGAGCACGCCCAGGCGGCCGTCGATCTCGATGCCCTTCAGGTAGTCGTGCACCAGGTCGTCGCCCCAGCCGTTCAGTTCGAACGTGGTCGCCGGCGGGCCATCGGGAAAGCGGAAGAAGCTGCGGTACAGCGGGTGAGTGTTGGGCAGCTTGGCCAGCGCGCCGGCGCCGAAGATGGCGCGCATCTGCGCCTCGAACGAAGTGGCGAACAGGCCGTCGATGTCGTGGTTGCAGTCGTCCACCAGCACGAAGCCGCCGTTGCGCACGTAGCGCTCGAAGTTGCGGCGCTCGTCCGGATTGAACTCGACCAGCTTGTGCCCGGCCAGGTAGCAGAACGGCGCGCGCAGCATCTTCGGGTCGGACAGCGCGACGACATGCTCGACAGGGTCGACGCGCAGCGTGGTGTAGTCGATCAGCGAGGTGATCAGGTTGGACGGCATGCGCGCGTCCACGTCCCAGTCGCCGGAGTCGTACTTGAGCCGCGTGAACCAGAAATCGTAGCGGCTGGCCTGCGCGCGCGCCCTGCCGGGCAACGTGGCCGCCACCGCGCCGCCGAGCAGCAGGTGGAGGAATTGCGCACGCGTTAGCCGGGACGGTGACAAAGGCGGGAACATCTCGGGACAGGGCCCCCCTCCGGGTAAAGGGGGGCGCGGCGACAGCCGCGGGGGCGCCGGCGGGAGCGGGGCGCGGGACCCCCGGTTTCGCGCCAGCGCGACCGGGGGCGGGCAAGGCCCGCGAAGCGGGCCTGCCTAGACCGCGTCGGACAGCGAGGTGAAGGTGAAATCGCGCAGCCGCATCGGCGGGATCATCATCACGAAACTGGACTCGTCGCCGGCCACGCGCACCGGCTTGCCCAGCTCGTCGATGTTGTTGAGCATGATCACCGGCGATTCGTTGAAGCGGAAATTCTTCACCGGGTGCTTGATCTGGCCGTTCTCGATGTAGAACGTGCCGTCGCGGGTCAGGCCGGTCAGCAGCACGGTCTGCGGGTCGACCAGGCGGATGTACCAGGTGCGGGTGAGCAGGATGCCCTTCTGCGTGCCCTTGACCAGCTCGGCGATCGACTTGCTGCCGCCGCTCATCAGCAGGTTGCCCGGCCGCGCATTGGCGGTCTTGCCCTGCTTCTGCGCCCAGTAGCGCGAGTAGTTCAGGTTGGCGACCTTGCCGTTCTCGATGATCGCCATGCGCTCGCGCGGCATGCCTTCGCCGTCCCACGGCAGCACCGGCGCGTCCGGGTGCCACGGGTCGGCGAACATGTTCACCTGCGGGTCGTAGACCTGCTCGCCGAGCTTGTTGCCGCCGCCCTTCTTGGACAGGAAGCTGCGGCCCTCGTCGGCCGAACGCGCGTCGAAGAAGTTCATCATGAAGCTGATCAGGCCGGCGGCCGCGGCCGGCTCCAGGATCACCGTGTACTTGCCCGGTTCCAGCGCCTTGGCTTCAGCCGATTCGATCGCCTTGCGCTTGGCGATCTCGATCTCCTGGTCGGCGTGGAAGTCGGCCGCGTCCTTCAGGTTGCGCCCGACCCAGCCCGAGCCGCGGCCGTCCTCGGTGCGCACCGTGCAGGTGTAGTCGAACGAGGTGGTGCGCTGGTAGCCGAAGTTGCCCTTGCTGTTGGCGATGGCGACGAAGCCGCGGCTGTCCTCGAGGAAGCCGGCGGCGACCAGGCCGTGGCCGCGGCACGGCGCGATGGAATCGGCGGCGACCTTGGCGCGGAACTCCGGGTCGATGGCGGCGGTGGACTCGCTGAAGGTCGGGCTCGGCCTGTAGTCCTGCCTGTCGATGATGGGCATGAACTCCGGGTTCTCCGGCGCCAGCCGCGCCAGGTCCTCGGCGCGGCGCACCACGCGCTCCAGCGAGGCGTCGTCGAACTCATTGATCGAAGCGGTGCCAACGCGCTTGCCGAAGGCCACCTGCACGGCCAGCTCGGCGTTGGTGACCATGCCGCTGGTGGAGACATTGTTCAGCGCGAAGCGGATGTTGCCGTCGATGGAGCCGGCCAGGGTCGCGGTGCATTCGTCGGCCTTGGACAGCGCGATGACCTTGTCCAGGATGGCCTTGGCCTGCTGTTCGGTGAAGATGCTCATTGCTCAGGAACTCCTTGGACGTCAGCCGAGGCTGCGCGCGGTATTGATGACGTTGATGCCGTCGAAACGGGCGGTGGACGAGCCGTGCGACACCGCCGAGACCTGCCCCGGCTGGCCCTTGCCGTCGAAGAACGAACCGCCCAGGCGGTAGTCGCGCTCGTCGGCCACCGCGCTGCAGGCGTTCCAGAACTCCGGCGTGCGGATCTGGTAGGCCACGTCCTCCAACATGCGGGTGATCTGGCCGTTCTTGATCTCGTAGAACAGCTGGCCACCGAACTGCGCGTTGTAGCGCTGCTGGTCGATCGAGAACGAGCCGTCGCCGATGATGTAGATGCCGTTCTCCACGTCCTTGATCAGGTCGGCCACGCTCAGCGGCGTCTTGCCCGGCGCCAGCGACACGTTGGCCATGCGCTGGAACTGCACGCTCGACCACGAATCGGCGTAGCAGCAGCCGTCGGACTCGGTCTTGCCGAGGATGTGCGCCTGGTCGCGGATGGTCTGGTAGTCGACCAGCTTGCCCTCGCGGATCAGGTCCCACTTCTTGCACTTCACCCCTTCGTCGTCGTAACCGACCGCGCCGAGGCTGCCGGGCTGGGTCTTGTCGGCGAAGATGTCGACCTTGTCGCTGCCGTACTGGAAATGCTGTTCGCGCTTGTCCAGGGTGGCGAAGCTGGTGCCGGCGTAGTTGGCCTCGTAGCCGAGCACGCGGTCCAGTTCCAGCGGGTGGCCGACCGACTCGTGGATGGTCAGCCAGGTGTGCGACGGGTCCAGCACCAGGTCGTACTTGCCCGGCTTGACCGACGGCGCCTTGAGCTTCTCCTGCGCCTGGCGGGCGGCCGCGATCGCGTCTTCGCGCATGTCGTAGGACAGCCCGTAGTTGACCACGCCGTTGGGCGACACGAACTTCTGGCCGGCGTCGCCGTCCAGGTACTCGAAGCCCATGCCCATCGGCGAGGACAGGCCGTCGCGGGTGCGGAACTTGCCGGTGGACTTGTCGATGGCGGTCACCGACATCGGCGCCCAGATGCGGTGCACGTCCTGGTCGATGTAGGAGCCGTCGGTGGACGCGAAGTACTTCTGTTCGTTGACCAGGAACAGCATCGAGTTGACGAAGCTGGCGCCGGCGGCAAGCGCGGCGGCGTTGACCCCCAGCAGCAGGTCGGCCTTGTCCTTGATCGGCACCTCCATCGCGTTCTTGCGGATCGGCGTGCGCCAGCTCACCTCGCCGAAGCCCGGCGCCTTGGCGAACTGCACCGGCGCGGTCTGCACCCGGGCGTTGGCCTTGGCGATGGCGGCGGCCTGCTGCGCGGCCTTGACCACGCCGGCCGGGCTCAGGTCGTTGGTCGCGGCGAAACCCCAGGCGCCGTTGGCGATCACGCGGATGCCGGCGCCGGTGGACTCGGTGTTGACCACGTTCTGCACCTTGTCCTCGCGGGTGATCACGAACTGGCGCAGGTAGCGGCCGATGCGCACGTCGCAGTAGCTGGCGCCGGCGGCGCGCGCCGCGTTCATGGCATCGTCGGCCAGGCGCTTCTTCAACGCCGGGTCGATCGCGGTGAGCAGTTGTTCGGCGGCGATCGCCTTGCCGAAGAACGACGGCACCAGCAGGCCGCCGGCGGTAAGCCCGGTCAGGGCGAGGAAGTCACGTCTTTGCAAGGCAGTTCTCCGGTTGCGGTACGGCAACGAACGACAGTGGCTCCGCGGTGCTCTGCGAACCGTTTGATTCTTGCGGGACGCGGCTGGCCGCGGTAGTGACTTTAGACATAGGAACCGGTACCGCCTTCACCGCTGTGGCCGCCGCCCCTGGCCCCGCAGGCCTGGCGCGCCGGGGCTCAGCCCAGGCTGCGCGCGGTATTGATGATGTTGATGCCGTCGAAGCGGGTCGTCGCCGAACCGTGCGATACCGCCGAGACCTGGCCCGGCTGGCCCTTGCCGTCGAAGAACGAGCCGCCGAGGCGGAAATCGCGCGCATCGCAGATCGCCGAGCAGGCGTTCCAGAACTCCGGCGTGCGGATCTGGTAGGCCGCATCCTCGACCATGCCGGTGATCTCGCCGTTGCGGATCTGGTAGCAGAGCTGGCCACCGAACTGCGCGTTGTAGCGCTGCTGGTCGATGGAATAGGAGCCACGGCCGTGGATGTAGATGCCGTTCTCCACGTCCTTGACCATCTGCGCCGGGGTCAGCGGCACCTTGCCCGGCGCCAGCGAGACATTGGCCATGCGCTGGAACTGCACGCTCTTCCACGAATCGGCATAGCTGCAGCCGTGCGAGGCGTTCTCGCCAAGGATATGCACCTCGTCGCGGGTGGCCTGGTAGTTGACCAGGATGCCGTCCTTCACCAGGTCCCAGCGCCGGCACTTCACGCCCTCGTCGTCGTAGCCCACCGCGCCCAGGCTGTAGGGCTCGGTCTTGTCGGCGGTGAAGTTGACGATGTCGCTGCCCCAGCGGAAGCCGGCCTCGCGCTTGTCCAGGGTGGCGAAGCTGGTGCCGGCGTAGTTGGCTTCATAGCCGAGCACGCGGTCCAGCTCCAGCGGGTGGCCGACGTTCTCGTGGATGGTCAGGAACAGGTTGGACGGGTCCAGCACCAGGTCGTACTTGCCCGGCTTCACCGACGGCGCGGTCAGCTTCTGGCGCGCCTGCCTGGCCGCGGCGATGGCGTCCTCCACCGGGTCGTAGGAGTGGCCATAGCCGATCACGCCGCCCGGCAGGTGGTATTTGCCGGCGGCGTCGCCGTCGAGGAATTCCCAGCCCATCCCGGCCGGCGCCGACAGCCCGTTGCGGGTGCGGAACTTGCCGCTGGCCTTGTCGATCGCGGTGGCGGTGAACGGCAGCCAGATGCGGTGCACGTCCTGGTCGATCCACGAGCCGTCGCTGGAAGCGAAGTACTTCTGCTCGTTGACCAGGAACAGCTGCGAGTTGATGAAACTGGCGCCGGCGTTGAGCGCGGCGGCGTTCACCGCCAGCAGCAGCTCCACCTTGTCCTTGACCGGCACCGCCATCGCGTTGCGGCGGATCGGCGTCTGCCAGCGCACCTCGCCCACCCCGGGGGTGGGCGCCAGCTGCACCGGCCGGGTCTGGATCTTCGCGTTGGCGCGGGCGATCGCCAGTGCCTGCGCCACCGCCGCGGCCACGCCCTGTTCGCTGGACTGGTTGCTGGCGGCGAAGCCCCAGGCGCCGTCGACGATCACCCGGATGCCGACGCCCGCCGACTCGCTGTTGGTGACGTTCTGGACCTTGTCCTCGCGGGTGATGATGGCCTGGTTGAGGTAGCGGCCGATGCGCACGTCGCAATAGCTGGCGCCGCCCCTGCGCGCCAGTGCCAGCACGCTGTCGGCCAGTGCCTTCTTGCGCGCCACGTCGGCCGGCGCGAGCAGTTCCTCGGCGGCGATCAGGCGCGCGTTGGGCAGCATCATGCCGGCGAGGCCGAGGCCGGAAAGCGCGAGGAACTGGCGGCGTTGCATGCGGGACTCCCTGGGTGATGCGATGCGGGCGCACCGCGCGTAACCACCGAATCTCGGCCGCGACACGGTGCGCGCACAAGTGACCATGGTCATGCGCGGCGTCGATGCGCGCTCCGGCACAATCGCCCGGGTCCCTTGCCAGCCCCCGCCGCGATGACCGCCAAACCCCATGCCGCGTCCTGCGACCGCAACCGCGAGCCGATCCTCGCGGTGCTGCGCCGCCACCTGGGCGAGGCCCGCAACGTGCTGGAGATCGGCAGCGGCAGCGGCCAGCACGCGGTGTATTTCGCCGCGGCCATGCCGTGGCTGCGCTGGCAGGCCAGCGACCACCGCGACCACCTGCCCGGCATCGGCCTGTGGCTGGACGAGGCCGCGCTGGCCAATACCCCGGCCGCGCTGGAACTGCAGGCGGTGGCCGGCGCCGGGCTGCAGCCGGCACCGGCGCTGCCGGTGGCCGCCGGCGTGGCCGGTTTCGATGCGGTGTTCACCGCCAACACGCTGCACATCATGGGCTGGGAGCAGGTGCAGGCACTGTTCGCCGGGTTGCCCGCGCTGATGGCGCCCGGCGCGCGGTTCATCGCCTATGGGCCGTTCAACTACGGTGGCGGCTTCAGCAGCGACAGCAACCGCGTCTTCGACGGCTGGCTGAAGGCGCGCGACCCGCATTCGGGTATCCGCGATTTCGAGGCGGTCGACGCGCTGGCGCGCGCGCACGGGCTGCAGCTGCTCGAGGACGCGGCGATGCCGGCCAACAACCGCACCCTGGTGTGGCAGCAGGCACCGCTGCGGAACGGCTAGGATGCGGAAACTTCAACACGGGGCAGGGGAACGGATGTACGCGCACAAGTGGTGGTTGGCGATGGTGCTGGGGCTGGCGCCGCTGGCGTGCGCGCACGCGCAGGGCGGCCAGGCGCGGCAGGCGGCGATGCAGGTGCAGGCAAGCTACCCGGGCGTGATCGAACTGGAGGTGGATGCCAGCGACCTGGAGCGGCGCATCCAGCGCGTGCGCCAGCGCATTCCGGTGTCGCCCGGTCCGTTGACCCTGTGGTACCCGCAGTGGATACCCGGCAACCATGCGCCGACCGGGCCGATCAACCAGATGGCCGGGCTGGTGATCCGCGGCAATGGCCAGCCGCTGCCGTGGACCCGCGACTCCGGCGACATGTACGCCTTCCGGCTGCAGGTGCCGGAAGGCGTGGACGCGCTCGACGTCCAGTTCCAGTACCTGTCGCCCACCGCCGCCGACCAGGGCCGGGTGGCGATGACGCCCAACCTGCTCGACCTGCAGTGGCACCGCGTGGTGCTGTACCCGGCCGGTTTCGATGCGCGCGGCATCCAGGTCAAGCCGGCCCTGCGCCTGCCCGAGGGCTGGCTTAGCGGCACCGCGCTGGACGTGGCCCGGCGCGACGGCGCGGTCGAGCATTACGCGCCGGTGTCGCTGATGACTCTGATCGATTCGCCGGTATTCGCCGGGCGCTGGTTCAGGCGCTTCGCGCTGGACGACAAGGCCGCCCGGCCGGTGTGGCTGGACGTGGTCGCCGAGAACCCGCAGGGCCTGCAGGCCGAGCCGAAGGTGCTCGATGCGCACCGCGCGCTGGTGCACGAAGCGGACAAGGTGTTCGGCGCGCGCCCGTACACGCGCTACGACTTCCTGCTGGCGGTGTCGGACGTGTTCAGCGGCATCGGCCTGGAGCATGCGCAGTCCAGCGAGAACGGCATGCACGACGGCTACCTGCGCGGCGAGCGTCCCTACACCGACAACGACCTGCTGCCGCACGAATACGCGCATGCGTGGATCGGCAAGGCGTGGCGGCCGCGCCCGACCTGGGTGCCGCACTACAACGCGCCCATGCACAACGACGAGCTGTGGATGTACGAAGGCCAGACCCAGTACTGGGCGGTGGTGCTGGCCGCGCGTTCGGGCCTGTGGGCGCCGGACTACGCCATGGCGATGCTGGCGCAGTTGCAGGCCAACTACGCCACCCAGCCCGGGCGGCAGTGGCGCGACCTGCACGACACCGTCCACCAGGGCATCCTCGATTTCAATTCCAAGCCGCAGGCATGGGCCGACTGGCAGCGCGCCTTCGAGTTCTACAACGAGAGCACGCTGCTGTGGCTGGGCGTGGACGCGCGTCTGCGCACCCTGTCCAAGGGCAGGGTGGCGCTGGACGACTTCGCCCGCCGCTTCCACCAGGGCGGTGCGCAGGGCGAGATCCGCCTGTACGACCGCAGCGACGTGATGCAGGCGCTGGAAGCGCTGCAGCCCGGCGCGTGGGACGCCTTCATCGGCCAGCGCCTGGAGGCGCGTGACGGCAGCGCGCCGGACGGCCTGGAAGCCGCGGGCTGGGAGCTGTACTACAGCGAGACCGCGAACCCGGTGATCGCCGACGGCGAGGCCGGTGGCCTGGTTGACCTGCAGTACTCGCTGGGGCTGAAGGCCGGCAGCGACGGCGTGCTGCAATGGGTGGGCTGGGACAGCCCGGCATTCAAGGCCGGGCTGGCGAAAGACGCCACCGTGGTGGCGGTCAACGGCCTGGCCTACACCGGCGCGCGCCTGAAGCAGGCGGTGAGTGATGCGAAGGGCGGCACCCCGGTCGAACTGATCGTGCGCCAGGCCGACAGCTTCCGCACGGTGCGCATCGACTACCGCGACGGCCTGCGCTACCCGCACCTGCGCCGCATCGCCGGCCGCACCGACCTGCTGACGAAGATTCTTGCGCCGCGGCGTTGATGGCGTTGGCCCGGTTGCGCGGCGCGCGCGCCGAAGCGCTGCGGGCCGCGGTCAATCGTCCGGCGCCATCTGCGCCAGGCGCGCGGCGGCGTGGCGCAGGCCCTCGAAGACCGGGGTGGCGACCCGATCCGGGAAGTCGGCCGGCAGCGTTGCCTCAACCGTCTGGATGGCCGGCTCGACGCGCTCCAGCAGGTCACCGATCCACGGTTCGGCGCCGTTGGCGACACCACAGACACGTGCGGTCTGGTTCCAGTGCCTGCGACGGATGTGCAGGAGCTGGCGATGCCGGTTCCGGCCACTCACCGCCATTGCCAGCGCCGCCTTGTGCGGGGAAAGATGGTTCGGCCCGTTGCCGAAGATCGGATACGTCGAGATGACGTCGTAGATCGGCGTCAGCCGGAAGCGTCCCGCCGGCTCGATGTGGAGACTGAAATTCTTGGCGTGCCCGTCGGTGGCGGCCAGCATCCAGAACAGCAGCTGGGTCTTGAAGAAGGTGGCACGGTCCTGCGGCCGTTCCGATTGGCGCAGCAGTTCCATGATCTGCACGATGCCCGGGCCGCCGTCGCTTTCGTACTTGCGCGAGGAGGGCAGGCCGAAGGCCTGGCACATGTCCTCCTGCGGCAACCGCAGCCACCCGCGGCCGTTGCGGGCAAGCCTGCGGTCGAAGCGCTCCACGATCAAGGCGCGCTGGTCGCCGAACCGGCCGATCGAGGTGGTTGCGACAGGCATGCCGAACGCCGCCAGCAGCTGCATGCACAGCCACTCGTTCTCCACCGATGCGTGCATGTCGGCCCGCATGTTGCCGACCAGCCCCATCGGTAACTTGAAGATGTGCGTGCTGGGCGTGCTGCCGGTGGGAACGCACCAGCGGTCGTGATGGCGCAGGAACGCGGTCTTTTCCTGCGCGCCGGCAATGGAGATGCGGAACTCGTCATCCACGTGCCGGCCCGGCAGCGCGCCGCTGGTGACCGCCTGCAGACGGTCCGCCACCTGGGCATCGCTCAACGGCGTGCAATCGATACGGTGGATGTCTTCCGGCACCACGCCGGGAGGAAGCAGCTGCACGGCGCCCACGCAGTCGCGGCCGATTTCCTGCAGCAGGTCGAACGTGCCGGATGAGCGGATGCCGAAGCGGTCGCGGATGCGGTTGCGGATGGCGCTGTTGTCGGGCAGCAGGTTGTCGAAGTAGTCCGTGACCCGCGGGCCATGGTGGCTTTCACCGGCCGGCAGCAGCGGCAACGACAGCGACAACGGGCGCGGCTGTTCGGATTCCAGCCACGTGGGGAGATAGGTGAGCCGTGCCCCGGTGCGTGCGCCCTCCTGCCACGAAGCGACTTCCAGGCCGTTCATCCAGACCCGCAGTTCGCCCATGGCTCACCACTCCAGGCCGGTGTCTGGCGTTTCCTGCCCGCGTGGTTGCAGCGAGACCTCCACACCGAGCTCGGCCCATACCCGCATCAGCCGCTCGAAGGTGGCCGCCTCGGGCTCGCGCTCCAGCGCGGTGATGGCTTGCCGGGAAATACCGAGGCGCTCGCCCAACTGCGCCTGGCTGAGCCCGGCCTGCCTGCGGAATGCCCGCATCAACGGGCCCAGCTGATGGGCGGCACGGATGGCGTGGCGTTTGTCGGTCATGGCAGGCGCCCCCGAGGACGAACGGTGGGGGCAACATATGCCTTGCCTCTACGGAAGGCAAGCGATAGGTTTCATTTGCGTTATGCAACCCATAGATTGCATAACGCAACCGCAAGGCCTGGGTTGCCTTGCACGGTCAAGCCGCCTGCACGATATGCAGCGCCTTCGGGTTGCGCCACGTCGCCAGCAGCGCCGCTTCGCGTGCCTTGGCTTCGTGCAGGTGCGCTTCCTTGACGTGGCCGTAGCCGCGGATGTGCTCGGGAATGCTGGCGATCTCCACCGCCAGCGCCAGCCGGCGCGCGTCCAGCGAACCCAGCAGTTCGTGCAGGGTCTGCTCGTAATCGGCGATCAGCTGGCGTTCGCCGCGGCGCTCGGCGGTATGGCCGAAGACGTCGAAGCGGCCGCCGCGCAGGAATTTCAGCTTGGCCAGCAGGCCGAAGGCCCTGAACATCCACGGCCCGTATTCCTTCTTCTGCAGGCGGCCGTGTTCGTCGCGCTTGGCCAGCAGCGGCGGTGCCAGGTGGAAACGCACCTGGTAGTCGCCCTCGAACTGCTGTGCCACGCGCTTGAGGAAATCGCCGCGGGTGTACAGGCGGGCCACTTCGTATTCGTCCTTGTAGGCCATCAGCTTGAAGAAGTAGCGCGCCACCGCCTCGGTCAGCGCGGTGCTGCGCGGCGCCACGCGCTGCTCGGCCTGGCGCACCGCGTCCACCAGCTGGCGGTAGCGGTTGGCATAGGCCGCATCCTGGTAATCGACGAGGAACCCGCTGCGGCGCGCGATCAGTTCGTCCAGCGAGCGCGACAGGCGGGTGTCGTCCAGGGTCGCGAACGGGGCGTCGCCGGGGTGCGGGTCGCTGGCGGGCAGGCCGCGGACTTCCGGCTCGTTGCCCGGGTTGCGCGGCGCCGACGGCGCGCCGGCCTCGCTGCCTTCCCACTCGCCGGGCGGCAGCTCGCGCAGCGTGCCCGGGGTGCGCTCGGCTTCGGTCGGCGCGTTGCGTACCAGCCCGGCGGCCTGCTGCACCGCTTGCGGATCGATCGCGGCCAGGCGGCCCCAGGCGAAGGCGCGCTGGTTCATCTCGATGGCGGCGCCGTTGAGTTCGATGGCCCGCATCAGCGCTTCCAGCGACAGCGGCACCAGCCCCTGCTGCCAGGCGAAGCCGAGGATGAACAGGTTCGAGGCGATGGCGTCGCCCAGCAGCGCGGTGGCCAGCTGGGTGGCGTCGAGCAGGATCGGGTCGCGCCCGCCCAGCGCCACCTTCACCCCGGCGATGATGTCGGCGGCCGGGAACTGCATGTCCGGGTGGGTGGTGAAGGTGCCGGGCATCGCTTCGTAGGTGTTGAGCACCACCTGCGAGCGTTCGCCGCGCACCTTGGACAGCGCCCAGTAGTCGTTGACCACCACCATGTCGCAGCCCAGCACCAGGTCGGCCTCGCCGGCGGCGATGCGCACGGCGTGAATGTCCGCCGGCGCGCGCGCGATGCGGATGTGGGTGGTGACCGCGCCGCCCTTCTGCGCCAGGCCGGTCTGGTCGAGCACGGTCGCGCCCTTGCCCTCCAGGTGCCCGGCCATGCCCAGCAGCGCGCCGATGGTGACCACCCCGGTGCCGCCGACGCCGGTGATCAGGATGTTCCACGGCTGCGACAGGTCGCTGCGGAACACCGGCTCGGGCAGGTTGTCGAGCAGGCTGGCCGCATCGCTCTTCCTGCCCTTGCGCAGCTGGCCGCCATGGATGGTGACGAAGCTCGGGCAGAAGCCGGTGGTGCAGGAGAAATCCTTGTTGCAGTTGGACTGGTCGATGTCGCGCTTGCGCCCGAACTCGGTTTCCTTCGGCAGCACCGACACGCAGAAGCTCTTTTCGCCGCAGTCGCCGCAGCCCTCGCAGACCAGCGAGTTGATCATCGTGCGCTTGGGCGGATCGACCAGCTTGCCGCGCTTGCGGCGGCGGCGCTTCTCGGTGGCGCAGGTCTGTTCGTAGATCAGGATGCTGGTGCCCTTCACCGTGCGCAGGTGCTTCTGCACCGCGTCCAGTTCGGCGCGGTCATGGAACTCGACGTCGTGCGGGAACTCGTGGCGGCGCAGCTTCCACTTGGCGATGTCGTCGGACAGCAGCACGATGGTGTGCACGCCCTCGGCGCGCATCTGCTGGGCGATCTGCGGCACGCTGAGGGTGCCGTCCACCGGCTGCCCGCCGGTCATCGCCACCGCGTCGTTGTAGAGGATCTTGTAGGTGATGTTGACGCCGGCGGCGATCGCCTGGCGGATCGCCAGCGAGCCGCTGTGGAAATAGGTGCCGTCGCCCAGGTTCTGGAACACGTGCGGAGTGTCGGTGAACGCCGCCTGCCCGGCCCAGGTGACGCCTTCGCCGCCCATGTGGGTGAAGGTGTCGGTGTCGCGGTCCATCCACGTCACCATGTAGTGGCAGCCGATGCCGGCCATCGCACGCGAGCCTTCCGGCACGTTGGTGGAGGTGTTGTGCGGACAGCCGGAGCAGTAGTGCGGAACGCGCGGGAACTGCGCCCGCGGCAACGCCATCTCCGCTTCCTTCTCGTCCATCCAGCGCAGCCGCTGTTCGATCGATTCGGTGTTGAAGAAACGCTGGATGCGGCGGCCGATGACGCCGGCGATGGTCGCCGGGGTGAGTTCGCCGGTGGACGGCAGGATCCACTCGCCCTGTTCGTCGTACTTGCCGACGATGGACGGGCGCGCACCCCAGGCGGCGGGCCAGTTGTAGAAGTACTCCTTCATCTGCCGCTCGATGAAGGCCTTCTTCTCCTCCACCACGACGATGTCTTCGAGCCCGCGCGCGAACGCGGCGATGCCCTGCGGTTCCAGCGGCCAGGTCATGCCGACCTTGTAGACGCGGATGCCGATGTCGGCGCAGGCCTTCTCGTCCAGGCCCAGGTACTCCAGCGCCTGCAGCACGTCCAGGTAGCTCTTGCCGGTGGTGACGATGCCCAGCCGCGCGCGCGGCGAATCCATCACCACCCTGTCGATGCCGTTGGCGCGGGCGAAGGCCTGCGCGGCCTTCACCGCGTAGCGGTGCAGACGCATTTCCTGCTCCAGCGGCGGGTCCGGCCAGCGGATGTTGAGCCCGGCCGGCGGCATCTCGAAGTCCTCCGGCAGCACGATGCGGCGCGCGAACGGGTCTACATCCACCGAGGCCGAGGATTCCACCGTCTCGGCGATGGTCTTGAAGCCGATCCAGCGCCCGGTGTAGCGGCTCATCGCCCAGCCGACCAGGCCCAGGTCGAGGATGTCCTGCACCCCGGCCGGGTTGAGCACCGGCATCATCGCGCTGACGAATTCGTCCTCGCTGCCGTGCGGCAGGGTCGAGCTGCGGCAGGCATGGTCGTCGGCGGCCAGCGCCAGCACGCCGCCGTGCCTGGAAGTGCCGGCGGCGTTGGCGTGCTTGAACACGTCGCCGCAGCGGTCCACGCCCGGTCCCTTGCCGTACCACATGCCGAACACGCCATCGACGTTGGCGCCGGGGAACAGATTGGCCTGCTGGGTACCCCAGACCATGGTGGCGCCCAGGTCCTCGTTGAGCCCGGGTACGAACTTCACCTTCGCCGCGTCCAAGTGCCGGCGCGCGCGCCACAGCTCCAGGTCGAAGCCGCCCAGCGGCGAGCCGCGGTAGCCGCTGACGAAGCCGCCGGTGTTCAGTCCCGCCGCGGTGTCGCGCTGCTGCTGCATCAGCGGCAGCCGCACCAGCGCCTGCACGCCGCTCAGGTAGATGCGCCCGTCGGTGCGGGTGTACTTGTGCTCGAGCGTGTAATCGCGGTCGCGCACCCCGGTCAGCGGCGTGTTGGCGGAGGCGGGGGAGGTGAGTTCGGCGGTACTGGTCATGGCTGGCCCATTGCAGGAACGGCTGGCGTCGGCTGCCGCGCCAGGGCGGCGCGCACGCGGCCGGCGATTGTAACAGCGCGGGTTTTGGCGCCCTGCCGGGCACCCGGGCCGTACCCCTGCGGCGCGTCCACGGCCGCACCGGGGCGGGGGCCGGGGTCGCGGAGCGCCCGCCGAGCGGTTAGGATCGGACCTTGCTGGAACATGAATGATGGGGATTGAAACATGCAGGTGATAAGGGGCGTGGCCGGTGGCCTGATGCTGCTGGCCGGCCTGTTCTGTTCGACGGCGTGGGCACAGGGGTTGCCGAAAATCGCCGAGTTCTATTTCGATGACGACGTCGCCGCGCGGCCGGTGCAGGCGCTGCCGCCGGAGCAGCCGGACCTGGTGGAGCAGCTGATGAAGCTGCGCGAGCGCGGCCGCAAGGGCGTGGAAGCCACGGTGCAGCTGGCCACCATCGCCTACGCCGAGAGCCGCGTGGAACTGGGCGACAAGCTCTACCAGGAAGCCCTGGCCGCCGTCTCGGAGAACTCCTCGCAGGCCCGGGGGATCCGCTGGAACCAGGGCTGGAGCCTGTATCGCCACGGCAACGCCGAAGGGGCGCTGCAGCAGTGGAGCGCCGCCGCCCAGGCCGCGCGCGGCAACGGTGCCTGGGTGCCGCCGACGCTGGCGCTGGCGCTGTGGACGCTGGGACGCCGCGACGAAGCCGTGCAGTGGTATGCAGCGGCGGTACGTACCGAGCCGCAGCTGTGGAACGACCCGTCGCGCTTGGCGCAGCTGCTGCCGGCATGGAAGGACGAGGAACGGGCGCGCCTGGCCGAGGTGCAGCAGGCCTGGGCCGCCAATCCGCCGGCCTGGCCCTGAGCCAGGCCGGGAGGGTACGCGGCGCCGGCGCGATGTCGCCCCGTTCCCCGTCCCTCGAATGGCCCGGCGTCCCTGCCATTGCAGGAGGCCCAGGGGCCGGAGCGAGGGTGGTTGGATCGACCAGGGAGTGGGGCGATGAGATACACGATGGCGTTGTGGTTCCTGCCGGTCCTGCTGGCGGCCTACGCGGCGGACATCCGGCCGGAATTCACCCAGTCGTTCGTGGACGCCAACCGCGGGCTGGACGATGACGCATGGTCGGCGGCGTATTCGCCGCAGATGGGGCTGTTGGCGGTCGGCCGCGCGTCGGGGCGGCTGGAACTGTGGGACGCGTGCAGGAAGGATGCGCGCATCGCGCTGCAGGCCCATGAACTGC
The DNA here is from genome assembly GCF_046267925.1 of Stenotrophomonas sp. Y-13. Classification (NCBI taxonomy): domain Bacteria; kingdom Pseudomonadati; phylum Pseudomonadota; class Gammaproteobacteria; order Lysobacterales; family Lysobacteraceae; genus Stenotrophomonas; species Stenotrophomonas sp. Y-13. The sequence goes on from NZ_CP176501.1 coordinate 111,857, forward strand.
GTACCCAGGACATCACTTTCGGTCCTGCCGACGGGATCGTGATCAGCCGCTCCAGCAGCGGCAACGTCGAAGCCGGCGACATTGTCCAGCACGAGAACGGACCGAAGGTCTGGGACGCCCGCAGCGGCGAACTGCTGCATGCCTTCCGCGAAGGGCACTGGAAGCCGGGCGCGGCCTCGGCCACGCCGCTGCGTGGCCTGTACCTGCTGGCCAGCGGCGACGAGCTGTACCTCTATGACCATGCCCGGCGGGCGCTGGCCGGTGCGCCGTTGCGGCTGCCGGGCGACGGCGGCGTGACCTGCCTGGACTGGGACGAGGCCTCGGGCCTGATCGTCGCCGGCACCGACAAGGGCGTGGTACTGCGGTTGCGCCTGCTGCGCGACGCGGCCATCCCGCGGCTGGAGATCATGGATCGCCACGCCCCTTCCGGCCGGGGGCCACGCAACGACATGCTGGCGGTGATGCTGCTCGACAAGGGCACCCGGCTGGTGACGGTGCAGCGCTCACCCGCGCGGGCGAAGGTGCTGCAGCACGATGTGCCGCCGCTGTACCGCGGCCTGCAGCACGAGACCGTGCGCTGGAACCTGGCCGGCTGGCAGCGCGAACATGTCTATTCCAGTTCGCTGGTCGGCGTGCACCAGGCCGGCTTCACCCGTGGCGAGGACTGGCTGGTACTGGCCGGCGTCGCCGGTGGCAACGCGCGTATGGAGGGCAAGATCGAGCTGCTGGATGTGCGCGGTGGCGTGGCCTGGCTCTACCGCGCCAATACCACCCACGCCACCGGCGTGCTGCTGCCGTCGGCGCGCGAGGCGTTGCTGCTGCAGCATGGTCGCGCCACGCGCGTGAGGTATCTGGACCAGGCCCAATCGGTGCCCTGGTCGCCGCCGCGCTGAGCACAGCCGCCTTCACTCCGCTGGCACCGTGCGCCCGCGTGCCCAGTCGCGCAGCGCCTGCACCTGCTCGGCCATCAGTACCGACAGCGGCCGCGTGCTGCGAATCTCGGCCATCAACAGGTCGGTGTCCAGCGGCCTGCGTTCGGCATGCGCCGCATACAGGCCGGCGACCACCGCCTGTTCGATCTCGGCGCCGGAAAAGCCCTCGGCGGCGGCGGCCAGCGCGGGCAGGGCGAAGCTCCCGACGTCGAGTCCGCGCTTGCCCAGGTGCAGGCGCAGCAGCTCCACCCGGGTGTCGGGCGTGGGCAGGTCGACGAAGAAGATCTCGTCGAAGCGGCCCTTGCGCAGCAGTTCGGCCGGCAGCTCGTGCACCTGGTTGGCGGTGGCGACGATGAACACCGGCGCCTTGCGCTCGGCCATCCAGGTCAGCAGGTAGCCGAGCACCCGGCGCGAGACGCCGCCGTCCTCGCCGCTGCTGGCCAGGCCCTTCTCGACTTCGTCGATCCACAGCACGCACGGCGCCAGCTGCTCGGCCGAGGCCAGCGCATCGCGCAGGTTCTTCTCGGTCTCGCCGTGGTACTTGTTGTACAGCGTGGCGAAATCCAGCCGCAGCAGCGGCACGCCGAAGCCGGCGGCGGTGGCCTTGGCCAGCATCGACTTGCCGCAGCCCTGCACGCCCAGCAGCAGCATGCCGCGCGGCGGGTCCAGCCCGGGCGGCGCGTCGCCGGCCACGAACACCGCCCTGCGCTGTTCGATCCAGCGCTTGAGCCGGGTGGCGCCGGCCACGTCGCCGAAGCGCGCGCTGTCGTATTCGTAGTGCAGGTGGCCGCTGCGGTTGAGCAGTTCGAACTTCAGCCTGGCCAGTTGCGGCAGGTCGTCGGCGCGCAGTGCGCCGTCGGCGTAGATCAGCTGGCGGGCGATGCGGCGCGCGTCGGGCAGGCTCAGCCCCTGCAGGTTGCGCAGGATCTGCCGCACCGCGTCCTGGTCCACTTCCACGCGGCGGCCGCCGTTGTCGCCGGCGTAGGCGGCCGCTTCCTCGCGCAGCATCTTCAGCAGCGCGTTGGCGTCGGGCAGGCGCGGATTGAAGCGGGTGGCCAGCGCTTCCAGCTCGGCCGGCAGTTCGACCTTGGTGCCGACCAGCACCAGTACGTGCGGCTGGCTGTGCCGGCGCTGCACGATGTCGCGCAGCAGGCGCTGGTGGCTGGCGTAGCCCAGGTACGGGTGGAAATCGAGCAGCAGGTAGATGCCGCGCTGCTCCGCCTCCTGGATCATCCGCAGCGCCGAGCTGGCGTCGGGCGGCCCGATGGCGTCGTCCTCGCGGTCCATGTCGATGCGGCGCAGGCCTTCGGTGATCGACCAGCGGTACAGCGCCCGCCACACGTGCATCAGCGCCTGCCGGAACAGGTCCACCACGCGGGCCTCGTCCGCGGTCTCGATGACGATCAGCGGGGTATTGGCGCGGATCAGCGCGGTCAGGTCCTGCAGTTCGCTCATGGTGGCTCCGGTGTGGGCCGCCACGATAGCAAAGCCTCCCGTCCCGGCAGGGGTGTCCTCACGCGCCGACTACCGCGGCCGTCGCGCGCCGGTGTACGCTGCGGGCAGTCCCGCGCAAAACGAGGCGTGCATGAAGACGATCCTGGTGGCCGGTTCCAAGGGCGGGGTGGGCAAGAGCACCATCGCCACGCACCTGGCCGCGCATGCGGCGCTGCAGGGCAGGGCGACGGTGATCGCCGATGCCGACCCGCAGGGCTCCAGCACGCGCTGGGCGGAGCGCCGCGCCGGCCTGGACAGTGCCGTGCTGCCGGTGGACGTCCAGCGCAGGAAGAGCTGGCAGAAACACATTCCCGATGGCGCCGAAGAGGTGATCATCGATGCCCCGGCCGGCGCGCTCGCGGACGATCTCGAACATTTCCTGGACGTGGCCGACGCGGTGGTGGTGCCGGTGTTGCCGTCGGCGCTGGACATCGAGGCCATCGTCGGGTTCCTGAACAGTCTGGCCAGGGTCAAGCGCGTGCACTCGCGCGCGCTGCCGGTGGGCTTGGTGCTCAACCGCACCAAGCCGTGGACGCAGACCTCGCAGCAGGCGCGGCAGATGCTGGCGCAATGGCCCTACGAGGTGGTCGCGCAGCTGCGTGACAGCCAGAGCTACGTGGTCATGGTCGGCCTGGGCCGCAGCCTGTTCGACTATCACTCCGCCCAGGTCCGCGAGCACCAGCAGGACTGGGAGCCGCTTCTGCAATGGTTGAACAAGGTCTGACCCGGAGCTAATGAACCCTCATGCGTGAACTGATCCTGCTGCGACATGCCCATGCCGAGCCGGCCGACAACGGCCTGGCCGATATCGACCGCCCGCTTTCCCCGCATGGCCTGGCCGAGGCCGAGGCGGCCGGTCGCTGGCTGCTGGAGCAGCGGCTGGTGCCGGACCGGGTGCTGTGCTCGCCGGCACGGCGCGCGCGCGAGACGCTGGAGGCGGTGCTGTCGCTGACCGGTTATGTCGAGCAGCGCCTGGAGGAGCGGATCTACGACGCCACCCCCGGCACCCTGGCCGGGCTGGTGGACGAGCACCGCGAGGTCGAACGCCTGCTGCTGGTCGGCCACAACCCCGGCCTGGAGCGGCTGGTGGCGCTGATGCACAGCGGCCAGTCCGGCGACTACCGCGGCATGCCCACCGCGTCGGTGGCGGTGCTGTCGCTGCCGATGGCCGCGGCCATCGAGCCGGGCATCGCCCGTCTGGCCGCATTCTGGTGGCCGTGAGCCGATGATCCGGTTCCGTCGCCCGTACCGGTGCAGCCCCCGCGCCTGGGCACGCTGCGTGCCCGGCGGCACAGGCCGGAAGCCGGCTGGGCGTGCGTGCATGGCCGCACGCTGGCCCGGGGCCGTGGACAGGGACTGAACACATGCGGTGGGTGCGTTGCGGACTGCTGCTGAGCTGGCTGGCGGCGACGGGCACGGCGGCCGCGGCGCAGCCGCTGCAGTTCGATACCGACCACTCGCGCTTCGGCTTCGAGATCCGCACCCGCTTCGGGCAGCGGATCGAGGGCCAGTTCCCGCGTTTCGATGGCTGGATCACGGTGCTGCCCGACGGCCGCCACCAGGTGCGCCTGCGCATGTTCACCCAGTACGTCGAGATTCCCGGCAAGCCGCGTTACACCGGCTGGATGCGCGGCGAGGAATTCTTCGACGCGCAGCGGCACCCGCTGGTCGAGTTCGAGTCCGATCCCTACGAACCGGACATCGTCGAGCGCGGCGGCAGCGTGCAGGGGCGGCTGACCATCCGTGGTATCAGCCGGCGCGAGGTGCTGCGCCTGGAGGCGCCGGAATGCGCCCGCCCGGGCTATGATTGCGACCTGGTAAGCCGGGGTACCGTGCAGCGCGGTCGTTACGGCATGGACAGCTGGCAGTTTGCCCTCGGTGACCGTGTGACCTTCATATTGCGTACGCGCCTGCTGGGCGCTTCCCGGCCGTGAACCTGCTGCTGCGACTGGTGCTGCTCGGCGCGGCCGTGCTGGCCGGCGGCTGCGCGTCGCTGTCGCCGCAGCAGCGCGACCGTGCGCAGGGCATCGCCGTGTCCGCCCGCCCCACCGCGCTGGACTGCGACCGCGCCGATCGCTGCGCGCTGGATTCGCCGCTGCGCGCGCTTGGCGCCCAAGCCATGGCCGATTCGGCGGCCGCCGGCGCGCCGCGGCACTACGCCACGATCCTCGACGAGGGCGAGTTGTCGCTGGTGGCGCGGCTCAACCTGATCCACAGCGCCGCCCGCAGCATCGACCTGCAGACCTATATCTTCGATACCGACGACAGCGCGCGCATGATCATCGACGCGCTGCTGGACGCCGCCCGCCGCGGGGTCCGGGTGCGGGTGCTGATCGACCAGCTCTCGGCCATATCGGACGTGCAGATGCTCGCCGCGCTGTCCGGCGCGCACGCCAACTTCGAGCTGCGCATCTACAACCCCACGTTCGGCAAGGCCAAGCTCAACTACTTCGATTACGCCGGCAGCGTGCTGTGCTGCTTCCGCCGCTTCAACCAGCGCATGCACAACAAGCTGCTGGTGGTGGACGGGGTGGTCGGCGTGGTCGGCGGCCGCAACTACCAGGACGACTATTACGACTGGGACCGCGAGTACAACTTCCGCGACCGCGACGTGGTGGTGGCCGGGCCCGAGGCGCGCGAGATGGCCGCCAACTTCCAGTCCTTCTGGGACGCGCCGCGCAGCGTGCCGGCCGAGCGCCTGAACGATGTCGGCCGCACCCTGCTGCGGCATGGCGTGCCGGACATGCCGGCGGCGCATTTCATGCGCCCGGAGCGGGTGGCGCGCGCCGCGGCGGAGGCGGCCGACCCGGCGTTCGTCACCGAGGCGTTCGTCGATACCGCGCTGCCGGTGCGCGCGGTGGCCTATGTCGCCGACCTGCCGCGCAAGCACCGCCGCGACCCGCTGCCCAACCCCAGCGAACCGCGGCTGGACACGTTGATCTCCGGCGCCCGGTCCGAAGTCCTGCTGCAGACGCCGTACCTGGTGCTGTCCGAACCAGCGCAGCAGCTGTTCAAGGACCTGCGCGCGCGCCCGCAACCACCACGGGTGGTGGTGTCGACCAACAGCCTGGCGGCGACCGACAACCCGATCGTGTATGCGATGGCCTACAAGTACAAGCGCCGCAACCTGCGCGTGCTGGGCTTCGATATCTACGAGTACAAGCCGTTCCCGCTGGATCCGCCGGTGGCCCCGGACAACCTGCTGTCCTCGGCACTGGACGGGACCGGGCTGCCACCGCCGCCGCACCGCCTGATCGGGGCGAGCGCGGCCGGCAGCAACGTGCGCGGCAGCGGTTCCGGGCGTCGCGCCGGCGCCGACGGCAGCGAGGTCGAGCGCGAGGTGCTGCGCACCGAGACCCGGCCCTCGTTCCTCGGCAGCAAGGCGGCCAACCGCCCGCTGCCGGTCACCCGCCGCGGCGCGCGCATGGGCCTGCATGCCAAATCGCTGGTGGTGGACCGCCGCATCGGCGTGGTCGGTACCCACAACTTCGACCCGCGCAGCGAGAACTACAACACCGAGGGCGCGGTGATCATCGACGACCCGGTGTTCGCCGAGCGGCTGGCGCAGAGCATCCTGCGCGACATCGCGCCGGACAATGCCTGGGTGGTGGCGCCGCGCGAGAAGGCGCCGGTGCTGTCGGGCCTGAACTACAGCCTGGGCAAGGCGTCCGAGGCACTGCCCGTGCTCGACGTGTGGCCGTGGCGCTACGCCACCAACTACGCCTTCCAGCCCGGGCCGGAGTGCCCGCTGCCGCTGTCGCGGCACGACCCGGATTTCCGCCGCTGCTACGTGCCGGTGGGCGACTTCCCCGAGGTCGACGTCGGCCCCAAGTGGTTGCTGGTGCGCATGCTGACCGCGTTCGGCGCGGGGCTGGTACCGATCCTGTAGCGCGCACACGGCGCGTGGACGTGGCCTCGGTTGCAATGGCCGTCGCCCTGCCTGCACCGAGGATGCCGATGGGCAGCGCCTTCCAGCGCGGCGACCCCGTGCGCTGGAACTCCGAAGCCGGCCGCGTCGCCGGCCGTGTCGTCCGGGCGCATGCCCGCGGCATGACACCGGAGAAGATCGGCTGACATGGAAGGCGCCGTGACGCTCTGGACCATCGGCCATTCCACCCGCAGCCGGGAGGATTTCCTCGCGCTGCTGGGCGGGCACGGCATCCAGGCCGTGGCCGACGTGCGCCGCTTCCCGGGTTCGCGGCGCCATCCCTGGTTTGCCGGCGGGACGCTGGCGCACGCGCTTCCGGCGGCGGGGATCGATTACCTGTGGCTGCCGCAGCTGGGCGGGCGTCGCCGTGCGCGACCCGGCTCGCCCAACGGGGCCTGGCGCAACGCCGCCTTCCAGGGCTACGCCGACCACCTGGACAGCACCGAGTTCGCCGACGGGCTGGCGCGGCTGCTGGAACTGGCCGCGCGCCGCCGCACCGCGCTGATGTGCGCCGAAGCACCGTGGTGGCGCTGCCACCGCCGGTTGATCGCCGATCTGCTCAGCGTGCGCGGCATCCCGGTGCGGCACATCCTCGATGCCGGCCCGACGCGACCGCACGTGCTCACCGCCAGCGCACGCGTGGTCGATGGCCGCTTGCGCTATCCGCCGCCGCAGGACGATCTGTTCGCCTGAGCCCGGCCCGCGCGCGGCACCGTAAACTGGCCTGCCCCCACACCGGTCATCGCCATGGCTTTCCGCGCCCCCGTTTCACTGGACGAACTCAATCGCCTCAGCCGGGGCACGCTGATCGAGCACCTCGGCATCGTCTTCACCGCGGCCGGTGACGACTGGCTGCAGGCGACCATGCCGGTGGACGAACGCACCCGCCAGCCCTACGGACTGCTGCACGGCGGCGCCTCGGTGGTGCTGGCCGAAACCCTGGGCAGCAGCGCCGGCAACCTGTGCGTGGACACCGCCAGCCAGGTCTGCGTGGGGCTGGAGATCAACGCCAACCACCTGCGTGCGGCGCGCAGTGGCATGGTCACCGGCACCGCGCGCGCGCTGCATGTCGGGCGCACCACCCAGGTCTGGGAGATCCGCATCGACAACGAGGCCGGCAAGCCGGTGTGCGTCTCGCGCCTGACCCTGGCGGTGGTACCGGCCTGAGCGCAGGCATGCCGGGCCCCGGCGCGCCCCGGCTCATGCGTGCGCGAACGCGGCGGCCGGCAGATGCTCGCGGATCCAGCTGTCCAGCTCGTGCGCGGGCAGCGCCGGGGTGAAGTGGTAGCCCTGGGCGATGCCGTAGCCCTGTTCGCCGAGCAGGCGCAGCTGTTCGCCGCTTTCCACGCCTTCGGCGACCACCGTCAGCCGCAGGCTCTGGCCGATGTGGGCGATGGCGCGGGTCAGGGCGCTGGCCACTTCGTCGTTCTCGATGCCACGCACGAAGCTGCGATCCAGCTTGAGTTCGCTGATCGGCAGCAGGCGCAGGTAGCTCAGGCTGGAATAGCCGGTGCCGAAATCATCCATCGACAGGCGCACGCCCAGTGCATGCACCGCGTGCAGCGTGCGCAGGGTGCTGGGGTCGGTATCCAGCAGCACGTCCTCGGTGATCTCCACCTTCAGGTCGCCCGGCAGCAGTCCTTCGCGCCGCAGTACCTGTTCGATCCGCAGCGGCAGGTCCAGGTCGTGGAAGTCGGTCGGCGACAGGTTCACCGCCACCGACGGCACCTCCAGCCCGGTGCGCCGCCAGTGCGCCAGCTGCGCGCAGGCTTGTTCCAGCACCCAGTGGCCGATGTCGCCGATCAGCCCGCATTCCTCGGCCAGCGGGATGAACTGCATCGGCGGCACGTCGCCCAGGCGCGGGTGCCGCCAGCGCGCCAGCGCCTCCACCCCGCGCAGGCGGCCGTCGCCGATGCCCACCTGCGGCTGGTAATGCAGGTGCAGCTGGCGCTGCTCGACCGCTTCGCGCAGCGCGGTCTCCAGCGCCAGCCGCTCCTGCGCGTTGTGGTCCATCTCGCGCGAGTAGAACCGCGCGCCGTTGCGGCCGCTGTTCTTGGCCTGGTACATGGCCACGTCGGCATGGTGCAGCAGGGTTTCGGTGTCGTGGCCGTCGTGCGGGAACATGCTGATGCCGACGCTGGCCGACGGCCGGATCTGCACGTCGTCCAGCGGCAGCGGCAGCGACAGCCGGCGCAGGATGCGTTCGGTGCGCTCGCCGGCGGAGTGCGCATCGCACAGGGTGAGCACCATCACGAACTCGTCGCCGGACAGGCGGCCGACGATGTCCCCCGGCCCGGCCTCTTCCTGCAGCCGGCGCGAGACCACGCGCAACAGCTGGTCGCCGCCGGGGTGGCCGAACGAGTCGTTGATCTGCTTGAAGCGGTCCAGGTCGATGAACAGCACCGCCAGCGCCTGCTCGGCGGCGGCCGCCGCGGCGATCGCCTGGTCGGCCTGGGCATGCAGCAGGTTGCGGTTGGGCAGGCCGGTGAGATCGTCGTAGAACGCCAGCCGGCGGATGCGGTTGCGCGCCTCCTCGCGCTCCAGCGCCAGCGCGCACAGGTGCACGATGACGTCCACCAGCCGCCGGTGGAAGGCATCCGGGTCGTGCGGGCGGCGGTAGTAGAAGGCGAACGTACCCAGCACGCGGCCGTCGCTGGCCTTGATCGGGGTGGACCAGCAGGCCGCCAGCCCGTGCTCCAGCGCCATGTGGCTGATGCCCTGCCAGTTGGGGTCCAGCGCGATGTCGCGCGCCACCACCATCTGCCCGGTATGCGCGGCGGTACCGCAGCAGCCGACCCCCGGACCGACCGGGATGCCGTCCACCTGCCGGGTGTAGGCCTCGGGCAGGCTCGGCGCGGCCAGCGTGCGCAGGCGCCCGTCCTCCACCCGCAGCACCGAGCACAGCACCTGCGGTGCGATCTGCTCGACGTCGCGGCACATCATCTGCATCACCTCGCTGGTGGGAACCTCGCGCACCAGCGCGTCCAGCATCCGGTGCTGCAGCACCTCGTGCACCTTGGTGTGGGTGATGTCCATCAGCACGATGACCAGGTTGGCCAGGGTGCCGTAGTCGTCGAAGATCGGGTTGATGCTGATCGCGCACCACAGCGGACGGCCGTCGTGGCAGGCCACGCGTTCGTCGCAGCACACCGGCTCGCCGGCCAGCAGGCGCGCGGCCTGGGCCAGGGTGGTGCGGCGCCGGGCGCGGTCGGGCACCAGCAGCGTGGCGACGTGGCGGCGCAGGACCTGGCTGGCATCGAACCCGAACAGCCGGCAGAAGCCCTTGTTCAGATGCACCACGCGGCCGCGGGCGTCGGTGATCAGCACCGCGCTCTGGGTCTCGTCGAACCCCAGCGACAGCAGCCGCTCGCGCTCCTGGCGCTGGCGCCGCGTGGTCACGTCGCGGACGAATGCCATGTGCAGCCGGCCCTCGGTCGCGGGGGTGCTGGCCACCGACACGCTGATCCAGCGGGTCTGGCCGTCCTTGCGCACCATCTGCACGTCGCGCGGCTGGCTGGCCAGTTCGCGCACGCGGTTGGCCGCGCCCGGATGCAGATCGCTGTCGTAGCGCTCGCGCATGGCGGCCGGCGCCAGGAAGCCCAGGTTGCGCCCCGCCACTTCGTCGCGCGACCAGCCGGACAGGGCTTCCATGGCCTTGTTGAAGTACACGATGCGGTTCTGGCCATCGAACACGATCACGCCGCTGTCGACCTGCTCCAGCGCCGCCGACAACAGCGGCAGCATGTCCCCGGCCAGCGACCGCGATAACCGCTCCATGTCCACGCTCCCCTGTAGGCGTGAGCGGATTTATACCGCGTTGCCCGGGCCCCGGGGTGAGGAGCCGGGCAGGCGGTCGCCATGTGCTGGCGGAAGCCGGACCGCATCCGGTATCTTGCGCGGATGACTTCCCCCCGTCCCGCCCGCCCGGGCAGCGTGGCGCGTGCGTTCCGCTATCTGTACCGCGTGCCGTTGCTGCTGGTCCACGTCGTGATCTTCCTGCCGCTGATCCTGCTGCTGATGGCGCCGCCGTTCGGCCGCCTCGGCGCGGCCACCGATCCGCTGGAACACAAGGTGGTGCGCTGGTGGTCGGGCGGCCTGATGTGGATCTTCGGCTTCCGCCTGCAGCGCACCGGCCAGCCGTTGCCGGGGGCGGTGCTGTTCGTCGCCAACCATGTCGGCTGGGTCGACATCAGCATGATCCACAGCCAGAAAATGGTCGGTTTCGTGGCCAAGCGCGAGATCGCCGGCTGGCCGCTGGTGGGCTGGCTCGCCAGCCGCGGCCACACCATCTACCACCAGCGCGGCAACACCGAGTCGCTGGGCGGGGTGATGGAGGAAATGGCCAAGCGGCTGCGCGAGGGCCGGCCGGTGGCGGTGTTCCCGGAAGGGCGCACCCGCGGCGGCCACGAGGTCGGCCCGTTCCATGCGCGCATCTTCCAGGCGGCGGTGGAAACCGGCGTGCCGGTGCAGCCGGTGGCCCTGCGCTACGGCGTGCGCGGCGATGCCCAGACCCGGGTCGCGTTCGCGCCGGGCGAGAGTTTCTTCGGCAACTTCCTGCGCCTGCTCGGCGAACCGGCGCGCCGCGCCGAAGTGCACTTCCTGGAGCCGGTCGCCAGCCATGACCTGGAAGGGCGCCGGCGCATCGCCGAGACCTCGCGCGCGCGCATCATCGCGGCGATGGAAGGCCCGTAACGACGTGTTGCGGTGGCACGCCTCCCGCAGCGCCGGACAGCCGTGAGCGGCGGCCGGCCGCCGGCGCGGGTTCACGCGCTCTACCGGCGCACGGGCGCAGCATGGCCGCCATGTTGAGCGTCGCCCACTACCAACCGCCGCCGTGGCTGCGCAATCCGCACCTGCAGTCGATGCTGGCATCCAGCGGGGTGCGCCTGCGCCGCGGCCAGCAGCTGCTGGCGGCCAGTGGCGCGCTCACCCGCGAACTGATCCTCGACGGCGGCGACGGCGTGCGCCTGCAGGCCTGGCACAGCCGCCTGCCGGGCAGGGCGGCGCCGGTCGGCCTGGCGCTGCTGCTGCACGGCTGGGAGGGCAGCGCCGAGTCCAGCTACATGCGCATGACCGCCGCGCGGATGCTCGAGCAGGGCTTCGAGGTGGTGCGGCTGAACTTCCGCGACCACGGCAACACCCACCACCTCAACCCGGGGATCTTCCATTCCTGCCGCATCGGCGAGGTGGTGCATGCCACCGGCGACGTGGCCCGCCGCTTTCCCGGCCTGCCGCTGGTCGCGGCGGGGTATTCGCTGGGCGGCAACTTCGCATTGCGCCTGGCCCTGCACGCGCCCGCCGCCGGCGTGCCGCTGCGCCACGTGGCCTCGGTGTGCCCGGTGCTGGAACCGGCGCAGACCATGGACAGCATCGAACGCGGCCCGGCGATGTACGACTGGTACTTCCGCCGCAAGTGGACCGGCTCGCTGCGGCGCAAGCGCGCTCTGTTCCCGGAGCTGGCCGACTGCGACGACGCGGTGCTGAAGCTGGGGATCCGCGCGCTGACCGGCTGGCTGGTGGAGCGGCATACCGGCTTCGCCACGCTGCAGGACTATTTCGACGGCTACTCCATCGCCGGCCCGCGCCTGTCCGCGCTGGAGGTGCCGGCCGACATCCTGATGGCGCGCGATGATCCGGTGATTCCGTTCACCTCCTTCCGCCACTGGCGCCTGCCGGCGCACGCACGGCTGGAGATCGCGCGCTGGGGTGGCCACTGCGGCTTCATAGAGAACCTGCGTGGCGATGGCTTTTCCGAGCGCTGGGTGGCGCAACGGCTGGCCGCCGCGGTGGGCGTGCGCCCGGCAGCGCAGGGGGCGGTGCCCGCGCTTGGCGCCTGAGCCGCCGCTGGCGCTGCCGGCGGGGGCGCGCCACGGCCCGGCTACAATGGCGTTTTGCGCTTACGCCGGACCGCCATGCAAGACACGATCATCAACGCCCTGCGCCGCAACGCCACCGACGAAGCCGTGGCCACGGCCCGCGAATGGGTCGCCGCCGAACCGCAGCAACCGCAGGCCCACCGCTGGCTGGCGCTGGCCCTCCAGCAGCGCGGCGATGCCGACGCCGCCCAGGCCAGCCTGGAGCAGGCCCTGGCCCTGGCGCCGGACGATGCCGACCTGCACCTGCAGCATGCCGGCCTGTTGCTGGCCCAGCGCCGCATCGATGACGCCGGGCAGGCGCTGGAGCGCACCACCGCGCTCAACCCCAACGAATTTTCCGCCTACCTGATGCAGGCGCACCTGGCGCTGGCGCGCGAGGACATCGACGAGGCCGAGCGCCTGGGCCGCATGGCCGCGCGGGTCGAGCCGGACAGCCCGGAGCTGGGCGCGATCGAAGGCATGGTCGCGCTGCGCCGCGGTGACGCCGACCGCGCGCTGGCGGTCCTGTCGGCCGCCAGCCAGCGCCTGCCCGACGACCCGCGCGTGCTCTACGCGTTGGGCTTCGCCTATCTGGCCAAGGACCTGCTGGCCTTCGCCGAGCAGGCGTTCCGGCGCGTGCTGGAGCTGAACCCGTCCAACCACGCCCTGCGCGGCCTGCTGGTGCAGCTGGCGCTGCGCCAGGGCCATGCCGACCGTGCCGCCGAGGTGATGCGCCAGGTGCTGGCCACCGCGGAAGGCGACAGCCCGGGCATGCGCCGCCTGGCCGGCGAGCTGGAACTGGCCTCGGGCCAGCCGCTGCAGGCGCTGGAGTACCTGCGCCCGCTGCTGGCGGAACTGCCCGGCGACCGCGCCACGTTGCAGATGCTGCTTGTGGCCTGGCAGCGGCTTGGCCGCGAGGACGAGGCGCGCGCCGACCTGGACGCGACGCTGGACGTGCACCCGCAGCTGCACGACCTGTGGCTGGCGCGGCTGGCGGTGGCACCGGTCGGCAGCCCGGAAGCGGTGGAGGTGGTCGAACGCTGGCTGGCGGCGATGCCCGACCACCTGCCGGCGCTGGAAGCGCGCATGCGCCTGCACGACATGAACGGGGAAGCGGACGCCGCCGAGGCCGTGGCGCGGCGCATCGTCGCGCTGGAGCCGGGCCGCGTCAGCGGCGAACAGCGCATCGTCGAGGCGTTGCTGGCGCGCGAGCCGGCCGCGGCCATCGCCCACGTCCAGGCGTTGATCGACAACGCCCCGGAAGCCGCGCGTCCGGAACTGCGGGTCTGGCTGGGCGCGGTGCAGGACCGGGCCAACGAGCCGGCCGCGGCGCTGGCCACCTGGCTGCGCCTGCACGCTGAACTGGCGCCGTCGCGCCTGCCGCTGCCGCCGCAGGCCAAGGCCCCGGCGCAATGGCCGGCGCTGGGCGAAGTCGCCCAGGACAACCCGCTGCGCCCGCTGTTCGTGTGGGGCGCCCCGGGCTCGGGCGTGGAGCGCGTGGTGTCGGTGATGGCCGCCGGCAGCCAGGTGCTGCGTGGCGACCGCTTCGGCCCGAACCCGCCGGACGATGCCTTCCAGAACTTCCATACCCTGCAGCACCTGGCCGACGACACCCTGAGCCCGGCGCAGTTCGTGCAGCAGTGGCGCGACGCCCTGCCGGCGCGCGGCATTGCCGATGGCAACGTGATCGACTGGCTGCTGTGGTGGGACAACGCCCTGCTGTGGGCGCTGCGCCCGCAGCTGCCGGAGGGCCGCCTGGTGGTTGCGGTGCGCGACCCGCGCGACATGCTGGTCGAATGGCTGGCGCTGGGCGCGCCGGCGCCGCTCGCGCTGACCTCGGCCGACGAGGCCGCGCGCTGGCTGGCGCGGGTGCTGGAACAGGTGGCCGACCTCAACGAACAGGACCTGTATACCCATCTGATCCTGCGCATCGACGCCGCGGTCAACGACCCGGCGGCGATGGGCGCGCTGCTGGAGCAGGCCTTCGGGCTGCGCTTCCCGCCGGTGCGCAGCCTTGGCCCGGCCACCATCGAGGCCGGCCACTGGCGCCGCTACGCGCAGGTGCTGGCGGCCGAGTTCGCGCACCTGGCGCCGGTCGCCGCGCGCCTGGGCTACCCCGAGGCCTGAGCATCCGGTTCCCCCGTAGCGGCAGGCGCCGGCATGGCCGGCGCCCCACCCCAGAGGAGAAGACAATGAAACTGAGCAGCCAGAGTTTCGACAATGGTCGGCCGATCCCGGCCGCATTCGCCGCCGGCGACGCCAGCGGCTTCGCCGGCAACCGCAACCCACAGCTGGCGTGGAGCGAGGTGCCGGCAGGCACGCGCTCGTTCGCGCTTGTATGTGTGGACCCGGATGTCCCGACCGTGCCGGAACTGGTCGGCCGCGACGACGTGAGCATTCCGCTGGCGCAGCCGCGCGGCGACTTCATCCACTGGGTGATGGTGGACATTCCCGCGTCGCTGCGCGAGATCGCGGCGGGCAGCTGCAGCGATGGTTTCAGCGCGCGAGGCAAGCAGCCACCACCGGGGCCGGAAGGCGCGCGCCAGGGCGTGAACGACTACACCGCCTGGTTCGCCGGCAATCCGGAGCTGGCCGGGGTCTACCGTGGCTACGACGGCCCGTACCCGCCGTTCAACGACGAGCGCGTGCACCGTTATTTCTTCCGCCTGTTCGCGCTGGACGTGGAACGGCTGCCGGTGCAAGGCGATTTCAGCGCCGCTGACGTGTACCGCGCCATGCACGGCCACGTGCTGGCCGAAGCGGCGCTGCATGGCACCTACACGCTCAACCCGGCCTTGGCGTGACCCCACGGGACCAGGAAGAAGGGCGCCGCGCGGCGCCCTTCGTCGTTTCCGGGGTGTGGCGCAGCGCGGTTACTTCTTCACCGTTTCCGAGCTGACCACCATGTCCAGCACGTAGGCCTGCGAAGACGCGTCGGCCGGCGGGTTCTTCACCGCATAGCGCTTGACCCGCAGCACGTTGCGCACGCCCTCCTGGTGGCTGTAGCCCTCGATGCCGTCGTAGAAGTTGGCGAACGCGCCGCGCTTGCCCTGCTCCAGGCCCTTGTCGTCGTACTGCACCTCGCGCACCTGCAGGCACTGCTTGTCGCGGATCAACGGGTGCGGGCACGGCTGGGTATGCGCGTCCACCTCGAGGAACACGGTTTCACCGGGGCCGCCGTAACGGGTCTCGGCGGTCGGTTCGCCGCGGAAGCGCAGCACGTCGCCGGCGGCGTTGGTCAGCACCAGCGTGGAGGCGTCGGGCTGGCCGATCTTCAGCGTGCCTTCCAGGCGGCTGCCCACGGCCTGGTCCAGCGCCATCAGTGCCGGGTCGGCGCAGGCCATCATCGTCGACGCCAGGCGCGCGACGCTGAGCTGGTCGCCGGCCAGGGTGTAGCCCCCGCCCATGCGGTTGCAGGTGTTGTCCACCGCCAGGCGGCCATCGGCGAAGTCCAGGGTGACCGGCTTGTCGGCGCGCGCGAACAAGGCATCGATGCGCTTGCCGGCGCTGTCAGTGGCGGTGTCGAGCACCCAGTGGTTGGCGCCCAGCTGCTTGCCGTCCACCGGGGCAGGGGCAGCGGCCGCTGCGGTGCTGGCCGCGGGCGGGTTGGCAGCGGCCGGGGCGTCGCTGGAGGCGGGTTTGTTGCAGGCGGCCATCAGGGCGACGGGCAGGGCCAGCAGCAGGATGCGCTTCATCGGGAACTCCTTCGGGAAGCAGGTGGAAAGGACGGAGGGCAGAACGCATGACGCTGGCCGCCGGGGTTATCGGCGGCTATCCGCATTCAGTGTCCAGCAGGCAGGAACAGCAGCAATGCGGCGCCCAAGGCCAACCTGTATACCGCGAAGCCCGTGAAGCGATGGTGCTTGATGTAGCCCAGCAGCCACTTCACCACGACGAAACCGGTCACCACCGCGGCGGCGAAGGCGATGCCAACGTCGCTCCACGCCTCGTGCGCGAGCTGGCCATGGCGGGCCAGCTCGAAGAACGCGTAGCCGCTGGCGGCGAACATGGTCGGGATCCCGACCAGGAACACGAACTCGGCGGCGGCAGCGCGCCGGCTCAGGCCCAGCAGCATGGCCAGGAAGATCGCCGCGGCCGAGCGCGAGGTGCCGGGGAATACACCGGCCACCACCTGCGCCAGGCCGACGCCGACGGCGACCTTCCAGGTGACGCTGTCGCGGTCGGGCAGGCGCGCGGCGAAGCCTTCGGCCAGCAGCATCCACACGCCGCCGAACACCAGCGCCCAGGCCACCGGGGTGACGGTCTCCGGCAACTGCCAGCCGGCCAGCCGTACCGGCAGGCCGACCAGCGCGGTCACCAGGAACGCGGTGGCCAGCTTCAGCACGTAATCGCGGTTGCCGGGGTCGCCCAGGCCGGTGGCCAGCGACCACAGCCGCTGCCGGAACACCAGGGCGACGGAGAGGATGGCGCCGGCCTGGATGACGATGTTGAAGAAGTCCGAGCGGGCGCCCAGCCAGCGTTCGGCGATCAGCAGGTGGCCGGTACTGGAAACGGGGAGGAATTCGGTGAGGCCTTCGAGGATGCCAAGCAGCAGAGCGGAAATCGGGTCGGACATGAGCGTGGACGGGCGAATGACCGGCAAAGGATAGAGCATCGCCGGCCATGCACTTGTCTGGTGCGTGACTGGCTGAAATGCACCATGTTGGTGCATCACGACCAGGCGCAGGCCAACGCAACGCTTTGAAAACAAGGAGTTGCCTGCCTGCGGAAGTTGGCACGCGAGTTGCTGTAGACAGCGCACGCCACTTCCACCGAGGTTTTGCCCGATGTCCCTGGAAAATATCGAGAAGCTCATCAAGGACAACCAGATCGAGTTCGTCGATCTGCGTTTCGTCGACATGCGCGGCATCGAGCAGCACGTGACCTTCCCGGTCTCCATCGTCGAGCCGTCGCTGTTCGAGGAAGGCAAGATGTTCGACGGCAGCTCGATCGCCGGCTGGAAGGGCATCGCCGAATCGGACATGGTGCTGATGCCGGACCCGGCCAGCGCCTACGTCGACCCGTTCTACGCCGACCCGACCCTGGTGCTGACCTGCGACGTGCTCGACCCGGCCACCATGCAGGGCTATGGCCGTTGCCCGCGCGGCATCGCCAAGCGCGCCGAGGCCTACCTGAAGTCCTCGGGCATCGCCGACCTGGCGTTCTTCGGCCCGGAACCGGAATTCTTCATCTTCGACTCGGTCCAGTTCGCCAACGACATGGGCCACACCTTCTTCAAGATCAACTCCGAGGAAGGCGCCTGGAACACCGGCAAGCACTATGACGGCGCCAACAGCGGCTACCGTCCGACCGTCAAGGGCGGCTACTTCCCGGTGCCGCCGACCGATTCGCTGCACGACATCCGCGCCGAGATGTGCAAGGTGCTGACGCAGGTCGGCATCGAGGTCGAGGTGCACCACCACGAAGTGGCCAACGCCGGCCAGTGCGAGATCGGTGCCAAGTTCAACACCCTGGTGACCAAGGCCGACGAACTGCAGCGGATGAAGCACGTCATCAAGAACGTGGCGCACCGCAACGGCAAGACCGTGACCTTCATGCCCAAGCCGCTGGTCGGCGACAACGGCAGCGGCATGCACGTGCACCAGTCGCTGGCCAAGGAGGGCAAGAACCTGTTCTCCGGCGACGGCTACGGCGGCCTGTCGCAGATGGCGCTGTGGTACATCGGCGGCATCTTCAAGCACGCCCGCGCCATCAACGCCTTCAGCAACTCGGGCACCAACAGCTACAAGCGCCTGGTGCCCGGCTTCGAGGCACCGGTGATGCTGGCCTACTCGGCGCGCAACCGCTCGGCATCGTGCCGCATCCCGTGGGTGTCCAACCCGAAGGCGCGGCGCATCGAGATGCGTTTCCCCGACCCGATCCAGTCCGGCTACCTGACCTTCACCGCGCTGATGATGGCCGGCCTGGACGGCATCCGTAACCAGATCGACCCCGGTGCTCCTTCGGACAAGGACCTGTACGACCTGCCGCCGGAGGAAGAGAAGCTGATCCCGCAGGTCTGCTCCTCGCTGGACCAGGCACTGGAAGCGCTGGACAAGGACCGCGAGTTCCTCAAGGCCGGCGGGGTGATGAGCGACGACTTCATCGACGCCTACATCGCGCTGAAGATGAAGGAAGTGACCGCGTTCCGCGCCGCCACCCATCCGCTGGAATACCAGCTGTACTACGCCAGCTGATGCCGGGCGGCCGCCTGCGCGCGGCCGCCGCACCCCCTTGCCGCCGGCAACGGCGGCGATGGCAAAGTCCCTCCCCTCCCGCTTTCGCCATCGCCGCCCCCGGCGGCAAACCCGGCACTATCAGGCAGTGGCAAGAGAACCCGGAAACGCGTCGCGTGGGCCAGGCCTCACCGCCGCGCGGCGCATCCGGCGCACCGCCAGCGGCCGTTGCATGGCCGCTGGATGACACGATGCCGGCCCGCGGCGGCCGGTCTCCTCCACATCGGGACCTGCGCATGAAACTGATCTCCGCCATCATCCGCCCGTTCAAGCTCGACGAGGTCCGCGAGGCCCTCGGCGCGGCCGGCGTGTCCGGCATCACCGTCACCGAGGTCAAGGGCTTCGGCCGCCAGAAGGGCCACACCGAGCTGTACCGCGGTGCCGAGTACGTGGTCGATTTCCTGCCCAAGATCCGCATCGAAACCGCGGTCACCGACGACAACGTCGAGGCGGTGATCGAAACCCTGCAGGCGGCCGCCGGCACCGGCAAGATCGGCGACGGCAAGATCTTCGTCACCCCGCTCGAGCAGGTGGTGCGCATCCGCACCGGCGAGACAGGCGCCGACGCGCTCTGAAGACCCGCTGACGCCCGGCTCCGTGGCGGCCAGCCGCCAGCACGGGCCCGGTCGCCGGCTGCTTCCCCCACAACCGGAGTCGACAATGCGAACGCAATTTTTCACCGGGCCCAGGGCCCGGCTCGGTGGTCTGTGCCCGTCGCCCACGCTCGCCGGCCTGGCGCTGGCGCTGCTTCCGCTCGCAGCCAGCGCGCAGCCGGCCGCGCCGGCGTTCGACCGCGGCGACGTGGCCTGGATGCTCACCTCCACGCTGCTGGTGCTGATGATGGTGGTGCCCGGGCTGGCGCTGTTCTACGGCGGCCTGGTGCGCGCCAAGAACGTGCTGTCGGTGCTGAGCCAGGTGCTGGTGGTGTTCTCGCTGGTACTGCTGCTGTGGGTCGGCTACGGCTACAGCGCGGTGTTCAGCGAGGGCAACGCGCTGTTCGGCTCGTTCACCCGGTTCGCCTTCCTGCACGGCTTCACCCCGGACTCGGTGGGGGGCACCCCCATCGCCGGCCTGCCGGATTACCTGTTCGTGGCATTCCAGTCCACCTTCGCCGGCATCACCACCGCGCTGATCGTCGGCGCCTTCGCCGAACGCATCCGCTTCCGCGCGGTGCTGCTGTTCTCGGCGCTGTGGTTCACCCTGGGCTACCTGCCGATGGCGCACAGCGTCTGGGGGGGCGGCTGGCTGGGGGCGATGGGCGCCATCGACTTCGCCGGCGGCACCGTGGTCCACATCAATGCCGGCGTCGCCGGGCTGGTGGCGGCGTGGTTCGTCGGCAAGCGCCTGGGTTATGGGCACGTGGCGTTGAAGCCGCACAACCTGCCGCTGACCTGGCTCGGCGCGATGCTGCTGTGGGTGGGCTGGTTCGGCTTCAACGCCGGCTCGGCGGCGGCGGCCGACAGCGTGGCGTCGCTGGCGTTCATCAACACCCTGCTGGCCACCGCCGCCGCGGTACTGGGCTGGACGCTGGTGGAGGCGGTGACCAAGGGCCACCCCTCGGCACTGGGCGCGGCCTCGGGCGCGGTCGCCGGCCTGGTCGGGGTGACGCCGGCCTGCGGCACGGTGGGGCCGCTGGGCGCGATCGTGATCGGCCTGGTCACCGGCATGCTCTGCGTATGGGGCGTCACAGGCCTGAAGCGCCTGCTGCGGGCGGACGACACCGCCGACGTCTTCGGCGTGCACGGTGTCGGCGGCATCGTCGGCGCGCTGCTGACCGGCGTGTTCAGTGCGCAGTCGCTGGGCGGCACCAAGGCGGGCCTGGATATTGCCCATCAGTTGTGGGTGCAGGCGGTCAGTGTCGGCTTCACCGTGCTGTGGAGCGCGGCGGTCACCGCGGCGGTCCTGCTGGTGGTGCGCGCGCTGGTCGGCCTGCGCGTGAGCGAGGAAGCCGAGCGCACCGGCCTGGACATCAGTACCCATGGCGAATCGGCCTACGAGGCCTGAGCGCGACGGGCCGGACGGCTGCACGCCGCCGGCCCCGTCGCAGTCGGCACGGCAGGCGCCTTTGCACTACATTGGTGCAATGCACGACACCGCCCTCCCGCCCCCCGCCGAGCTGTTGGCCACGCCGCTGGTGTGGACCGCGGCGGACGGCCGCATCGCCGGCGCGAACCCGGCGTTCTGCCGCTGGCTGGGGGTCAGCGTGCGGCGCCTGCTGGGGCAGCCGCTGGCATCGCTGGAGAGCCAGGGCGACGACCTCGCCGAGCGCCTGGCACAGGGCTGGGACGGCGTCGATGCCATGCGCCTGCCGCGGCTGGCACTGGCCCTGCCGGGCGAGCGCTCGCGGTTCGCCGAGGGCTGGCTGACCGCGCTGGACGCCGGCGGCTGGCTGCTGGAAGCGCACCCGGTGGACGAGTTCGCCGCGCCCGATCCGGCGCAGGTGCTGCCCGGCGCCTTCAGCGCGGCGCTCAAGGGCCTGGCCCACGAGCTGCGCAACCCACTGGCCGGGCTCAAGGGCGCGGCGCAGCTGCTGGCGCGCCGTGCCGGCAACCGCGATGCGGCGGAGGGCGAGCTGATCGAACTGATCGGCGCGGAGATCGAACGCCTCAACACCCTGCTCGAACAATTGCTGTCACCGGCACCGCAGCGGCCGCACGCGCCGCTCAACATCCATGCCGCGCTCGAGCGGGTGCTGCGCCTGGCCGAGAACGAGGCCGGCTGGACCCTGCAGCTGCAGCGCGATTACGACCCCAGCATTCCCGAGTTCGCCGGCGACGCCGACCGCCTGACCCAGGCCCTGCTCAACCTGGTGCGCAATGCGATCCAGGCCGGCGCCACCCGCATCGTGCTGCGTACCCGGGTCGAACACGGCGTGCGCACCGCCGAACACGCCTCGCCGCTGGCGCTGCGGCTGGAAGTGGCCGACGACGGGCGCGGCGTGCCCGAGGACCTGGCCGAACACCTGTTCCTGCCGCTGGTCAGCGGCCGCGCCGAAGGCACCGGGCTCGGCCTGGCACTGGCCCAGCAGGTGGCGCGCGAGCACCGCGGCACCCTGAGCTTCCGCTCGCGTCCCGGGCACACCGTGTTCACCCTGCTGCTGCCGTTGCCGGTCGCCAGCGAGGAAAAGGAGGTGGCCGATGGCTGACGTGTCCCCCCCGGCGGCGACGATCTGGGTGGTCGACGACGACCGCGCGGTGCGCTTCGTCCTGAGTACCGCATTGCGCGACGCCGGCTACGCGGTGGAGGGCTTCGACAGCGCCGCCACGGCACTGGCCGCGCTGGCGCGGCAGCCGGCGCCCGACCTGCTGTTCACCGACGTGCGCATGCCCGGCGACGACGGGCTGGTGCTGCTGGAAAAGCTCAAGGCCGCGCACCCGCAGCTGCCGGTGATCGTGATGTCGGCCTACACCGACGTGGCCAGCACCGCCGGTGCGTTCCGTGGCGGCGCGCATGAGTTCCTGTCCAAGCCGTTCGACCTGGATGACGCGGTGGAGCTGGCGCGGCGCGCGCTGCCCGAACCGGAGCCGCGCGTGGACGCGGCACCGGTGCCGGCGCCGGCGGCGGGCGACGACGCGCCGCAGCTGATCGGCGACACCCCGGCCATGCGCGCGCTGTTCCGCGCCATCGGGCGACTGGCGCAGGCGCCACTGTCGGTGCTGATCAACGGCGAGACCGGCACCGGCAAGGAGCTGGTGGCCAACGCGCTGCACCGTGAATCGCCGCGCGCGCGCGGCCCGTTCGTCGCGCTCAACACCGCCGCCATTCCCGCCGAGCTGCTGGAGAGCGAACTGTTCGGCCACGAGGCCGGTGCCTTCACCGGCGCGGCCAGGCGCCACATCGGCCGCTTCGAGCAGGCGCATGGCGGCACCCTGTTCCTGGACGAGATCGGCGACATGCCGCTGCCGCTGCAGACGCGGCTGCTGCGGGTACTGGCCGAAGGCGAGTTCTTCCGCGTCGGCGGGCGCGAACTGATCCATGTCGACGTGCGCGTGGTCGCCGCCACCCACCAGGACCTGGAGGCACTGGTCGAGCAGGGCCGCTTCCGCGCCGACCTGCTGCACCGGCTGGACATGGTGCGGCTGTGGCTGCCGCCGCTGCGCGAACGCCTGGACGACGTGGTCACGCTCACCGCGACGTTCCTGGGCAACGCCGCGCGGCGGCTGGACATGCCGCCCAAGCGCCTGTCCGCCGCCGCCCTGCAGGCCCTGCGCCAGCACGACTGGCCCGGCAACGTGCGCGAACTGGAAAACGTGTGCTGGCGGCTGGCGGCACTGGCGGTGGCCGACACCATTTCCGCGGCCGACGTGCAGGCGGCGCTGGCCCGTGGTGGCCGTGCCCGCCCCGGCGCGGCCGCGGCGGCGCCCGGGCAATGGGACCAGGCGCTGGCGCAGTGGGCGCGGCAACGCCTGGCCGAGGGCGCCAGCGGCCTGCACGCCGAAGTGCGCGAGCGCATGGAGGCGGTGCTGCTCGACGCGGCGTTGGCCGCCACCGACGGCCACCGCGGCGATGCCGCGGCGCGGCTCGGCGTCGGCCGCAACACGCTGACGCGCAAGCTGGGGCCGGGCCGCAAGCGCTGAAGAACCCGTGCGGCGCGCCCGCCGCGACCCGGCGGATCGGCGCCGGGTGGGCGTGTATCATCGGCCCCCCATGGAGATGCGGGCGCCACGTCAGGACACGGCCACCCAGGCACGACGCCCGGGCCGCGCGCCGTCCGCGATAGCGACGGCAGCCCGCCGCCGGCATGCGAGGCGCTGTTGAACACCGACGCCTGGCAGCGCCTTACCGATCTGTTCCACCGCGCCACCGAACTGCCCGAGGCCGAACGGATCACTTTCATCCACGCGCAGACCGGTGACGATCCGGAGCTGCAGCGCGAACTGCTGGCGCTGCTGGCCGCCGATACCGATCCCACGCGCCTGCACGCGCCGCTGCGCGAGGCGGTCAAGGTGGCGGCCCAGGCCAGCGAGGCCGAGGTGATGCCGGGCACGCGGTTCGGGCCATGGGCGGTGGAACGGATGATCGGCGCCGGTGGCATGGGCCGGGTGTACCTGGCGCGGCGCGCCGATGGCGCCTACGAGCGCCAGGTTGCGCTCAAGCTGGTGCGTGCCACCGCGCTGGACGAGCGCCGCCACCGGCATTTCGAATACGAGTGCCGCCTGCTGGCGCAGATGCAGCACCCGGCCATCGCGCAGATCCACGACGCCGGCATCGATGCCGACGGCCGCGCCTGGCTGGTGATGGAGTACATCCACGGGCAGCCGATCTCCGCCTGGTGCGACCAGCACCGGGTCGACCTGCGCCAGCGCGTCGAGCTGCTGGCCAAGGCCGCCGAAGGCGTGCAGCACGCGCACCAGAAGGGCGTCATCCATCGCGACCTGAAGCCGGGCAACATCCTGGTCGCCGCGGTCGACGGCCAGCCGCTGCCCAAGATCATCGATTTCGGCATCGCCATGGATGCCGCCGCTGCCGACGACGCCCCGGGGGGCGGCACCCCCGGCTACATGAGCCCGGAGCAGGCCCGCCCCGGCAACGACACCGATGCCCGCAGCGACGTTTACTCGCTGGGGGCGCTGCTGTACGAGCTGGCCTGCGGCGCGCCGCCGGAAGCGTCCCCCGTGCCGCCGTCGCGGTATCTGCGCGAGCAGCCGCCGGCCCGGCGCGCCGAGCTGGCGGCCCAGCGCGGCAGCACCCCGGCCCGGCTGCGGCGCGCCCTGCGCGACGGCCTCGACGCGATCGCGCTCAAGGCCCTGCAGCCCGAGCGCGCCGCGCGCTACGCCTCGGTGTCGTCGCTGCTGGACGACCTGCGGCGCTGGCTGGCGCACTATCCGCCACATGCGGCAGGACCGGCGCGATGGCTGGGCGTGCGTACCTTCGTGCGCCGCAACCGGCTGGCGGTGGCGGCCGCGGCCGCGGTGGCGGTGGCGCTGGTCGCGGGCCTGGCCGCGACCACCTGGTCGCTGCGCGAGGCGCGCCAGGAGGCGGCGCGGGCCAGGGTGACGTCCGAGTTCCTGGCGTCGGTGCTGGACAGCGTCGATCCGGCGGTCTCGCAGGACATGGACAAGACGCTGATGCTGCGGGTGCTCGACGACGCCTCGCAGCGTGCGGTGCGGGAGCTGGCGGCCTATCCGGACATCCTGGCCGACGTGGAACTGATCATCGCGGTCAACCAGGTCGGCCTGGAAGAGTACAACCGCGCCATCGCGCACCTGCAGTCGATCCGCTCGCTGGCCGCGGCCCACCCCGGCCGGCTGCAGTTCCAGGACCTGCGCGCGATGCAGGTGCTGGGCCAGGCCTACCTGTTGTCGGACCGGCTCAAGCAGGCGGACGCGACATTCGTCGAGGGCATCGCCCGGGCCCAGCGTGGCCCCGCCGCGCATCGATGGCTGGCGCTGGACATGCAGTCGCGCCGGGCCTGGGTGCTGTTCGTGCAGGGCCAGGCGGACGCGGCGACGCGGCTGGCGCGCGAGGCGTTCGACGGGCTCTCGCGGCAGCGGCCGGCCGATGACCCGCAGCGGCTCGACGCCGCCAAGCGCTATGCCGAGATCCTGTCCACCAGCGGTGACTACGCGCGCGCGATGGCGCTGCTGGATGAGGTGATCCGGCAGCGGACCCGGGTCCATGGCCGCGAACACCCCCAGACCCTGGCGGCACGCCGTGACCTGGCGGTCGCGCGCCTGCAGCAGCGCGATTTCGCCGGCGCCGAGCCGGAACTGCGGCAGCTGGCCGCCATCTACGAGCGCCTGTACGGCGCCGACAACGGCTTTACCGTCAGCACCCTGGGCATGCTCGGCAGCGCCCTGCGCGAGCAGGGCAAGGTGAGGGAGGCCGGCCCCTACTACCGCGCGACCATGGAGTGGAATGCCGCGCGCTACGGTACCGATTCCTTTTCCGCGGTGATCACCCGCCACAACCACGCCAACTGGCTGCTGGCCGACGGCCAGGCGGAGGCGTCGGAACGGGAACAGCGCGCGCTGCTGGAGATCGCCGGGCGTACCCTGGGGCGCGACAACCACGTCACCGCGGAAATCCTGCGCGGGCTGGCCGAAGCGGAGCTGGCGCAGGGCCGGACCCAGGCCGCCCGCGTCCATGCCAACGAGTCGCTGCGGGCCATGCGCAAGGTCTACGGCGACCAGAACCAGGCGGTGCTGCGCGACGTGCGCGACACCCTGGCCAAGGTGGAGGCGGCCGCGCTGGCGGAAGCGGGCGCGCGGTGACCGCCGCCCGCGCCGGCCCCGCTCGACCCGGGCGTGGCGAACGGGCATCTTTGCCCCGTTGCATACCCCGGGCCACGCCGGCATGCCTGCGCAGGCCGCCCGGCCCGCACCCTGCAAGGAGTGACACATGCGTCTTCGTCTTCCCGCCATCACCGCCACCGCCCTGCTCGCCGCCTGCGGCACGCGCCCGCCGGCGCGCCCGGAAGCGCCACCGGCCCCGCCGGCCATGGGCACCGCGCAGCTGGCCGAGGCCAACCTCGCGCCGGCATCGGCCAGCCTGGTCAGCGGCCGCGTCGCGCTGGTCCCCGAGCCCGGTGGCGTGCACATCAGCGGCGTGATCGGCGGCCTGCCGCGTGGCGGCCAGGCCGGGTTCCACGTGCACGAAAAGGGCGACTGCAGCGCGGTCGATGCCAGCAGCGCCGGCGGCCACTTCAATCCCGCGGCACAGCCGCACGGGCGTGCCGGGGGCGGTGCGCACCATGCCGGCGACATGGACAACCTGCAGGCCAATGCCGAAGGCGTCGTACACGTGGACGTACGCCTGCGCGGGGTTACCCTTGGTGGCGGCGCGGCCAACGACATCGCCGGCCGTGCCCTGGTGGTCCATGCCAACGCCGACGACTACCACAGCCAGCCGGCGGGCAACGCCGGCGCCCGGGTCGCCTGCGGCGTGATCCGCGTCACCCGCTGAATGCGGTGGTCCGGCCGATCCAGTTCAATCAAGGGAGTACGACGATGCGTTTGATCCACACCAGCCTGTTCCTTGCCAGCGCCCTGGTGCTGAGCGCCTGCAAGCAGGACGCCGAGCCGGTCGCCACGCCGGCCGATACCGCAACCCCGGCGCCGGCGCCCGCCGCCGATCCGGCCGCGCCGCCGCCGATGGCGCCCGCCGCCGCGGCCGTCGCCACCGCCGAGCTGCAGCCGACCAAGGACAGCACGGTCAAGGGCAGCATCCGCTTCACCGTGGTCGACGGCAGGCTGCACGCCAGTGGCGACATCAGCGGGCTCAAGCCGGGCAGCGAGCACGGCTTCCACATCCACGAGAAGGGCGACTGCAGTGCGCCGGACGGCAGCAGCGCCGGCGGCCACTTCAACCCGGGCAATGCCGAACACGGCAGCATCGACGCGCCGGCGCACCATGGCGGCGACATGCCCAACATCGTCGCCGACGCGCAGGGCAATGCGCATGTCGATGGCCCGGTGTCGAGCAACGTCAACGCCGGCAAGGGCGACGGCTTCGACATCATCGGCCGCGGCCTGATCGTCCATGCCGACCCGGACGACTACCACAGCCAGCCCACCGGCAACGCCGGCGCGCGCCTGGCCTGCGCGGTGATCGCCAAGGCCCAGTAACGTCCCCGGCCGCACGAATGCAGAACGCCGGCGGATGCCGGCGTTCTGCGTTGCAGGCCATGGGTTGCCGGCGTCAGTGCGCCATCACCGCGCGTGCGTCCTGGCCGGCTTCGACGTGCACGTACAGCACGTCCAGCCCGTGCGCCTCGAGCACCGCGGCCATCTGCCGCTGGCGCATCAGGTACTGCTCGTAGATGCGCTGCAGGCGGTCGCAGTCGTTCTTGTCCTGCGCATAGTGCGCGCACCAGCCGGCCGGGTCGAACAGCGCCATGCGTACCTCGCTGCCGGTATAACGCAGCAGCGGCTCGGGCGCGGCGTCCAGCCACTGCTCGCGCTGCGGCGAGAACATCGCCGTCTCCAGCAGCGGCCACAATCCGGCCAGGCCCTGGTTGTCGTACTGCATGGCCATCATCGCGGCCAGGTCGTTGACGGTGAAATAGCGCGCGTGCTCGATCTGCGCGCCGAAGGCGTCCTGCGCCAGCAGGGCGGTATCGGCCTGGGCCATGCCGTTGGCCAGCAGCACGTCTTCCAGCGCATCGCGGGTCTCGGCCAGCAGGGTGGCGTCGCTGCCGGTCAGCACGAACGGCAGTACCCGCAGGCCACCACCGGTCAGCGCCGGGTCGGCCTGCAGCGGCAGCGGCACGTCGCCGGACGCATCGGCGCCGAACGCCAGCAGGCGCGGCCCCTGGTTGCGCCCGGGCGCGCGCATCTGCAGTTCCTCCAGGCGCCGGTGCACCGGCCAGCCCGGGCGCAGCACCTCGGCCGGATCGAAATGCGCCGCGGCCAGCACCAGGTCCAGCCCGCTGGCCTGCGGCACCAGCTTCTGCAGGTCGCGGCCGACCAGCGCGGCCAGTTCGCCGGCCTGGCTGGAGGGCAGCGCGGCGAGCCGCGGCTGCTGGCCACCGGCCAGCTCCAGCGCCATCACGCCCAGTGCGTTCATGTCGGGGTTGGGATTGCTCATGGTTCGCGGTTGGCCCGTCACAGGCTCGAAGCTACACTCAATGTCCATTATGCCTGCTGCCGCAGGCAGGTCCGCGTCGCCTTCCCCCACCAGCCCAGGTAACCGCATGTCCAGCGCCCGTCCCGTCGCCATTCTCGGTGGTGTCCGCATCCCGTTCTGCCGCCAGAACACCGCCTACGCGGACGTCGGCAATCTCGGCATGTCGGTGCGCACCCTCGGCGCGCTGGTCGAGCGCTTCGGCCTGCACGGGCAGCAGTTGGGCGAAGTGGCGATGGGCGCGGTGATCAAGCATCCCAGCGACTGGAACCTCGGCCGCGAGGCCGCGCTGTCCTCCGGACTGTCGCCGCTGACCCCGGGCATCACCCTGCAGCGCGCCTGCGGCACCTCGCTGGACAGCATCATCACCGTGGCCAACAAGATCGCCCTGGGCCAGATCGACTCCGGCATCGGCGGCGGCTCGGACACCACCTCCGACGTGCCGATCGTCTACGGCAAGAAGCTGCGCGGGCGCCTGCTGGCCGCCAACCGCGCCAAGACCACCGGCGACAAGGTCAAGGCGCTGCTGTCCGGGTTCCGCCTGTCCGAGCTCAAGCCCGAGTTCCCCGGCGTGGCCGAGCCGCGCACCGGCAAGAGCATGGGCGACCACTGCGAGGACATGGCCAAGGAGTGGAACATCTCGCGCGATTCGCAGGACGAGTGGGCGGTGGCTTCGCACCGCAAGCTCGCCGCCGCCTACGAGCGCGGCTTCTTCGGCGACCTGATCGCCCCGTTCCGTGGGGTCGAGCGCGACAACATCCTGCGCCCGGACACCTCGCTGGAGAAACTGGCCACGCTGAAGCCGGCGTTCGACAAGACTTCCGGCCGCGGCACCCTGACCGCCGCCAACTCCACGCCGCTGACCGACGGCGCCGCCGCGGTGCTGCTGGCCAGCGAGGAATGGGCGCGCGCCCACGGCCACGAACCGCTGGCGTACCTGCGCGACGCGCAGGTGGCGGCGGTGGATTTCGTGCATGGCGAGGGCCTGCTGATGGCGCCGACCATCGCCGTGCCGGAGATGCTCCGCCGCAACGGCCTGACCCTGCAGGACTTCGACATCTACGAAATCCACGAGGCCTTCGCCGCGCAGGTGCTGTGCACGCTGCGTGCGTGGGAGAGCGAGGACTACTGCCGCAACCGCCTGGGCCTGGACGCGCCGCTGGGCCGCATCGACCCGGAGAAGATCAATCCGCTGGGTTCGTCGCTGGCCACCGGCCACCCGTTCGCCGCCACCGGCGCGCGCATCGTCGCCACCGTGTCCAAGGAGCTGGCCCAACGCGGCGGCGGCCGCGCGCTGGTGTCGATCTGCACCGCCGGCGGCATGGGCGTGGTGGCGATCATCGAGCGCTGATCCGCCGCCGGCGCTCCACGGCGACGCGGCCGAAGCGCTGCTCGCCCGGGAAGCCCCCGTGCCGCGCTGGCGACCGCTCCGGTTTCCGCGCGCTGCGTGCCGCGGCCATGGCCTGTACCAATCCGTTCCACGCCGGCCGCCACGGCCGGCCGGTGGCGTTGTCGTCGCCCGGGTGCGCGGGGAGCCAGGCAACTCCCGGGCAGCGGGGCGCCGCCATTCCAGCGCGTGACCGGAACTGGTGGCCAGGCGCGCCTCGCCGGGGACGCACCGGCGTGTCCGGCCGCGCCGCCGCGCGCCGCTGATCCGCGCCCACTGCCCCCTGCCGGGACTGCTATCGTCGGCGCTTCGGCGGAGACCAGGGACGGGACATGAAACGCATCACGATGGGGCTGGGCGTGCTGTTGGCGGCGCTGGCCGCGCCGGCGGCGGCGATGACGTTCATGACGGTGGACTATGTCTGCCCGATTGGTGGCGAGCGCTTCAGCGCCAGCACCATGGGCTCGGGCACCTCGTTCGGCCATTTCCTGGACGGGCGCGCGCATGGCGCCATCCAGTCGCCGTGGCCGCTGGTGGAGTGCCCGGGCAACGGCTTCCTGCTGTTCCGCGAGGCCTTCGACAAGACCGAGCTTGAGGCGCTGGGCGCCTACGTGCAGAGCGCCGACTACCAACGCCTGCGCGGCACGGAAACCAGTTATTGGCGGCTGGCGCAGCTGCTGCGGGTGATCGGTGCGCCGGCCGCCGAGCAGGCCGGTGCGCTGCAGCGGGCGAGCTGGCAGGCCTCACCGGCGCAGTACCCGCGCTACGTGGCCGCCGCGTCGGCCGCGTTCGCCCGGCAATGCCCGGATGGCCAGGCCGCGCGCGATGGCCAGTGGCTGTACTGCCAGATGCTGCTGGGCGAATGGGAGCGGCGCTTGTCACGGTTCGAACCGGCGCGGGCGCGCTTCAACGGCCTGCTGCCGCAGGTGCAAGCCCTGGTGACCGGGCCGGACCGCGAGCGGGTGGCCAGGCAGTTCGCCGCCGAGATCGCGCAACAGCTGCAGCTCATCGACGCCGGCGACAGCCGGTCGACGATGGCGGTGGACGCCAATGCGGCTGCGGCTGCGGCTGCCGCGGCCGGCCCGGCGCCCGGCTCCGTGGAAGACGCGGCCTCGGCGGCCGATGCTTCCGCAGCGCCGGTGGCAATGGCGGCCGCAACCACTGCGGATGTGGCGGCGATGGCGGCCGCCGCGGCTGCCGAAGCGGCCCGCGATGCCGATGCCGATGCGCGCGCCGGGGAAGGCGATCGCTGAGCGCTCGGGCGGGGCGTGCCTGCGCCCTGATCCATCATGGAGAGAGGGGATATGCCTGAAACGAACGCGTTCAATCCGTACGCGGCACCGCAAAGCGCGGTGCTGCCGCCAGCACTGGGGCGCAGCGGCGGCACGGAAAACTGCTGGCGTGACGGACCCGACCTGCTGGCGCGGCCGCAGGCCGACCTGCCACGCTACTGCGTCAAATGCGGCGAGCCGGCCGTGGATTACCGCAAGCGCAGCTTCTACTGGCATTCGCCCTGGCTGTACCTGCTGATCCTGCTGCAGATGATCATTTACCTGATCGTCGCGTTGATCGTGCGCAGGCAGGGCCAGCACCAGGTCGGGCTGTGCGCCGCGCACCAGCGCCAGCGCCGGCATTTCATGCTGATGGCCTGGCTGTCGCCGCTGCCGCTGATCGCCGGCTTCGTGCTGGAAACCGCCACCACGGTGCTGCTGGGCAGCCTGGCGTTCTTCGTGATGCTGTTCTGGGGCCTGATCGGAATGCGCCTCCTCAAGCCGCGGCGGATCACCCGCGAGCTGGCGGTCTATGGCGGCGTCTCGCCGCGGCTGCTGGCACGGCTGCCGCGCTACCCGTACCGGCGCGACTGAACGCACCCGTCGCGGCCGCTCAGGGCGTGTCCGCCGCCGGCGAGTGGTCGAGCAGGAACTGGCTGATCTGCCGCCGCAGCGGCAGGTCGTCGGTGGTGCGGGCGAAGGCGTCGGCCTGGAGCGCGTGGTCGCGCGCCGCATCCGCTTGGTCCAGGTTGGAATGGCGTTCGGCCAGCGCCAGGCAGATCGAGGCGGCGTAGCCGGCGGCCCCGGCGGCGGTGGCCAGTGGCAGCGCGCGCAGGTACAGGGCGATGGCCAGGCGGTCATCGCCGGTGAAATCGCCCAGGGTTTCCCACAGGAACGGATGGTCGCGGCCGGCGGCGGCCAGCGATTCGCAGTAACCGCGCAGTTCGGCGTAGGCGAGTTCGGCGGCGTCGGTCGCGCCGGACTGGCCGGCGTCGATGATGCGGTCGGTCAGTTCCACGACGCGGGCGTGGATATCGGCAGGAATGTTCATTGCAAGCGGGCGGCGCGGGGCGGGCGGCGGATTCTACCCGTGTCAGTCCGGCAGCCGCGGGAAGCCATGCGCGTCGCGGGCCTCGGCCACGGCCTGGTCCTGGATCCGCTGGCGCAGGTCGCGCCGCTGCAGCGGCTGCGCCGCGCGGCCGTGGCGGTGGTGCACCGCATTGAGCAGGCACTGCCGCGCCAGCACGTCATCGCCGGCGGCGGCGAAGCCTTCGCCCAGTTCCTCCCAGGCGTCGGCGCCGGCGCCCTGGGCGATGGCGCGGTGCAGGAACTCCTCGGCCTGGGTCCATTGCCCCTGGCCGCGCGCCAGCCGCCCCAGGGTCAGCAGCAGCGCCGGGCTGGCCGCATGCGACTGCAGCCAGCGCTGCGCACTGGCGCGGCGCGAGTCGAGCTTGTCCACCGGCAGTTCGCCGTAGAGCAGGATCAGGCCGTCGTCCCAGTGGTTGTCCAGGGCCTGTTCGATGCTGTGCAGGGCGGTGTCGTTCCAGTTCAGCGCCACCGCACGCCGGGCGTAGCGCGCCACCGCCTCGGGGGTGGCGCGCAGCGCCTTGGGCAGCACTTCCCAGCGGGCGGCCAGTGCGTTGACGTTGTCGGCTTCGTCGAGCATCTGCAGGGCCAGGCGGGTTTCCAGCGCGGCCAGCGCGTCGGCGGGCAGCGCCTGCTGCTGGCGCAGCGCGCCAAGCTGGCCGTAGGCCTCCTCGGCACGGCCGGCGCGCGCCAGCGCATCGGTGCGCAGCCACAGCCCGCGCGGCGGCAGCGGCTGGATCGCCGCCAGGTCCAGCGCTTCGATGGCCTGCTGCGGGTTGTCGCGCTGCAGCCAACGCTCGGCGCTGTGCAACGCGTGCAGGGTGGCGTCCTGCATGCCCAACTGCTGCAGGTACTGGCCGGCGCTGGCGCTGTCGCCGCGCGCCTCGGCCGCGCGCATCGCCGCCGCCAGCGCGACCGCGCGCACTTCCTTCTCGCTGGCGGCGCTGGCCAGCAGCTTCTCGGCGCGCTGCCACTGGCCGCCGTCCAGCGCCTGCAGGCCGTCGATCAGGCGTGCGCGTCCCTGCCGGCGGCGGTAGCGCGCCCAGCTGCGGAACGGCGCACTGAGCAGCGTCCACAGCAGCCACAGCAGCAGGCCGGCGATCAGCAGCGCCAGCAGCGCCTGCGGCAGCGTGGCGATGTAATCGTTGCCGCCGGCGCGCACGATCACTTCGCCGATCCCGCGTACCGATTCCTGCCCCAGCCATTGCGCGCCGAGGATGCCGATGGCGGCCACCAGCAGCAGGACCAACAACGAACGGAATGCATTCATGGCGCCACCTTCCCCTCGCGCATGGCGCGCAGTTGTTGCAGGGTGCTGCCCAGTTCGGGCAGCGCGATGCGCAGGTCGATGCCGCGCAGTTCGGCCAGTGCGTGGCGCTGGCTGCGCCGTTGCGGTGAATCCGGCCACAGCCGCAGCAGCCAGCCGTCAACCCGCTGCAGCGCCAGCTGCCAGCCCTGGGTGTCGCCGCGCTCCAGCGCCGCGCGCGCCAGGCTCAGTTCGATCTGCAGTGCGTCGGTGGCGGCCACACGCTCGGAGCGTGCCATCAGTACCTGCGGGTCGGCCGGGCGGATCTGCACCAGCGGCGAGAGCATCTGCTGCCACCATGCGGGTTCGGCGTCGGCCACCTCCGCGTTCTGCTCCGGCAGCGCGTCCAGGGCCGTGGTCCACTGCGCGAGCTGGCGGGCGGCGCGCACCCGCACGCCGGGGCCGAGCGCATCGACCGCAGCGCGTTCCTGCACCAATGCCTGGCGCAGGTTCAGGTAGCCCGGGCTGTCCATGCTTTCCAGCACGCCGGCGGCCAGCGCATACAGGCGGCGGGCGCCGTCCAGGTCGCCGGCGTACACCAGCCGCTGCTGCGCCTGGCTGAGCAGCAGTTCGGCGTCCTCGCGGCGCGCGGCCTGCGCGCCCTGGTGCGAATGGTCGGCCAGGCGTGCCACGTTCTCTTCCAGCAGCGCGTTGCGCTGGCCCAGGCCGAGCACTTCGTCACGCAGGACGCGGTTGGTGGCGGCCACGTCCTGCAGGCCGCGCGCATTGGCGCGCTGGTCGCGGCGCAGTGCGTCCACCATCTGCTGCAGCGCCTCCACCTGCTGGCTGGCGGCGGCCCGTGCGTGCGCGGCCGCGCGCTGGCCGGCCTGCCAGCTGCGCCAGCCGAACCCGGCGGCCGCGGCCAGCGCGAGCAACAGCAGGAGGGCGATGATCCAGCGCGCCAGCCGGCGCCGCGAAGAAGGTGAGGAATCGTCGTTCATGGGGGTACGGCATCCTTGGCAGGCCGCCCAGTGGGCAGCGGCGGTGCGCTTCAAGCATCACCCGCGATGCAGCGCGGCTGCAAGCCGCGCAGGCGTTCAGGGCGCGCCGGGCGGGAACAGGGCGTCGCGCGCGGCGGCGGCGAGCTGGCCCGGCAGCGGGCCCGCGGCCACGCCTGCATGGGCGAAACCGAGCGTCGTCGCCAGCGCCGCCAGCCGCGCGCTGGCGGCGACCAGCGGCTGTTGCTGCCAGCGGCGGCGCAAGCCCGGCGGCACCTGCGGCAGCACCCGTTCCAGCGCCTCACCGCTGCTGACCACCAGCACCGCGGGGGCATCGAGCGCCTGCAGGCGCGCCCACTGCGCGGCCGGGACCTGCAGCGGTACGCGTTCGTACACATCCACGCGCAGCAGCTGTGCGCCGCGTGCCTGCACCTGCGCGGCGATCATGCCGCGGCCGCCGGGGGCGGTGACCAGCGCCACCCGCTTGCCATGCAGGTCGGCCATGGCCGGCAGCGCCAGCAGGCCTTCGCTGTCCATGCGCGTGGGCGCCGCCACGACGCCGGCGCCATGGCGGCGCAGCGCGCGGGCGGTGCCCTGGCCGACCGCGACCAGGCTGCCGGCCTTCAATTGCCCCAGCGGCAGCAACCGCGCCGCGGCTGCGGCCGCGGCCGGGCTGGTGAACACCAGTAGGTCGCAGGCCTGCGCCTGCCGCAGCTGGTCGCGGGTGCTGGCGTCGCGGCGCGGCTGCAGCCGCCACGGCGATACCGCCACGGTGCGTGCGCCGTGGCGCGCGGCGGCGCGGCGCAGCCCATCGTGCTGCCCGGAAGGACGCAGGGAGATCAGGTACCAGGCCGTGTCGGCCGGCACATAGGCGCGGCTGTTCATTCCATGCATTATGCGGGCGCTTTCCGTTTCCCGTTCCCGCACGCCCCATGCCCGATACCCCCGACCGCGACGCCCTGCTGCTCCGCCTGCAGGCCACCCTCGATGCAATGCCGCCGGTCGCGGCCATGGGCATCCGCATCGCCGGCTATGCCGATGGCACCCTGCGCCTGCGCGCGCCACTGGCCGCCAACGTCAACGACAAGGGCAACGCCTTCGGCGGCAGCCTGGCCTCGGTGATGACCCTGGCCGGCTGGGCGCTGGTGAGCCTGCGCCTGTCGCAGGCCGGCCACGACGCCGAGGTGTACGTGGCCGACAGCAGCATCCGCTACCGCGCGCCGGTGTACGCCGACCTGGACGCCAGTGCATGCGCGGCCCCGGACCAGGACTGGGACGGCTTCCTGGCCCTGTTCGGCAAGCGCGGCCGGGCGCGCATCACGGTCTGCGCGCAGGTCGAGGACGGCGCGGCCGCGCTGGAGGGGCGCTTCGTGGCCCTGGCCAAAGGGTAGGATGGTCCGGTCCCGGGGAGGTGCCATGCAACGACGACTGATCCTGACCGCCATCGCCGCGCTGCTGGGCATGGCCGTGACCGCCCAGGCCGCCGGCCCCGGCCGCAGCCAGCGCAACAAGCTCACCCAGACCCAGGAAGCCTATGTCGCGGCGGTGCGCTGGAGCGATTTCGAAGGCGCCGAGCGGTTCATCGACCCGGCCTACTGGCAGGCGCACCCGCTGACCGACCTGCAGCGCGAGCGTTACCGCCAGGTGCAGGTCTCCAATTACCGGGAGCGCTCCACCAGCGTGGCCGCGGACGGCGCCATCGAGCGCCGGGTGGAGATGGGCGTGATCAACCGCAACACCCTGGCCGAACGCACGCTGATGGTCACCGAGCGCTGGCGCTGGGACCCGGAAGCCAAGCGCTGGTGGCAGGTCCAGGGGCTGCCGGACCTGTGGCAGGGCCAATAGGGGCTGGCCGTCCGGCGGCCGGCTTGTGCGACAATCGCCGCCCGCTTGTCTACCCGTGACCCGAGTGAATTACGAAGAGCTGCTGGCCTTCGCTGGCCGAAACCCGATGCTGTCGCTGGCCTTCGCCGGCCTGACCATCGCCATCATCGTCACCGAGATCGCACGGCTGTTCCGCGGCTTCAAATCGATCAAGCCGGCCGAACTGACCCGCCTGATCAACGCCGGCAACGCGGTGGTCATTGATCTGTCGGCGGGCAGCGACTTCGAGAAGGGCCACATCACCGGCAGCCGCAACGTGCAGCCGGCCCAGCTGACCCCCGCGCACAAGCTGCTGGCCGCGGCCAGGCAGTCGCCGGTGGTGCTGGTGTGCCGCACCGGCAACGCCTCGTCCAATGCCGCCAAGGTGCTGAAGAAGGCCGGGTTCGAGCAGGTATTCGTGCTCGACGGCGGCCTGCCGGCCTGGCAGGCGGCGGACCTGCCGCTGGTCAAGGGCCGCGGCTGAGCCTTCATTTGAGGTTAAGCCCTTGTGTGGGGGCCGCAGCGCCCCCATCGCAGGTCTGGTAACAATCCCATTCAACGAACGAACCGTTCTGGAGTCCTAGAGAAATGTCCGAAGAGCACAACAACGCCGTCGCCGCCGAAGCCAACAACGGCCCGGCGTTCACCGTCGAGAAGATCTACGTCAAGGACGTTTCCTTCGAATCCCCGAATTCGCCGACCATCTTCAACGAGAACGTGCAGCCGGACCTGCAGCTGAACCTGAACCAGAAGGTGCAGCGCCTGTCCGAGAACGCCTTCGAGGTGGTGCTGGGCGTGACCCTGACCTGCAAGGCCGGCGACAAGACCGCCTACGTGGCCGAAGTGGAGCAGGCCGGCGTGTTCGGCCTGATCGGCCTGGAGCCGCAGGCGATCGACGTGCTGCTCGGCACCCAGTGCCCGAACATCCTGTTCCCGTACGTGCGCTCGATGGTGTCGGACCTGATCCAGGCCGGCGGCTTCCCGCCGTTCTACCTGCAGCCGATCAACTTCGAAGGCCTGTACGCCGAAACCCTGCGCCAGCGCCAGCAGCAGGCCGACGGCGCGTCGCTGGCCGACTCCGAGCCGGCCGGCAACGCCTGACCGGCGCCCATCCCTGCGGATGAGTACCAACGACGCGGAAAAGATCGCCGTCCTCGGCGCGGGCTCCTGGGGCACCGCGCTGGCCAGCCTGCTGGCACGGCATGGTCACCCGACCGTGCTGTGGGGACGCGACGCGAACGTGGTCGAGGCGATCGACCGTTGTCACGAGAATCCCCGGTACCTGCCGGGGATTCCGCTGCCTGATTCCCTGCGTGCCAGCACCGACCTGGCCGGTAGCGTCGCCGGTGCCCGCTGGATCCTGGTGGTGGTGCCGTCGCACGCCTTCGGCGAAACCGTGCGCGCGCTGGCGCCGCTGCTGCCCGCCGGTGCCGGCGTGGCCTGGGCGACCAAGGGCTTCGAGCCCGGTTCCGGCCGTTTCCTGCACGAGGTCGCGCGCGAGGTGCTGGGCCCGGACGTGCCGCTGGCGGTGGTCACCGGCCCGTCCTTCGCCAAGGAAGTGACCCTGGGCCTGCCCACGGCGATCACCGTCCATGGCGACGATGCCGGGTTCACCCAGCAGGTGGCCGATGCCATGCACGGCCCGGCGTTCCGTGCCTACACCGGCGAGGACATGGTCGGCGCCGAACTGGGCGGGGCCATGAAGAACGTGCTGGCGGTGGCCACCGGCGTGGCCGACGGCATGCAGCTGGGCCTGAATGCCCGCGCCGGCCTGATCACCCGTGGCCTGAACGAGATGCTGCGGCTGGCCGCGGCCATCGGCGGCAAGCCCGAGACCCTGATGGGCCTGGCCGGGCTGGGCGACCTGGTGCTGACCAGCACCGGCGATCTGTCGCGCAACCGGCGGCTGGGGCTGGCGCTGGGCCGTGGGCAGAGCCTGGCCGAGGCGGTGAAGGAGATCGGCCAGGTGGTCGAGTCGGTGCAGACCGCCGACGAGGTCATGCGCCAGGCGGGCCGCCACGGCATCGACCTGCCGATTTCCAAGGCGGTGCAGTCGGTGCTGCACGGTGAACTGAGTCCTTCCGAGGGCCTCAAGCAGCTGCTGGCACGCGAACAGAAGCCGGAGTATCCGGAAACGCTGTTCAAGTAGTAATCGGCGAAGATGAGACAAAAAGCCCGGCGATGCCGGGCTTTTTGTTGCCCTGCACCGGACGCTCCGCTGGCCCGGCGGCGGCCGCGGGCCGCGTTGCCGTGGGCCTCGCCGGGTTGGCGCGCCGGCTGGCGGGGGCGCAAAAGAAAGAGCCCGGTCGGGGAAGACCGGGCTCCGGAGGCGCGGGGGAGAGAGAGCGCGCGCCTTTGAAACGAGGTAGCGAGCGCTTACCAGGTGAAGCGCGGGCCGACGAACCACTCCTTGTCGCCGCCCTTGCCCAGCTTCACTTCGCCGCTCACGCCCCAGTTGGCGTTGAACTTGGCAGCGGCGCCGACGCGGCCGTAGAACTCGCCGTCCGGGTTGTAGCCGGCCTTCTTGCTGTAGTCCTCGTAACCGGCCAGGGCATAGCCCTCGATCATCGGGGTGAAGGCGGTACGCACGCCGACTTCGGCGCTGTAGCCGTTGTAGGTCGGCAGGTGCTGGCGGTCGAAGCGCTGGTAGGCCACGCGGGCCAGCAGGTCGGTGTTCGGTGCCACGCCGTAGTTGTAGCCCACGCCGACGCGCCACTGGTCGACGTCGAACTTGTTCTTGTCGGTCTCCTGGGCGCTGTAGTCGCCGAAGACATGGAAGTTCGGGTGCACCGCCACCGAACCCTTCACCTTCCAGCCATCGGCGTCGCCGCCCTTGGCATCGGTGTTCACGTAACCACCTTCCACGTAGTTGTAGGACAGGCCATCGGTCGCCGATGCAGCGAACGGCAGGGCGGCCAGCAGGCCCAGAGCGATCAGGGAAGTCTTCATTACGGATTACCTTTTTTATTTTGGTTTGATCGATCCGGCGGATGCGGCTTGCCGGTCGACAGGTGTGAATTATCCGTTAGCCAGCGGAATCGCCCCTGAATATCAAACTGACCAGTACATAAATTAGGTGGCGTCCACGGGAACTTCCGCGTTGGCTGCCGACGGGCACTGCCGCGGCAGCCGCAACGGACTGCCGGAGCGTCACCCTGCCGACTCCCCTGGGCCAGAGGGGCCGTCCGCGCGCGGCGCGGGCGGGTGGCAATGGACCCGCCCACACTTGTCGGGGTGCTTTCACCCCGGATTTCCTCCGCCACCGGCACAGTGCGGCTTCACGCCCGGCAACCGTCCCGGGCCGGGCATCGCGTCGGCCGACCGGGGCGTGCCCGGCATGACCGGGCGCGTGCCCTCACCCGGAAGGAGACGCCCATGAACCCGAACCCGCTTTTCGATCTCAGTGGAAAGGTCGCCATCGTCACCGGCGGCGGCAACGGCATCGGCCGCGCGAGTGCGTTGATGCTGGCCGCCCACGGCGCGGCGGTGGCGATCGCCGACCTGAAGCTGGCCGATGCCGACGCCGTGGCCGCGGAGATCACCGCCAACGGTGGCCGGGCGCTGGCGCTGGAATGCAACGTACTCAAGGACGAGCACCTGGTGCGCACCGTGGAGCGCACCGCCACCGAGCTGGGCGGCATCCACATCCTGGTCAACAACGCCGGCGGCGGTGGCGCCGGGCGCGAGAGCCCGTTCGAGATCACCGTGCAGCAGTTCGAGCGGCCGTTCCAGATCAATGTGTTCAGTGCGTGGCGGCTGGCCCAGCTGTGCGCCCCGCACATGAAGAAGGGCGGCTACGGCTCGATCATCAACATGTCCTCGATGAGTTCGATCAACAAGAGCCCGGCCATCAGCGCGTATGCGGCGTCCAAGGCCGCGATCAACCACATGACCGCCAATCTGGCCCATGACTACGGCCCGGACAACATCCGCATCAACGCCGTGGGCCCCGGTGCGGTGCGCACCGCCGCGCTGGCCACGGTGCTGACCCCGGAGATCGAGCAGCGGATGCTCTCGCACACGCCTATCAGGCGCCTGGGCGAGCCGGACGACATCGCCGGGGCGGTGCTGTACTTCGCCGCGCCGATCTCCAGCTGGGTCAGCGGGCAGATCCTGTTCGTCAACGGCGGCGGCGTGCAGACCCTGGATTGAAGCCGCGCGACTGCCGGCGCGGATCGCCCCCGGCAGCGGTCACGGGGAGTGGATCGCGCCCCTGCCGCCGCGCGCCGCCGGGCGTTGGCCATCCGGGGGGCGTCCGCTGCCTGGCGGAAGGGATTGCGGCAAGGCATCCGCGGCGCGCGCCGCACACGGCGCCGCTGCCGGGCGTCGCCTCACGGGGAGGCGCCGCCCGGGCCGATGCTGGCCCGGCCGGGGGCACCGCGTGCGCGAACCCGGCGGAGTCCTGCATGCCGCTGGAATCATTCCTTGACAGCGCGATGGCGCGAACTGACGCTAACGCCATGCCTATCGACCTGACCCCGCTGAGCGTCCGCGAGCTGGACGCGCTGATCCGTGCTGCCCGCGCGCGGCACACTACCCTCACCGAGCGCCCGCCCGCGGCCCAGGTCAGGCGCCTGCTGGCGGCCCAGGCACGCACTGCCGGTTATACGATCGAGGAAATCTTCGGGACCGACGCCGCCATGGTGCCCCCGGAACCCAAGGGGCGCGCCAAGCGCAAGCGTGGCAAGGTCGAGCCGAAGTACCGCGACCCGGAGAACCGCCGCAACACCTGGACCGGTCGTGGCCGCATGCCGCGCTGGCTTGCGGCGAAGACGAAGCATGGCCGCAGCGTGGCCGACTTCCTGATCCCGGGCGTGGCCCGGCTGACCCCCAAGGCGCAGGCGGCCACCGGCCGGCGCCGGCTGGTCAAGCACAGCTGAGTCCCACGCCGCGGCGCGCGGCGGTCCGCGGCCGGCATCCGTTGCCCACGCCCCCGGCGCTGCTGGCCGCGGTCGGAGGGACCGGCTTCACGCCCGCACCTACGCCGGTTCACCGGCGCATGACGAACGCGATGGGACGGTGGCCGCTCCGCATCGGGAGCGCCCATGTCGCCACGCACTTTCCGCCGTCTGTTGCTGTCCCACCGTCGTGGGTGCTTCGCGTCCGCACCCGGCGCCGCGGCCGGCGCACGCGCTGGGCGCCATGCCTGAGGGGCCGTCGATCGTGCTGCTGCGCGAGGCGGCCGGGCGCTTCGCCGGCCGCAGCGTGCGCGAGGTCGGCGGCAACTCGCGCCAGCCGCTGGCGCGCATGCA
This sequence comes from Stenotrophomonas sp. Y-13, assembly GCF_046267925.1. Lineage (NCBI taxonomy): Bacteria > Pseudomonadati > Pseudomonadota > Gammaproteobacteria > Lysobacterales > Lysobacteraceae > Stenotrophomonas > Stenotrophomonas sp. Y-13. The sequence goes on from NZ_CP176501.1 coordinate 152,969, forward strand.
CGGTCGCCAGGTGCGGGCGGTGCGCAGCTGGGGCAAGCACTTCCTGTTGGAATTCGACGACTTCAGCCTGCGCATCCACCTGATGATGTTCGGCAGCTGGCTGATCGACCAGCGCAAGCCGGCCACCCCGAGAGTGGCGTTGCGCTTCGACAACGGCGAGCTCAACTTCTACGCCTGCTCGGTGATGTTCATCGAGCAGCCGCTGGACCAGGTGTACGACTGGCGCGCGGACGTGATGAGCGATTGCTGGGATCCGGCCCTGGCGCGCCGCAAGCTCAAGGCCTCGCCCGGCATGCTGGCCTGCGATGCGTTGCTGGACCAGCAGATCTTCGCGGGCGTGGGCAACATCATCAAGAACGAGGTGCTGTTCCGCATCCGCGTGCATCCGGCCACCCGCGTCGGCGACCTGCCGCCCCGCAAGCTGGGCCAGCTGATCGCGCAGGCACGCGGGTACAGCTTCGAGTTCCTGGCCTGGAAGCGTGCGTTCGTGCTCAAGAAGCACTGGCAGGTACATACGCGCCGCACCTGCCCGGCCTGTGGTGGACCGGTCAGCAAGCTCTACCTGGGCAGGACGCGGCGCCGCACGTTCTTCTGCGCCCGTTGCCAGGCCACCTACGGCACCGGCGACATGCCGCCGCCCTGAGCGGCGGCGTGCCCTTCCCGGGAACCGGTCAATGCCCTACGCTGCGCGCACTACGTGGCTTCTGGAGTGTTGTCATGGGAAGGGGATGGCGCGGGCTCGTGTTGCTGTTGGCAGGGACGTTGGCAGGCATGGCGGCGGTGCCGTCGGCACAGGCCCAGGCATTGCCGGTGGAGGCGTTCGCCAAGGCCAGCCCGTTCTCGATGCCGCGGCTGTCGCCGGGCGGCGACTACCTGGCGCTTTCCACCGACTTCGGCCAGGGCAACCACGCCGTGCAGGTGCTGCGCCTGTCGGACATGAAGCGGATGGCGGTACTGCGCCTGCCGCGTTACGAGAGCCCGTTCCAGATCGTGTGGGTGGGCGACGGGCGCCTGGTCGTGGCCAAGGGCCGCAAGTACGGCTCGCTGGAGAAGCCGCTGCCCACCGGCGAGATCATCGCCAGCGATTTCGATGGCCAGAACCAGCGCTACATCTACGGCTACGAGCAGCAGAACGCCTCGGCCGGCCTGGATCGTGGCTTCGGCTACATCGAAGGCGTGGCCGAGAGCAACGATGGCCGCTTCTACATGCGCCAGCTCAAGCGCGATCCGACCTCGTCCATGCTCTACGTGGTCGACACGCAGCGACCGACGTTCAAGCTCATCGCCGACATCAACGTCCCGCAGCTGGAGTTCGTGATCGACCGCAACGGCGTCGCGCGCTACGCATGGGGGCGCGACGAGGCCGACGCCCATCTGCTGTACCGGTCCGATGACGGCAGGCGCTGGCAGCCACTGCCGCCGCCGCAGGCCGGGAGCGTGTGGACGCCGCTGTCGTTCTCGGCCGACAACACCCACGTGTACGGCGCGCTCAGCCGGGCCGAAGGCCCATCGCAGCTGGTGTTGAGCGACCTGGATGGCGGCAATGCCGAAGTGCTGGTCGGCGACGGCTTTTCGAGCGTCGGCCTGACGCAGTGGACCGGCTACCCCTCGGTGCCGTTCGCGGCGGCGCCGCAGGGCGGCCGCCCGCAGCTGGTCTACTTCGACCCGGGCCGCCCGGAGGCCGAGCTGCACCGGACGCTGGCGGGCCTGCTGCCGCAGCAGCACGTCAGCTTCGTCGATGTCAGCCGCAACGGCCAGGTGGTGCTGGTGCACATTGCCAGCGATCGCGACCCCGGCAGCTGGTATGTGTTGAAGCGCTCGACCAACAAGCTGGAGAAAGTACTCGTCGCGCGCGAGGGGATCGACCCGGCGCTGATGGCCGAGCGGCGCCCGCTGCGCTTCAAGGCCAGCGACGGGGTCGAACTGGAAGCGGTGCTCACGATCCCGCGCGACGGCGACGGGCGCCGTCATCCGGTCGTGGTGCTGCCGCATGGCGGCCCGCACGGGGTCAGCGACGACTGGTTCTACGACACCGATGCGCAGTTCCTGGCCAACCGTGGCTACCTGGTGGTCCAGGTCAACTACCGCGGCAGCGGTGGACGCGGGCGCGCGTTCGAGCGCCTGGGTTACCTGCAGTGGGGCACGCGCATCCAGCAGGACCTGCTGGACGGGCTGGACCACGCGGTGGCCGCCGGGCTGGCCGATCCGCAGCGAGTCTGCGCGTACGGCGCGAGCTTCGGCGCCTACTCGGCGATGATGCTGGCCGCGCGCGCGCCGGAGCGGATCCGTTGCGCGGTGGGCCTGGCCGGCGTCTACGACCTGAAGATGATGTACAGGAAGGGCGACATCAAGGACAGCGCCTACGGGCGCAACTACCTGGAGCGGGTGATCGGCCGCAGCGACGACGAGCTGCTGGCGAACTCGCCGGCGAACCTGGCGGCCCGCATCAAGGCGCCGGTGCTGCTGGTACATGGCGAACGCGATGAGCGCACGCCGATCGCGCAGGCCAACGCCATGCGCGCCGCGCTGGTCGCGGCGGGCAACGCGCCACGCTGGATGGCAGTCGCGGGCGAGGGCCACGGCTTCTACAACGACGACAACAGCATCGCGTTCTACCGCGCGCTGGAAGCGTTCCTGCGCGAGCACATCGGGAGCTGAGCGCGGTCGCGACCGCGGCCGTCCGCCTCCGGCGTGGCCGCGCCGGCCCGGCTAGCGCGGGGGTGCCGACAGGTACTCGATCACCGCCCTGCGGCGCTGCGGGTCGGACGTCGCGTTGGGCATGCGGGTGCCGGGCACCTGCTTCTGCGGCGAGGCCAGGAACGCGTCCAGGGTCCGCGCGTCCTAGACGATGCCGCTGTCGCGCATCGCCTCGGAATAGGCATAGCCCGGCGCGGTGCCGGCCCGGCGGCCGATCACGCCGTGCAGGTTGGGGCCGACGCGGTGACCCAGGTCGGCGCGGGTGTCGTGGCAGCCGGCGCAGATGGCGAACGCCCGCTCCAGCTCGCGCTGGTGCGGGGTGGCGTCGCTGGCATGGTTGAACACGTCGCGCTGGCCGCAGGCGCACAGCACTGCCGCCATCCCGAGCAGCAACAGGCAGCGCCGCACGGCGTTCCCCCGGCACTGCTTCCGCAGCGGCCGGGCCTGCCCGGCGGAAAGCGGCGCGGTTTCCATTCCCTTGCCGGCAAACACGCGCGGTCGGGCCATCACATCGCCGGGTAGTTGGGCCCGCCGCCGCCCTGCGGGGTCACCCACACGATGTTCTGGGTCGGGTCCTTGATGTCGCAGGTCTTGCAGTGCACGCAGTTCTGCGCGTTTATCTGCAGGCGCGTGTCGGCGCCTTCGCCGACGAACTCGTACACGCCCGCCGGGCAGTAGCGCGCTTCCGGCCCGGCGTACTCGGCCAGGTTGATGCGCACCGGCACCGTCGGGTCCTTCAGGGTCAGGTGGCTGGGCTGGTCTTCCTCGTGGTTGGTCGAGGACAGGAACACCGAGCTCAGGCGGTCGAAGGTCAGCACGTTGTCCGGCTTCGGGTACTCGATCTTCGTGTGCCTGGCCGCCGGCTCCAGGCATTCGTGGTCGGCCTTGGTGCGGTGGATCGTCCACGGCGCGTTGCGCACGCCCAGCTTGGGCAGCAGCCACTGCTCGATGCCGGTCATCAGCGTGGCCAGGGTGCGGCCCTTCTTGAACCACTGCTTGAAGTTCTTGGACTGCAGCAGCTCGGTCTTGAGCCAGCTGTTCTCGAACGCCTCCGGGTAGGCGGCCAGCTCGTCGCGCGAACGCCCGGCCGCCAGCGCCTCGAACGCCGCCTCGGCGGCCAGCATGCCGGTCTTGATCGCGGCGTGGCTGCCCTTGATGCGGCTGACGTTGAGATAGCCGGCCTCGCAGCCGACCAGCGCACCGCCCGGGAACACCGTCTTCGGCAGCGACAGGATGCCGCCGGCGGTGATCGCGCGCGCGCCGTAGGCGATGCGCTTGCCGCCTTCCAGGTGCTTGCGGATCGCCGGGTGGGTCTTGAAGCGCTGGAATTCCTCGAACGGGCTCAGCCACGGGTTGCGGTAGTCCAGCCCGACCACGTAGCCGATCGAGACCTTGCCGCCGTCGGCGTGGTACAGGAACGCGCCGCCGTAGGTGTCGTCGTCCAGCGGCCAGCCGGCCGCATGCACCACCAGGCCGGGCTCGTGCCTGGCCGGGTCGATCTGCCACAGCTCCTTGATGCCGATGCCATAGCTCTGCGGGTCCTTGCCCGCATCGAGCTTGAAGCGGCTGATCAGCTGGCGGCCAAGGTGGCCGCGCGCGCCTTCGGCGAAGATCGTGTAGCGCGCATGCAGCTCCATGCCGCGCTCGAAGTTCGGGCCCGGGGTGCCGTCCTTGTGGATGCCCATGTCGCCGGTGGCCACGCCCATCACCGCGCCGTTGTCGTCGTACAGCACCTCGGCGGCGGCGAAGCCCGGGAAGATCGCCACTTCCAGCGCCTCGGCCTGCTGCGCCAGCCAGCGGGTCACCTCGCCCAGGCTGACGATGTAGTTGCCGTGGTTCTGGAAGCACTCCGGCAGCAGCCAGTTGGGCGTGGCCTTGGCGCCGGTGGCATCCAGGAACAGGAACTCGTCGCGGGTCACCGCCTGCTTCAGCGGCGCGCCCATGTCCTTCCAGTCCGGGAACAGCTCGCTCAGCGCACGCGGGTCCATCACCGCGCCGGACAGGATGTGCGCGCCCGGCTCGGAGCCCTTCTCCAGCACGCACACCGACAGCTCCTGGCCCTTTTCCACCGCCAGCTGGCGCAGGCGGATGGCCGTGGCCAGCCCGGCGGGGCCGGCGCCGACGATCACCACGTCGAATTCCATCGCTTCGCGCGGCGGGAGGGCGGAGGAGGCTTCAATATTCATGCGGGGACTCTTGGCTGGGGCCGGCGACGGCGTGGCGGCGGGCTGAAGGCCCATTTTCACCGACCCGGCGGCGATGTTCCAATCCACGGGCACCCGCGCCGGTGGCCGCCGCCGCTGCCACAGGGCCGGGGCGGTGGGTCAGGCGCCGTCGCGTGGCCCGTGCTGCTTCAGGAACTCGACGATTGCCGGTGGCATCGGGCGGCAGCCGCAGGCCGCGGCGTGCGCCACGTGCCAGGCCACGCGCTGCTGGAACGTGGGATTGCGCGGCATGCGGTTGTGCTCATGCCAGGCTTTGTTGGTCGTTCCCATCGTATGCCTCCAGGGCGGCCGGAAGCGCGCCGATCACGACCGCGCCGGCGGCGGGCAGGCCGACAAGCACGGCGCCGAGCACTTCCTCGCGCGACGCACCGTGCGCCTTTGCCGACAGCACGTGGAACGGGATGCCGGCATTGTTGCCGGTGGCGGCCAGCACCGCGATATAGGCCAGCTCGGCGGTCTTCCCGTCCAGCGCGCCACGCCCCAGTGCATCCGCCACCTGGCCCCAGGCGCCGGCGACGGCGGGCGCCTCGCGCATGAACAGGGAAAACGCTTTCGATACGCTCATGCGTGTCTCCTGTGGGGGTCGTGGTGGCCGGGTGCACCTGCATGATATCGGCATCGCACGGCGGCGTGACGCCGTTCCGGCACGGGGGGCGCCGTGGAGCCAGTGGATGCCGTTGCCGGTGCGCCGCGGCGCGCCGCGGGTCCGGTGATCCGCAGGTGAGCCGTGCGTGCGGACGATCTGCGGCCCTCGCGCACTGCCGTGCCGCCCGCGTCCTGCCCGCGCAGGATGGCGTTGGTTGCCGGTTGATCGATTGCGGGCCGTGCGCATCGACATTGCCGGTGGATGCAACGAAGGCCGCCGTGGCGTGGCCGGCGCAGCGTCAGCCGGCGTTGTCCCGCGCCGGCAGGCGCTTGGTCATGAAGACATTGAACGCCGTGGCCGTGTACCCGCCGAACGGCCCACACCAGGCAAAGCCATTGCGCAGGTACAGCGCGTGCGCGGCGGCGAACGGCGCCCCGGTTCCGGTCTCCAGATACAGCCGGGTGTAGCCGTTGTCGAGCGCTGCGCGCACGATCTCGTCCAGCACCGCCTGGCCGACGCCGCGGCGCAGGAACGGCGGCCGCGTGCGCATGGATTTGATCTCGCCGGCACCGTCGCCCAGCGCCTTCAGCGCACCGCAGCCACACAGCTGGCCGTCCAGCCACGCCGACCAGAAGCTGACCCCCGGTGCGCGCAGGTCATCAAGCGCCAGCGCATGGACATGGCCTGCGGGGGTATTGCCGTGCATGCCGGCAAGGTGCTCGCCGACCAGCGCCTGGACCTGCGGCGAGGACAGGTCATCGGGGCGGACGAGGAGCGACATGGCGGGCAGTCCGTAGGGTCGGATGGCGGCGCCGGTGGCGTGGACAACGGCACCGGCCAGCATGGCGCATCAGCGCTGTCAGGCCAGGAGCACGGCCTCGGCGATCAGCCGGTCGAGCCGGCGCACGTCGATGCCCTTGTTGAGGTTGACCTTGATGTGGCCGGCCTTGGTCCACAGCTCGATCTCCGAGTTGAAGTTGAAGATGCCGTGCCCGTTCTCGGACGACCACATGTAGATGGACGAGTACGGCAGCGAATAGATCTCCACCTTCTTGCCGGTGAAGCCCTGGGCATCCCTGACGATCAGGCGCTTGTTGGTGAAGATGGCCGCGTCGCGGAAGGTCTTGTATGCGGCGATTGCGGTTTCGCCGGCGACCAACAGCTCATGCACGTCATTCGGAACCGGGCATTCGGACACCAGGGTCCATGCCAGGATTGCGGCGGTTTCTGCCATTGCGTGTTTCTCCTTGGGTAGCAGGCGCGGAAAGGCGCGCCGCATGCAGGCGTGCTGTGCGCTAGCGGATTTCGACCCGCTTGAGCGGGGTGCCGACGATGCTTCCGTCCGCACGCCGGTCCAGCTTGAGCAGCAGCACGAACGAAGTCAGCGTGCTGCCGATCTCGCGCGGGTGCGCCGTGCGGTCCTTGGCCTCGATGAAGTAGCACCACGGCTCGTAGCCCTGCTCGAACACCAGCGCCAGCTTCGCATCCTGGTCGTTCCTGGCCGGCGACTTGCTGCCGTTCTCGTTGATGCCCCACTCCGGCCCCTGGACGATGTACGCCTTCGCGCCATCGTGCGTGCAGCTGTTGTCGGTCCAGATGCTGAAATACACCCTGCGCTCGGAATCATTGACCGCGCACCAGCTCCACACGGTGTTCAACTGCACGGCACCCAGCCGGTCCATCAGCTGCGAGCGGTTCTCGGGTCTGGCCATGTCGATCCTCGGGTGTGCAACGGGTGTCGCGCCGCGGGCCCGCGGCAATCGGGCGAGTATGGCCGCTGGCAAACGCCTTGCGAATCGGGAAAACCCAGCGCCCGCGGCTGTGCTGCATGGCGTTGCCGCACCCGCTCATCCACCGGGTGGTGCGCCACCCCGGACATCGAGCCAGGCTGCCCGGACCCCGGACCCCGGACCCCGGACCCCGGACCCCGGGGGGGCCGCCCGGATCACCCTGCACCGGGGTGCGGCGGATGCGCAGCCCGCGGCACGTTCGCAGTCGTCCGGTTACCCGGGCCTCAACCAACCCGCACCGGCCTGGAATTCAGACGGCACGCCCGCGCCAGTACGCGTGCAGGCCGGCAATGTCGGACGTGCACAACAGCGGCATGGCGGCCTCGATCCAGTCGATCGGCCAATCCCACCACGCCATCTCCAGCAGCAACGCGATCTGCGCATCGGAGAAGCGCTTCCTGATTGGTCTGCCGGGGTTGCCGCCCACGATCGCATACGGCTCCACATCCCGCGTGACCAGGGCGCGGCTGCCGATCACCGCGCCATGCCCGATCCGCACGCCAGGCATGATCATCGCCTCGGACCCGACCCATACGTCGCTGCCCAGCACCGTGTCGCCGGCGCGCTGGAACGCATCCTGCGCGCTGGCGAAAGCGGGCTCTTCCTGCATGTAGAAAAACGGAAAGGAAGACACCCAGTCGTGCCGGTGGCCCTGGTTGCCGGCCATGATGAAGCTGGCCCCCGAGCCAATGGAGCAGAAGCTGCCGATGACCAGCTGGTCGACATCCTCCCGGTCCGGCAGGAGATAGCGCGCGCAATCGTCGAACGAATGGCCGTGGTAGTAGCCGGAGTAGTAGCTGTATCGCCCGACCTTGATGTTCGGGTTCGTCACCTGCTCGGAGAGCAGCTTGCCCTTGAACGGGCTGTCGAAGTAATTGGTCATGAAGGACTGCCTGTAATGCACGTCTTGCCCGGCCTGCGGGCGCCTGTGCCGGTCGCCGTCCGGAAACCGGCCTGGATGGAACGCGGGCGACGGCCGGCGTGAGGCCGCGTCATGGATGCTGGGCAACCCAGGTGCGCATGCCATGCCACGGCCGCGCATGGTAACCCCACCACGGTGGCGGCCACGCGCAGCGGCGGAGGAAGGACAGCCTGGCCTGGCAACGCGATGCAGGCCGACGAGCAGCAGCGCTGCGCTGATACCGGGCACCGCGCACGGCCGCTCACGGGCACGCACCGCGTATGCGATCGGGCTGCCGGGCACAGACAGCACGAGAAACGCCTGCCCGGGCGATGGCCGGCACCCCGCATGGCTTTCCTGCTCCGCGTAGTGCCTGCGGCGGCCCATGGCACGCGGCGCGCGCGTGGGCCGACCTGCCGGCCTCGGCGCGGCCGCCTACCGCTTCTCTTCCGCAGGGCAGGCCAGCGCCTTGCTGTAGAAGCCCGATGGATCAAAGCAGCACACGCGCTTCTTTCCCTTCTCCAGCATGTCGATCGCATTGGCGGCCCGCTCGCGCCGGGTCGCTTCCTGCTTGGCGGACTCCATCCAATGAACCCAGTCGATCCTGGCCAGCGTGGTCGTATCCGCCCAGGTCGCCCGTGCCGATGGACTTCCGGCCAGGAGCGTCTGGAAGTAATCGGGAAGCGCCGGATCGGGCTGCTCATCTAGGCTGGCCAGGGTGAACAGCACATTCCCCTCGGCCGCCAGCGCTTCCGTGCCGATGACGCCGGGCGGAACAACGAACCAATGCCCGAGCTTGCCATCGGGCTCCATCAGCGCATCGAAATGACTTTTGCCGACGGACACGCGGGCCGTCATCCTGCCGCGCCGGAGATGGGACCTGCTCACTTCGGGCGGAACCCGGGCGAACGAGAACGCCCGGCCCGCGGCAACGAAAACCGGGCTGGAAAACATGGTCGGCGGGGTTCTGGTGGGCATGCGGCACGCTCCTGTCGATATCCCTGGCACCTGGGCCGCGCTGCGGTGCCAGGCGACGCCAGATTCAGTGGATTGCCAGGTGGTGATGCGCCGGATGCGGCGGACCTTCGCGGAGCAGAATCCGCACACGGCCCGGATAACTGTGCCCGCATCGGTCGGCGCTCCCGCCACCGCCTTGCTGCGCCCCATCCTCGCACGTCATGCGCCGGCCCTGCAGCCTTGAATCATCCGGGGTATCGAACGCCCCCTGCACCGCGGGCGCCTTCTCCCGCTCCGTAAAGGCATGGCCGCACAGGAAGCCGGGGTTTGCCGCTCCATGCACACCGCAACCGTCGCGCCTGCTTTGCTCCCGCGAAGCGGGTAAGAACCAGGAAATGGTTGGCTGCCGAGCCGTGCGCGAAAACCGGTACGGCCGGTGAAGGCAAGGCTGAATTCTCTCTCTTTGCTCGAGGATCGATGGCTTCGATTACAACGCAATCAATCAGGCCGTAACCGCCAGCCCGACGGCGAATCCGCCAAGAGTTCAAGTCGCCGTTGCGGAAGACAGTACGTAAAAGGAAAGAGCGCCAATGAAGAATGCAGCTGACCGGAGATGTATCGCCTCCATCTCACCAAACACCGGGATCAAGCCGATCCACAAAGCGGCTTCGACCTGAAGGAGCCGTTGGGCGGCAGGCTCACAAAGCCCTACTTGCCGGGGCGATGAGCACCGATTGCGGCGCCAAGTACGACGCCAACCATCATGCCAAGCGCCACGGTGCCGGCCATCAAGCCGATCACGGCGCCAAAGCCAAGACCGGCACCCACACCCCTGGCCAAAGCGCCGTTCGAATGACCAGGTCTTCTCTTGAAGAGCTCCATTCCTGTCTCCTGCTGCCTGACGCGTGAGTCAAGCCGGCCTGCGATGCGCCGTTGGCTTGAATGAACTGTCATGCGGGCCTGGCCGACGAGCTTGCCCAAGCCAATGCCGCTGCTGTGAACAACCCAACAGAACCGATGATGCCACAGCCACATCCCCGGAGCTTGCCCGCCGAGTCTGTGCACGTTGAACCACCGAAGCCAGGTGCAAGTCGAGTGCTGAAAGCGTGATGCCAGAACCGCAGCAGCCTCGCTGCCGTTCTTGCGAAGGAGGCCCCATCCGCCGGGGCTCGCCCGGTTGACGGACTCACTCTGCGCTATACCCGACCATTGCGAGGCAGTGAGCTGCATGCGATCCGCGCCGATGAACCCGCTGTTGTGGCTCCGCCAACTTGCGATTGCCGCCACCAACCCGACTGCCACAAGCAGGAACGCGATGGATGTGACCGCGTTTCCGATGCCGTGTCGGGCGCCAGCATGTTCGTGATCAAACCCTGCAGTGGGCCATAAAGGTTGCGCGTGCGGGCAGGCATCGCCAAGCCCGCCACCTGCCCCGCATTGCGGCATCCGTTCGCCATGCACCTGCTGGGGCCGGCCAAGACATGTGCGCGGTGCGGTCGCGGCTGGGCAATAGGGAAATGGTGATCACGCACAGCCACACGCATGTGCCGGGCCCTGGCGCCGGCGGTCTGCCGAGTCCGCTGGCGCGTTTGCCGGGGGCAGGGTCGGGTTCGGTTTGATGGCATGTGCCGGGCGGGCCCGGCACCTACAGGACGTGTGCGAGCCGCGGAGGGGCGGCCCCTGTGGGCGTTCAGCCGTCCAGCAATGCCTTGTCGCGCACGGCGCCCTTGTCCGCGCTGGTCGCCAGCAGCGCGTACGCCTTCAACGCGGTGCTGACCTTGCGCGGGCGTGGCTGTGCCGGCTTCCAGCCGCGCGCGGCCTGCTCGTCGCGGCGGCGGGCGAGTTCGGCGTCGTCCACCAGCAGGTGGATGCCACGCTGCGGAATGTCGATACGGATGCGGTCGCCGTCGCGGACCAGGCCGATGGTGCCGCCGGCGGCGGCTTCCGGCGAGCAGTGGCCGATGCTCAGGCCCGAGGTGCCGCCGGAGAAGCGGCCGTCGGTGAGCAGCGCGCAGGCCTTGCCCAGGCCCTTGGACTTCAGGTAGCTGGTGGGGTAGAGCATTTCCTGCATGCCGGGGCCGCCCTTGGGGCCTTCGTAACGGATCACCACCACGTCGCCGGCCTGCACCTCGTTGCCGAGGATGCCCTTCACCGCGGCGTCCTGGCTTTCGTAGACGCGGGCGCTGCCTTCGAACACGTGGATGGATTCGTCCACGCCGGCGGTCTTGACCACGCAGCCATCGGCGGCGAGGTTGCCGTACAGCACCGCCAGCCCGCCTTCGCTGGAGAAGGCATGGGCGACGTCGCGGATGCAGCCGTCGGCACGGTCGGTGTCCAGCGACGGCCAGCGCGTGCTCTGGCTGAAGGCCACCTGGGTGGGAATGCCCGCCGGTCCGGCCTTGTAGAACTGGTGGACCGCCGCGTCCTGCACCTGGGTCACGTCCCAGCGCGCGATGGCGTCGCCCAGGGTGCGGCTGTGCACGGTCGGCACGTCGGTGTGCAGCAGCCCGCCGCGCGCGAGTTCGCCGAGGATGGCCATGATGCCGCCGGCGCGGTGCACGTCCTCGATGTGGTACTTCTGCGTGTTCGGCGCCACCTTGCACAGCTGCGGCACGCGCCGCGACAGGCGGTCGATGTCGCGCAGGTCGAACGCCACCTCCGCTTCCTGCGCGGCGGCGAGCAGGTGCAGGATGGTGTTGGTCGAGCCACCCATGGCGATGTCCAGGGTCATCGCGTTCTCGAACGCCTCGAACGTGGCGATGCCGCGCGGCAGCGCGCTGGGGTCCTCGCCGCCGTACCAGCGGTGGCACAGCTCCACCACCAGCCGCCCGGCGCGCTTGAACAGCGCCTCGCGGTCGCTGTGGGTGGCCACCACGGTGCCGTTGCCCGGCAGCGACAGGCCCAGCGCTTCGGTCAGGCAGTTCATCGAATTGGCGGTGAACATGCCGCTGCACGAGCCGCAGGTCGGGCAGGCGCTGCGCTCGATGGCAGCCACCTGTTCATCGCTTACCGCCTCGTTGCCGGCGGCGACCATCGCGTCGATCAGGTCCAGTTTGTGCTCGGCCAGCTTGGTCTTGCCGGCTTCCATCGGCCCGCCGGAGACGAACACCACCGGGATGTTCAGCCGCAGCGCGGCCATCAGCATGCCGGGGGTGATCTTGTCGCAGTTGGAGATGCACACCAGCGCGTCGGCGCAGTGCGCGTTGACCATGTACTCGACCGAGTCGGCGATGATCTCGCGGCTGGGCAGCGAGTACAGCATGCCGTCGTGGCCCATCGCGATGCCGTCGTCCACGGCGATGGTGTCGAACTCCTTGGCCACGCCGCCGGCCGCTTCGATCTCGCGCGCCACCAGCTGGCCAAGGTCCTTCAGGTGCACGTGCCCGGGCACGAACTGGGTGAAGGAATTGGCCACGGCGATGATCGGCTTGTGGAAGTCGCCATCGGTCATGCCGGTGGCGCGCCACAGGGCGCGGGCGCCGGCCATGTTGCGGCCGGCGGTGGAGGTTTTCGAGCGGTAGTCGGGCATGGGGAAGGCAACGGAACGCAGTGCCATCGATTCTGCATGAAGAACCCGGTTGCTGTTGCAACCATCGCGCTCGCCACGCCGCGGCGAAAAAGCCGTCCACCGGGGCCGCGGCTGCCTGGCCGATGCCCGGCGCAGGGGTCGCGGGACCGGGGGTTACCTGAAACGACGTTCAGGTTGGTGGCGCGGCCGATTTCCGCCCGCGCGCGCGGATCGGGCATCATTCGGGGACGACTTTCATGGGGCTACGACGATGAAGCGATCCAGGACCACCGCGCTGCTGCTGATGAGCACCGCGCCGCTGCTGTTCACCGCCTGCCAGAAGGAGCAATCCGTGCAGGTGCAGGAAGGGCTGTACACCTCGGTGGAAGCCTGCAGCGAAGCCACCGGTGATCCGTCCGCCTGCCGCACCGCGTTCGCCGCCGCGCAGCAGCAGGCCGCCGACGCCGCACCCAAGTACGCCAGCAAGGAAGAGTGCGCCAAGGAGTACCCGGCCGAGCAGTGCGTGCAGCAGCACACCAGCGCCGGCACCTCGTTCATCGGGCCGATGATGATGGGCTTCTTCATGTCGCAGATGCTCAACGGCGGCCGCGCCGGGGCGGTGGCCGCGCCGCCGGCCGCGCAGCCGGCGTTCAAGGACAACGCCAATGGCTGGGCCAAGCCGGCCGGCACCGGCGGCATGAACACCGCCAGCGGCATCGGCGCCGGCAAGGCCGGGCTGGCGCCGGTCAGCAGCGAGCCCAACCGTGCCGTCACCGCCAGCCGCGGTGGCTTCGGCGCGCGCAGCGGCAGCCGCACCACCGTCGGCGGTTGATGCAGTGAAGCGGGTTGCCATTGCCGAACGCTCCAACTGGCGCGCGCGCGCGGCCGAGGCGGGGTTCCGTTTCCACACCATCGACGGCGCGCCGTACTGGGACGAAACCGCGTACTACGCCTTCACCCTGCGCCAGATCGAGAACGACCTGGAAGACCCCAGCGCCGAGCTGCACGCGATGGCGCTGGACCTGGTCGGCGACGTGGTCGCCAGCGAGGAACTGATGGAGCGGCTGGCGATCCCGGCGCCGTTCCACGACTGGGTCGCCGAGAGCTGGCGGCGCCGCGACCCGCACCTGTACGGCCGCCTGGACTTCGCCTACGACGGCAATGGCCCGGCCAGGCTGTACGAGCTGAACTATGACACCCCGACCTCGCTGTACGAGGCGTCGTTCTTCCAGTGGCAATGGCTGGAAGACCAGCGCAACCGCGGCGCGCTGCCGCAGCAGGCCGACCAGTTCAACTCGCTGCACGAGGCTCTGGTCGAGCGCTTCGCCGAGCTGTCGGCGCAGCTGCCACCGCCGCTGTATTTCAGCGCGGTGGGCGCCTCGGAGGAGGACCAGGGCACGGTAGCCTACCTGCGCGACTGCGCGACTGCGCGGCGCAGGCCGGCCTGCACGGCGCGGCCATCGCCATCGAGGACATCGGCCTGTCGGCCGACGGCCGCTTCACCGACCTGGACGACGTGGTGATCGGCAGCCTGTTCAAGCTGTATCCACTGGAAGACCTGATGCGCGAGGAATTCGGCGCGGCGTTGCCCGGCTCCGGCGTGCGCCTGCTGGAACCGGCGTGGAAGGCGGTACTGAGCAACAAGGGCATCCTGCCGCTGCTGTGGCAGCGCCACCGCGGCCACCCCAACCTGCTGGAAGCGCACTTCGACGACGGCAGCGCGCTGCCGGCGGGCTGGGTGCGCAAGCCGCTGCACTCGCGCGAAGGCGCCAACATCGCCATGCACATGAGCGATGGCCGCTGGCAGGAGAGCGAAGGCCCGTATACGGGGCCGTGCATCGTGCAGGCATTCCATCCGCTGCCGGCATTCGACGGCAACTACCCGCTGGTCGGCAGCTGGGTGGTGGGCGACCGTGCCTGCGGCATCGGCGTGCGCGAGGACGGCAGCCGCATCACCCGCGACAGCGCGCGTTTCCTGCCGCACGCCATCATCGACGACGCCCCGGCCGGCAGCACCCGCATCTACGTCTGAGCCCAAAGCCAGTGCCTGGCCCGGTCCCGCCCGCGCGGGGCCGGGTGTCGCGCGTGCGCGCCGCGGTGCCCTGCGCGGTGCCGCGGGCAGGGTGGCGTACAACCGTATTCCAGCTGCGGAAAACCTCATGAAAAACGCGGATCCGCGAAAAATATATTGATTGACTTCGCGCCCCCGCGAAGCTCAAATCCCGCTGCCAATTCATGAATACACCGGCGCCGTTGGGGAGAACGGCGCCGCGTGCCAGGGCACCCATCCCCTCTGTGCATGAAGGAACCCTGATGTTCGACAAGAAGCTTTTCGCCGGCGCGCTGCTGGCGGCCCTCGCGTTTGCGCCGGCGGCCCACGCCCAGGACCTGGTCTTCACCCTGAAGAACGGCACCTCGGCGGTGATGACCTACTTCCATACCTCGCCGGCCGGGGTGGACGACTGGGAAGAAGACGTGCTCGGCTCCGATGTGCTGGGACCGGGCGAGTCCGTGCAGATCACCATTGCCGATGGCCGCAGCCAGTGCGTGTACGACATGCGTTTCGAGTTCGACGAGGATTCGGGGCTGGACATCACCGAAGACACCCAGGACCTGTGCAAGCTCGGTTCCTACACGATCCACGAGTGATTGCCGCGGCTGGCGGGTCCACCAGGACCTGCCAGCGCTGCCCCGCGCGCGCTTACAGCAGGCCGTCGCGCTTGACCGCCAGGTAGCGTTCCACCAGCGCGCCGGGCAGCTCCTCGGCGGTGACGTCCAGCACCATCACCCGGTGGCTGCGCAGCGCCTCGTGCGCGGCGGCGCGCTGCTGCAGGTAGCGGGCGATGGCGCCGGCCTGCACCGCGTCGGGCAGGGTATCGGCGCCGCGCGCCAGGGCATCGTCCAGCTCGCGCTCGCGCAGGCTGGCCACGCACACCAGGTGGCGCTTCTGCAGCAGGCGCACGGCGGCCAGCAGGTCCTCGATGTCCTCGTCGCGCACGTTGGTCACCAGCATCACCAGGCAGCGCCGCGACTGCCGCAGCGACAGCCCGGTGGCGGCGGCCAGGTAGTCGGTGGCCACCGGCTGCGGCTGCAGGTCGAAACTGGCGCGCAGCAGCGTGTCGATCGCGCCGAGCCCGCGCTGCGGCACCACCCAGCGGCTTTCGCCGCCACTGGCGAACAGGCCCACGCCGTCGCCCTGGCGCAGGGCCAGGTAGGACACCACCAGCGACGCATTGAGCACGTGGTCGAAATGCGACAGCCCGCCCTCGTCGGCCAGCATCCGCCGGCCGGTATCGATCATCATCACCAGCTGCTGGTTCTTCTCGTCCTGGTACTCGCGCGAGATCAGCTTGCGCGCGCGCGACGTGGCCTTCCAGTCGATCTGGCGCAGGCTGTCGCCGACCCGGTACTCGCGCATCTGGTGGAAATCCGTGCCTTCGCCACGGCGCCGCTTCAGGTGCGCACCGACCAGGCGCGAGGCCATCTCCGCGCTGAGCAGCGCCAGCCGCGTGAGCGGCACGAAATTCGGGTAGACCCGCACGTCCTGCACCGGCCCGGCGACGCGCGATTGCCGCCACAGCCGCAGCGGCGAGTGCAGGCGCAGCTGCACGCCGTCAAAGACGAAAGCACCGCGCGCGCCGGGCGTGAAGTGGTAACTGAAGCGCGACTCGCTGGCGCGCGCCAGGCGCAGCGTGCGTGGCAGGCCATGCAGCGCCCAGCCGCCGGGCACCAGGTCGAACACGTCCACCCGCTGCCGGACGGCAGCGTCCAGCTGCAGCCAGGTCTCGCGCTCCACGCCCAGCGCCAGGGTTTCGGGCAGCTCGCGCCGCACCGTGGGCGTGGGCCGGCGCCACAGCCGCAGCGCGTCGACCAGGGCGGGCAGGGCGATCGCGCAGGCGGTTGCCGTCCAGATCTCGACCGGCAGCAGGTGCAGGGCAACAGGAATGCCGAACAGGCCCCATGCAGACAGCAGTGCAATCAACAGTGGTGAAGGCCTCATGCGGTGGGCCTCATGTCGGATGCGATGCCTGCGGACGAGCGCGAAAGCACAAAATCCTTTGCGGTTGCGGTTGCGGTTGCGGTTGCGGTTGCGGTTGCGGTTGCCTGTGATCTGGCTGTTGCCGCCTGCTTTGGACTTTCGGGTCCCCTTCCGCAGCGACGGAGCCGACGGGAAGAACCCGAAGGGCGACGCACATGGATGTGCGTCGTTTTTCTACGCGACAGGGATGTCGCGTAGAAAAATCCCGCCGGCGGAGTGGACCCGGCGCGCGCAGCGCGTCGGGCGCGCAGGCAGGGCGTGCTTTCTTTGGGCCACGTTTCTTTGCACGAGCAAAGAAAGGTGGCTCGCTCCTGCGAAGCAGGAGTGAAAGCTCTGCTTTCAAGCGGCTGCTTTGGCTGTTGCTTTCTGGAAAGCCCAGGCAACGGCACAGGCAAGAGCAAAGGCTTTCGCTCCCCTTCGGGGTGCGAGCTACTTTTCTTTGCTCGTGCAAAGAAAAGATAGCCAAAAGAAACACGCGCCGGACGCGAGCCGATGCGATGAAGCCGCATCGGTCCCCTGCGCTCCTCGCGTGCCGAGGGGACGGCGCACAACTCGCTTCGCTCAGACACGTGCGCCTCTTCACCCCTCGGCCCGCTGCGGTGCTCGGCTCGCTCTACGGCGGTGTGGGTCAAAAGCCGGAAAGCAAAATCACGGGCAACCGCAACCGCAACCGCAACCGCAACCGCAACCGCAACAGCAACAGCAACAGCAACAGCAACAGCAATTCCTGCCTGTGCGGTTACCTCAGTGAATGCATACATGGCAATGACGGCAATAGCAGCCCACCCCGGCCCCACCCCCCGCACCACGTACGAAGAAGCGCGAACCGAAGCCGCCTGGCCGCCACGCGGGCTCATTTGCGCGGTGCCTCCACCTTGGCCAGCAACGCGGTCAGCGCATCGTCCGCCGACTGGCCTTCGATCTGCAGCTCAGGCGCCAGCGCGATACGGTGCCGCAGCGCCGGCCTGGCGATCTCGCGCACGTCGTCGGGAGTGACGAAATCGCGCCCGGCCAGTACCGCCTGCGCGCGCGCCGCGCGTACCAGCGCCAGGCTGCCACGCGGGCCGGCGCCCAGCGCGATGCCCGGCCATTTGCGGGTGGCGGCGACGATCCGCACCGCGTAGTCGATCACCTGCGGGTCCACGGTGATCGCCGCCACCGCCTGCTGCAGGGCCACCACGTCGGCGCCGTTCATCACCCGCGGCACCTGCGACAGGTCGAAATCGCTGGCGCTGCGGCCGGCGGTGATCGCCGCGACCATGCGCTTCTCGTCTTCCAGCTGCGGGTAGTCGATCAGCACCTTGAGCAGGAACCGGTCCAGCTGCGCTTCCGGCAGCGGGTAGGTGCCTTCCTGCTCCACCGGGTTCTGCGTGGCCAGGGTCAGGAACGGCGGGGTGAGCGGGAATGCGCGGCCCTCGATGGTGACCTGGCCTTCCTGCATCACCTCCAGCAGCGCCGACTGGGTCTTGGCCGGGGCGCGGTTGATCTCGTCGGCCAGCAGCAGGTGGGTGAACACCGGGCCGCGGCGGATCTTGAAGCTCTCGGTCTTGGGGTCGTACACCGCGTGGCCACTGACGTCGCTGGGCATCAGGTCGGGGGTGAACTGCACGCGCGCGTAATCCAGCTCCAGCGCCTGCGCCAGCGCGCGCACCAGCAGGGTCTTGCCGAGGCCGGGCACGCCTTCGATCAGCACGTGGCCGCCGGCCAGCAGCGCCACCAGAATCTGGTCCAGCACCTCGGCCTGGCCGATGAAAGCCTGGCCGACGGCGTCGCGCAGGCGTTCGACGCGTTCGATCAGTTCGACGTTGCCGGGGGCGGGCGCCGGGGTCGGGGCATCGCCGGGCAGGGCGGGCGGAGCGGGCAGGTCGGTCATAGCTGGTTTCTCATCTGGATGAGCAGGGCGATGCGTTCGCGCAGCGCGGTGTCGTCGCGTGACGGGGGCAGTTGCAGCGCCAGCCGCACCCGTTCGGTGGGCCAGCGCAGGTGGTCGGCGATGGCCTGCAGCTGGGCGTCGCCGGCAAGCGCGGCGGCCAGCGGCGCGCGCCGCCGCAGGCGCGCCAGGAACGACTGGCGCACCGCGTCGTACAGCAGCGGCGCCTTGCCGTAGCGGTGCAGGTGTTCGCCGCTGGCGCGCACGTGTTCCAGCAGCGAGCGGCGCTCCTGCCGCGGCGACGGCTGCAGCGGGCCGAAGCGCTGGGCGCGCATCCACAGCCACGCCAGCAGCGCCAGCAGCAGCGGCAGCCAGATCGGCCAGCCGCGTTGCAGCACGGTACGCCACAGCGACGGCGCTTCGGCGGCGTAGACCAGGTGCATGCGGCCCTTGCCGTAGTTGGGCGCCAGCACCAGCCGCGCCAGGTCGCGGTGCGGCAGGTCGCGCAGGCCGGTGTCCTGTTCGCCCTGGCCGTTGCGCAGGAAATCCATGTCGGCCAGCACGTCCACCCGGCCGCTGCCGTAGCGCAGCCGTGCGTAGGCCAGGGTGGTGTCGGTGGCATCGCCCCAGCGGCGTTCGACGCGGGCGTGCTCGCCCACGGTGAAGCGCGGGCCGGCGCAGAACTCCTGGTGTTGTTCCTGCCCCGGCACATGCCAGGGCTGGCAGCGCGGCGCCACCTTGCCCGGTGCGATGCCGAAGCGGCCCAGCAGCGTGTGCTCGCCGTCCAGCGCCTCGTCGGCCGCGGGCATGCGCAGCAGCAGGTGGCCGCCGTACTCCACCCAGTCCACCAGCTGCGCCACCTGCGCGGGCGTGAGCTGGCGCGGGTCGTCCAACAGCAGCACGGTGTCGCGCGGCTGCAGCTGCATGCCGGCCAGGTCGAGCGTGCGCCGGGTGTCGGCGTCCACGCCGTCGCGGCGCAGCGCTTCGCGCAGCGCGAACAGCGGGTTGAAGGTGGGCTCGCCGTAGGCCGGCAGCGTGGCTGGTTCGCATGTGCGCTGGTGGGTGCGCAGGAACCACGTCACCGCCAGCGCGGCCAGCAGCAGCACCGCCAGGGCGATCAGCGCATTGCGCAGGCGTGCGCTCATGCGGCCCACCCGTACTGCTGGCGCAGGTCGTCAAGCAGGGCCTGGAATTCGGCATCCGACGGCAGCCGGCCGGCATAGGCGGCGTACTGCCAGGTGCGCACCATGCGCGCGAACAGGCGCCGGTCCGCGTCCTGCGGCATGCGCCTGGATGCGCGCAGGCACTGTGCCTCGGTGCTGCCTGGCGGCAGCACGATGTCGGCGCGCTGCGCCAGTTCGTCCAGGCTGGCGCGGTACAGCAGCGCCAGCGCATGCCGCGGCCTGCCGTCCTGCCACAGGCGGCGGGCGCTGGCGAGGATGTCCGGCGGCAAGGTGTCGGGCAGCTGCAGCGCGTGCGCGGTGACCTCCGAGCCGGCCCCGCGCCGGCGGCGGCGCCCGCTGCCCCGCAGCCACGGCAGCCACCAGCGCGCGGTCAGCGCCAGCGCCAGCAACAGCGCACCGACCAGGATCCACAAGGCGGCTTCGCTGAGCAGCGCCAGCAGCCTGGCCGCCGCGGCGAACAGCGAGCCCCCCGGGAAATTCCAGTCGCGGTCCGGCTTCTCCACCTCCGCGTCGCGGCGCTCCCAGCGGCAGACGGTATGCCGGGCGCCCAGCTGCGGGTCGTCATAGGCGCGTGCGGCCGCCTGGCGGAAGTCGGCGGTATCGACCGGTGCGGCGCCGAACACGCCCGCGGGCGTGGCGGCGGCCGTGGCCTGCGACCCACCCGCCTTGTGGTTGTCGTGTGCCGCCGGGGCCTGAGCGGCGGCATCCTGGGCATGCACCGGCGCCGCCAGCGGCAGCATGGCCAGCCCCATCACCATTACCAGCACCAGCGGCGCGGCCTGCGCCAGCCGTGCGCGCAGGCGACGGAAGGCGATTTCCACGTCCCAGGCTTCCAGCTGGGTGCGGCGGTTGAGGTACAGGCCGAAGCCGGCGCCGCTGTAGAACGGGCCGATCAGCGTCATCGCCGCCCACGCCAGCAGGTTGAAGCCCAGCCACACCCACGCCGGGGTGTCGCTGCCGATCAGCGATACCGCCACGCGCAGCGACTCGGGCAGGGAATCCAGCGGTACGAACAGGAACACCAGGGCGATGCCGGCCACCTGCAGCATCACTTCGAAATGCCAGCACACCAGCGTCAGCAGCGCGGCATGGCCATAGGCTGCGCCGCCCAGCACGCGCCGGCGCAGCCGCCGCTGCGCGGCGTCGCCGCCTTCGAGCAGGTCCACCGGCATCAGCAGCGCGCGCGCCGGGCCCAGCCGCCGCCACAGCAGGTAACCGGGCAGCGCGCGCACCCCCCAGCGCCACTGCGCGCGCAGCGTGTCGACGGTGCCGGGCACCGCGCCGAACGCGCCGCGCGATATGACGTACAGCGGGATGCGCTCGAACACCGGCTTCAGCCACCACAGCAGCAGCGCCGGCAGCCAGAAGGCATCCAGCCACCACCCGCCCAGGTTGAGCAGCACGAACACCGGCGCGGTGAGCAGCAGCCACGGCGTCCAGATGGCCGCGGCATGGCGCCGCACCAGCGCGGTGCCCAGCTCCATCGCCTCCCACTGCGAGCGGGCGCGCAGCACCACGTCGAGCTGGTCAATGCGCATCGCGCCCCCCGTGGCCGCCGCGCCACAGCCAGCCGAACACCAGCGCCCACAGCACGCCGGAGACGGTGAACTTGCCCCACGCCGGCACCGTGGCGATGGACGACCAGAACGCCTCGACGAACGCCGCCAGCAGCAGCATGAACGCCACCCCCAGGCACAGCCGCGCGCCGATCACGCCGCCTTCCACCAGCGCGTCGATGCGCCGCTTGCGGCCCGGCGCGATCAGCCGCAGCCCCAGCTGCAGGCCGGCGCCACCGGCAATGACAATGGCGGTCAGCTCCAGCGGCGCGTGCCCGGCGACGAAACGCCAGAACGGGTCGCCGTAGCCCATGTGCTGCAGGTGGCCGGCCACCGCGCCGATGGTCAGCCCGTTGTACAGCAGCACCAGCACCGTGCCGACGCCGGCCAGCAGCCCGCTGGCGAAGGTGCGCAGGCCGATGCTGATGTTGTTCATGATGTAGTGGCCGAACATCGCCCAGTCGGTGCCGCTGTCGCGGGTGCGGCCCAGGTGCTCGGCGGACGGGTCGTACGACTGTTCCATGTGCGCGATCTGCTGCGGGTCCAGCAGCAGGTGCACCAGTTCGGGCTTGTACTGCAGCAGCACGAACACGCCCACCAGCGGCAGCACGAACAGCGCGCACGCCACCCACATGGCCGCGGCCTGGCTGCGCACCAGCTGTGGGAACCCGGCGAACAGGAATTCCAGCGCTCGCTGCCAGCGCGGCGGCGGCGCGCGGTACAGCAGGTTGTGGCCGCGCTGCATCAGCTGCTGCAGGCGTTCGACCAGCTGCGGGCTGTAGCCGCGGCGGCGCGCCAGCGCCAGCTGCTGGCACAGGCGCCGGTAGCGCTCGGGAATGGTCTCGTCACCGGGCAGGTCCGGCGCCGGCGTGTTGCGCGCCTTGCGCGCACTGCCGCCGCGCTGCTGCAGCCAGTCCTCGAACTGGCGCCATTCGTGTTCGTGGCGGGTGACGAACTGTTCCTGCCTCATCGCCGCCCCAGCAACCAGTTGGCCATCGCATACAAACGCAGCACGCCGGTCTGCCCGCGTGCCCCGCTCAGCCCGCTGGCAATGTCGGCCAGCTCGTTCTGGCGCGGCCCGGACAGCGCCGGTGCGCGGTCGGCAAAGGCGATCACCGCCTGCTGTTCGGCCGGCTGCAGCGGCAGCGGCGGCGCCAGCACGCTGTCGATGCGTGCCGGCGGCACCGCTGCCGGCGCCGGTACGTGCACCACCAGGCTGCCGGCCACCAGGTCGCCCAGCCGCCGCCCGTGCGGATCCCACAGGCAGGCCAGCAGGCCCAGCGCGTAGCCGAACGGCAGCATGTCCACGGTGCGCAGCAGGTTGCGCACGATCGCCGGCACCCAGCCCAGCGGCGCGCCGTCGCGCGCCACCACCCGCAGGCCCAGCGCGCGCTTGCCCAGGGTCTGCCCGAACCACACCTCCAGCACGATGGGGTAGCCCCAGAACAGCAGGAACATCAGCCCCAGGTACAGGCCCTGGCCCAGCCCGCCCAGCGCCATCAGCAGCGGGCTCATCAACCCCAGCACGCCAAACCGCACCATCAGGTCGATCAGCCACGCCAGCGCGCGCGGCACCGGGCCGGCCGCCGGCAACTGCAGCGGCACGCCTTCGGGCGTGATCACCTCGCGGTAGGTATCGAGCATGGGCGGCGCGGTGCTCAACGGCCGGGCGCCGCCGGTCGCGCGCAGGGTCGTGGGTTGTCGCAAACCCGGTATCCGAACCGGGCGGCTGCCGCGGGCATGCGTGTCTCGGTGGCGTCCTGTCAGCGGCTGACTTTACCCGCCGCCGCCGCCGATGCCCAGCCTGCGCTGGGCACCGTGGCGGCGTGCGCGCAGCTCAGCGCACCGTGCCCTTGTTGCGCTCGCCGAAGAACTTGCGCGCCACCCCGCCCAGCGCGATGGCGCCGATCAGCAGCAGCTTCCAGAACTTGGCAAAGACCAGGCCCAGCTTGGCGAACAGCCCGGCCTTGGCCGCCAGCCCGCCGCCGATCAGCGTGGCCACGCCGTAGGCGGCGATCTTGTCGGTCTTGGGGTTGTGGTCGGCATAGCGCGCGCCCGGCTCGAACTCGGCCATCGGCAACAGCTTCTCCATGCCGCTGCGCACCAGCCCCAGCTCGCCCATGCCCGACACTGCGTTGAGGCTCAGGTAGCCGTGGCGGCCCAGCACGCGGATGTCGTAATTGAGCACGTGGTTGGGCTGGCCGTTGAACGCCAGCTCCTTGGCCCAGTACAGCTTGTTGTTGCCGGCGTCGTAGCGCGGCGGCACCGCCCAGCCCACCAGCTGCAGCGTGCCGTAGCCGGCCTTCTCGCGCTCCGGGTTGGCCGCTTCGGTCTGCTCCTGCATTTCGCGCAGCAGCTTGGCGTAATTCATCTTCGACGCGTCCTCGTCGGACACGTAGCCGTCGTCCGAATAGGTCACCACCACCGCCCAGCTGTCGTCATCGGCCAGGCTGGGCGAACGCGGCACCACCAGCCCCAGCACGTCGGCGTCGGGCGGGTTGCCCCACAGGTCTTCCAGCACGCGCCGCGCATCGGCCTGGTCCAGGTACTGGAACTCCGGGCCCAGGTTGAAGCGCGCCTTGGCCGCGGGCACTTCGATGGTGCCGGAGCGGAAATGCAGCGACTGCACGAACGCCGCCGGGTCCGGAGCGTCCTGCTCATCCTGTGCGTGGGCGGCCGGCGCAGCGGCGCAGAGCAGCGTTGCACCGGCCAGCAGGGCCAGCGCCATGGTTCTGATCGACATGAAATTTCCTTTCCCTGGAAAAAGGGCGTCCCCACGCCCGAGGCCGGCAGTGTGGGCCAAGCCCGGCCCGCGGGCAACGGCCAGCGCCGCCGATGCCCTGTAGCTGCGGGGCTTGCCCCGCAGGCTCCTTCAGCCCGCCATGCCCAGGTACTGGTCCTTCAACCGCACGTAGTGGTCCGCCGAATAGCGCAGCCCTTCAATGTCCTTCGCGCTCAACGTGCGCACCGGCCGCGCCGGGTTGCCCACCCACAACTCGCCGCGCGCCACCCGCTTGCCCGGCCCCACCACCGCACCGGCGCCGATGAACGCCTCATCCTCGATCACCGCGCCATCCAGCACGCACGCGCCCATGCCGATCAGGCAGTAATCGCCAATGCGGCACGCATGGATGATGCAGCCATGCCCCACGGTCACCCCCTCGCCGATCAGCGTGGGGTAGCCGCCCTTGTTGTACGGGCTCTCGTGGCTGACATGGATGATGGTGCCGTCCTGCACATTGGTGCGCGCGCCGATGCGCACATGGTTCACATCGCCCCGGATCACCGTGCCCGGCCAGACCGACACGTCATCGCCCAGCACCACGTCGCCGATGATGGTGCAGGCGGGGTCGATGTAGACGCGCTGGCCGATGGTGGGGGATCTGTCTAGGAAGGGGCGGAGGCAGGGCATACGGAAGTGCGGGTATGGAAGAAGAAAAATGATACGTGGTGAGGAAATAGATTACTGCCTAAAATGTCCGCTCTCGGCCAGAAGCGGTCATGCGTCACCCGATAAACCTCTCCGCCGCTAGCGCGCGTTAGGCTCATCGCCCGGCAATACAAATTCGATGCCAAGAATGGCGCAGGCACGTGCGCACAGTGCTTCGGCTTGGGCCCATCCGCCGGTGTAGCCCTCGTCCGGGGTCAGACAAAGCGTTAGGCACGCCACGCGACCGGCATCCATGTGCGCTCGGATAGATCGGAATACGGCAGAGATGTAGTCGTCCGAGAACATCAGTCGCCTTTGGCCTTGATCGTCATCGCAGAAGAAGTAGTCGAGGTCGACGTTGACGATCGCTCGTTCAGAGTGGTCCAAGTAGAAGCCCAAGTTCCCTGGCACATCTTCAGGTCGAGGGTGCAAAGCACCTTTGAACTTGGGTTTGTCCCCTTTATTGTGAGTAATGAAAATGGCACGCTGCAGTTGTTGGTGGTAACGCTCTAGAAACAAAGAAAGATAGTTGTCCCATTGGATAAGCAAGAGCGTGCGATCCCCGTCGGGAAAAGTCAGTGCCAAGTACTGATCAATGCTCATTTCGCGAAGCTCAGGCAGATGAGGGAGCCACTCTTCCATCCTGCTGTAGAGCGTATCGAAGTGTTCGTCGATATGTAGCAACGACAAAGTCTCATTGCTTGGAACTTTCTGAAGCCAGCACCACATCGCAGCACGATGGTTGTCCATGATGTAGACATTTCCCGAATTCCACAGAAAATTCTGCTTCGTGGAAAGGGATGCATTGCGGCCTTTGAAGGGTACCAACCACTGAGTTGCATTCATCTGAATTCCTGATCCTAAGTAGTTGCGTACGCACTTACAAATATCACAGTGTCCGCTTCGGGTCGCATCACGCCTTGCTTCTTGGCGAAGGAGAAACCTGACCAACCCTTCAACTGGAGTTGGCCATGGCAATCTTTCGGACATCACAGGTCCACGAACCTTGGATCAAGGGAAAGCTGATCGGTCAGAAGGCCTCGCTCAAACTGAAAGACATCTGGGCCATCCGAATCAGGCTTCAACTCGGCAACAAGGTCCGTGACCTCGCCCTGTTCAGCTTGGCGCTAGATTCCAAGCTCTGCGACTGCGACCTAGTGAAGCTGCGGGTAGCCCAAGCTAAGCCCGTGGCCGACATCGAGGCGATTACTGGTGACTCAGAGGACTTCCAGCTGGTCGCCAAGGCGGCGCGGGAATGCTTCGAGAAGAATGAACCCGAGTAGGGGCTGGATCGACTCCACACCGTCCTGATCAAGTTCCTGCGCAGGCTGTGCGAAGAGCATGGCATTCCGCGTGAGCGATCGGTCCCTGCTGGCGGCCTGATGGGTGCCTATGTGAAGCAATTGAAGGCGGAAGAACTGCTCGCCTCGAAGATGGCAGAGCACATCCTCAATTCTTCCACGGCGATCTTCGGAAAGTTCGACCATGTACGGAATAACCACACCCTCGCGCGCGATAATCCCGCCCTCTCCTATTATGAGGCACTGCTAATCGCCAGCAACGTGGCCAGCACCGTCAAGTTCATCAAGGCTTTGGAGAACCGTCGGAAGCAGGAGAAAGCAGTCGAGGCCAAGCACCGGAGCGTGTCAGAGCAGCCGCTCTAGCGAGGTCAGAGCGCCGGGAGGAGATCCGTGAGTTGTGTCCGGCGGGGCGGGCCTTGCTTCGTTCAATATCGCTTATTCCCGTGCAACGACGTCCGCTTCGGCTCGATAGCGGAAAAGTCTGATTGACTCCCCTGAGACGGGATAGCACCATCAACCCGCTGCGGAAAAATCCGCAGCCGGGTTTAGCAGCTCGAAGCACAAGGCGCACCAGCGCCCATCGTCGATGCCGGCGCTTTTTCATGCCCGGCCGTTGGCGTGGGCGGACATGCCGATTCCATGGCGGGCGGTGCGCGGAGGTCGAAAGGCCTGCCGGTACCTTGTGACCGGTCTGCTAACCGCGCGCCGTCCGCCACCTTCGGTTAGCAGCGAAGCGGCGGATTCCTCATCGCACAAGGAGTCCGACATGAGCCGTTCCAAGGAAGTCACGCGCGTTTCCGCCGTTGCGTCCAACCGCAGCCCATCCAGGCACGAGGCATCCGCGCCGCGGATGATCGATTCGGCGCCGCTCGAGGTGCTGTTCTCGCCCCCGTCTTCCACGCCACCCGCGTCCAGCGGCTGGGCGCGCATGCCCAGGCGCTGCACGATGGGCTACCTGTATTACGACGAGCGCCGGGGCCAGCAGGTCGTGGGCCGTGCCGTGCCCAGGCTGCGCCTGTCCGGCCGTTGGCTGGAACGTTGCGGCTTTGCCGTGGGCGATGCGTTGCAGGTGACGGTGGGCAATGGACTGTTGTTGATCAGCCGCAGCCGGAACGACGAGTGAGCGGTGCCGGGCTGCGGCTGTTCAACGCTGGATGCTCGTCGGTAGCAGTGGCCACTGCGCGCTTTCCGCAGTCATGAAAGAAGAAGCCCGCTTGCGCGGGCTTCTTCTTGGGTAACGCAGTCAGGTGCATGACGCGAAGGCATTGCGTAGGAGATCAAACACCTTCCGCTCAACCACTGCCCTGCGCAGCGGATGTAATCTCACGCCACCTTCCCCCGCCGCGCCCGCTCCAGGTGCACCAGCAGCAGCGAGATCGCGGCCGGGGTCATGCCGGGGATGCGCTGGGCCTGGCCGATGGTCTGCGGGCGCACGCGTTCGAGCTTCTGCAGCACTTCGGCGGAGAGGCCGCGCACGGCGGCGAAGTCGAAGCCTTCGGCAATGGCGGTGTTCTCGTGGCGCTGCTGGCGTTCGATCTCTTCGCGCTGGCGGTCCAGGTAGCCGGCGTACTTGACGCTGATTTCCACCTGTTCGGCCACGCGCGCGTCACTCACGCCGGGGCCGAGCGAGGGCACCTGCATCAGCTTGGCGTAGTCCAGTTCCGGGCGCTTGATCAGGTCGAGCACGTTGGTTTCGCGGCTCACCGCCACGCCGGTGGTTGCCTGCACTTCGCGGCCCAGCGCGTTGGCGGGGGTGGCCCACAGGCCGCGCAGGCGCGCGCTTTCGCTGGCCACGGCGGCCTGCTTGGTTTCGAAGGCGTGCCAGCGGCGGTCGTCGACCAGGCCCAGCTCGCGGCCGGTGGGGGTCAGGCGCGCGTCGGCGTTGTCCTCGCGCAGTTGCAGCCGGTATTCGGCGCGGCTGGTGAACATGCGGTAGGGCTCGCTGGTGCCGTGGGTGATCAGGTCGTCCACCAGCACGCCGATGTAGGCCTCGTCGCGGCGCGGGCACCAGCCTTCGCGGCCCTGCACGAACCGCGCGGCGTTGATGCCGGCCAGCAGGCCCTGCGCGCCGGCTTCCTCGTAGCCGGTGGTGCCGTTGATCTGGCCGGCGAAGAACAGGCCGGCCACCTGGCGGGTTTCCAGCGTGTTCCTGAGCCCGCGCGGGTCGAAGAAGTCGTATTCGATGGCGTAGCCGGGGCGGGTGATGTGCGCGTGCTCGAAGCCGCGGATGCTGCGCACCAGTTCCAGCTGCACGTCGAACGGCAGCGAGGTGGAAATGCCGTTGGGGTAGATCTCCACCACGTCCAAGCCTTCGGGTTCGACGAAGATCTGGTGGCTGTCCTTTTCGGCGAAGCGCACCACCTTGTCCTCGATGGACGGGCAGTAGCGCGGGCCGATGCCTTCGATCTGGCCGCTGTACAGCGGCGAGCGGTGCAGCGCGTTGCGGATCACCTCGTGGGTGCGCTCGCTGGTGTGGGTGATCCAGCAGCTCACCTGCCGCGGGTGTTCGGCCACGTTGCCCAGGTAGGACATCACCGGCAGCGGGTCGTCGCCGGGTTGTTCTTCCATGACGCTGTAGTCGAGCGAGCGGCCGTCGATGCGCGGCGGGGTGCCGGTCTTGAGCCGGTCGATGGCGAACGGGCGCTCGCGCAGGCGCGCGGCCAGGGTGGTGGCCGGCGGGTCGCCCATGCGCCCGGCGGTGTACTGGGTTTCGCCGATGTGGATCTTGCCGGCCAGGAAGGTGCCGGCGGTGAGCACCACGGCCGGCGCATGGAAGGCCAGCCCGGTCTGGGTGATGGCGCCGCGCACGGCGTCGCCTTCGATGATGAGGTCGTCCACCGCGGCCTGGAATACGCTCAGGTTGGGCTGCGATTCGACGATGCGGCGGATCGCCATGCGGTACAGGTTGCGGTCGGCCTGGCAGCGGGTGGCACGCACCGCGGGGCCCTTGGAGGCGTTGAGCGTGCGCCACTGGATGCCGGCCAGGTCGGCGGCATGGGCCATGGCACCGCCCAGCGCATCGATCTCCTTGACCAGGTGGCCCTTGCCGATGCCGCCGATGGCCGGGTTGCAGCTCATCGCGCCCACGGTTTCCACGTTGTGGGTCAGCAGCAGGGTGCGCGCGCCGCCGCGCGCCGCGGCCAGTGCGGCCTCGGTGCCGGCGTGGCCGCCGCCGATGACGATGACGTCGTAACGATGGAAGGAGTCGGTCATGGGAAGCGGTGTGCCTGAAATGTGAAATCCATCGCCGGGGCTGGGTTGCGGCCGCGGCGGCGGGCTGGTGATTTTACCGCCAATGCCCCGAGGGTACCGGCGGCGGCCTAAAGTTGGCACGCAAACTGCAGTTAACGTCATTGCACCCGGTGTGGCATGCGACATGGGCGCAGTGGCTGGAATTGGAACAGGGGCCAGCCGAAGCGCATACCGGGGAAGCATGGGGCCGGCAGTCGGGGGACTGCCGGCCCTTGTTCTTTCCAGGGCCTGCACGGCGCCCGCGGCCGGTGGCCCGGCCGCGAAGCAGCGGCCCTGCGTTGCCGCCAGCAGGTTGCCGTGGTGCCCAGCGCTGGTGCCGCTGGCTGCCGCCGCGCGGTGCCGGCGGGCGCCTGCCGCGATGCGCTGAAGCCACAAAAGACGAAGCCCCGGCATGGCCGGGGCTTGTCATGTGTAGGCGCCGATGCCCGACAGGGCCGGAACAGGGGGGATCCAGATTTCCTGTGCGGACATCGACATGGAAGCGGTCGAGTGTGAAAGCCGGTTCGCGTCAGTTATGGACGCTGTCGGTCACTCGGCCCGACAAGATTGCCTGGTTTTTCAACAAATGCAAGCGGTTTCAGGGTTCCTGCTGCTGTGCCGATTCCATGCGCCGGGACTGTGACGGCGGTCGGGGTGGCGCGGGACGGTGCATCATCGGCCGGGGTGCGCCGTTGGCCTGGGGCGAGGGCATGGCCCGCGGCACCTGCGCCTGCGGGCGCGGTTGCGGGCGCTGCAGGCGGTCCATGTCGCGCCAGGGCGACTTGCCGCCGCCGTCCACCGGCGGGCGGGGGCGCGGCGGGCGTCCGTCGCCGTCACCGGGCCGCGGCGGGCGGTGGCCGCCATCGCCGTTGCCATGCCCCGGCGGCGGGCGGTGGCCACCGTCATGGCCGTG
The DNA here is from genome assembly GCF_046267925.1 of Stenotrophomonas sp. Y-13. Classification (NCBI taxonomy): domain Bacteria; kingdom Pseudomonadati; phylum Pseudomonadota; class Gammaproteobacteria; order Lysobacterales; family Lysobacteraceae; genus Stenotrophomonas; species Stenotrophomonas sp. Y-13. Next base: position 183,157 of record NZ_CP176501.1, read on the forward strand.
CGGCGGTCGCGGCCGGTACGGCGGGCGGTACACCGGGTAGGGGTAGCGGTAGTCGTAATAGCCGTAGCTGCCATAGCCGTAAGGGCCGTAGCCATAGGCGCCGTAGGGATAGCCGTACGGGTAGGTGCGCTGCACCGACGTCGCGCCGCGGTAATAGCCGCCCGCGCCGCCGTCGACGTAGTCGTAGGTGGCGCAGCCGGACAGGCCGAGCAGCAGGCCGGCCGAAAGGATCAGGCGCTTTTTCATGACAGTCCCCCGTTGGGTGCGCGGCCAGCTTCGGGCCCGCGCATTGAATCGGTCCTTAACCCTGCCGGCAGGGCTGAACGCAGGTGCAGTGATGGCATGAGATGGTCCGGCACCGGGGGCCTACGTTAACCTTTCTCCATGGTTGAACTCACCCTGCCAGGGCCGGCCGACGTGCTGGCCGCCGCGGCCCGCATCGCGGCCCACGCCACGGTCACCCCGGTGCTGCGGTCGCGCGAACTGGATGCGCTGGCCGGCGCCCGCCTGCATTTCAAGGCCGAGCACCTGCAGCGCGGCGGCGCTTTCAAGTTCCGCGGCGCCTGCAACGCGGTGTGGGCGCTGGACGCGGACACCGCGCAGCAGGGCGTGGTGACGCATTCGTCCGGCAACCACGGCGCGGCGCTGGCGCTGGCGGCGCGTTCGCGCGGCATTCCCTGCCACGTGGTGGTGCCCGAGGGCGCGGTGGCGGCCAAGCTGGCCAACATCGCCCGCCATGGCGCCACCCTGTGGCGCTGCGCGCCCACCCAGGCCGCGCGCGAGGCCGAGTGCGCGCGGGTGCAGCGCGACACCGGCGCGGTGCTGGTGCACCCGTATGCCGACGCGCAGGTGATTGCCGGCCAGGGCACGGCGGCGCTGGAACTGCTGCGCCAGGCCGGCACCGCGCTGGACGTGGTGGTGGTGCCGGTCGGTGGTGGCGGGCTGGCCTGCGGCAGCCTGCTGGCGCTGCAGCAGGCGGCGCCGGGCTGCGAGCTGGTGCTGGCCGAGCCGGCCGGGGCGGCGGATACCGCGCGGTCGCTGGACGCCGGCCGGCGGCAGGTGGATTTCGTGCCCGATACCGTCTGCGACGGCCTGCGCGGCGCGCTGGGCGAACCCAATTTCGCGCTGCTGCACGGCAACGCCACGGTCGTGACCGTGGACGACGACGCCACCGTGGCGGCGATGCGGCTGCTGTGGCAGGTGCTCAAGCAGGTGCTGGAGCCGTCCTCGGCCACGGTGCTGGCGGCGGTGCTGGCGCAGCCGCAGCGCTTTGCCGGGCGCAACGTGGGCCTGGTGCTGTCCGGCGGCAACGTCGACCTGGACGCGCTGCCGTGGATGGGCGCATGAGCCGCCGGCGCGCGCGTCTGTTCGACTGGCTGTGGCGCCTGTGCGTGCTGCTGCTGCTGTGGCTGCTGGGCGTGGCGGCCTGGATCATCTGGGTGGGCGACCGCGACCAGGCCGCGCCGGCCGACGCGATCATCGTGCTGGGCGCGGCGGCCTACGACGCCAAGCCGTCGCCGGTGTTCGAGGAGCGCATCCGCCACGGCCTGGACCTGTACCGCCAGGGGTTCGCGCCGAAGCTGATCTTCACCGGCGGTTTCGGTGGCGCCGGCGCGCGTTTTTCCGAATCGCAGGTGGCGCGCCGCTATGCGCTGAAACAGCAGATTCCGGCCAAGGACATCCTGATCGAAAGCCAGTCGCGCACCACCCGCCAGAACCTGGTCGAGGCCAAGCGGCTGATGGACGCGCACGGCATGCGCCGCGCCATCCTGGTCAGCGACCCGCTGCACATGGCGCGCGCGCTGCGCCTGTCCCAGGAGCTGGGCATCGATGCGCTGGCCTCGTCCACGCCGAGCACGCGCTTCCGCAGCTTCCACACCAGCTGGCGCTTCCTGGCGCAGGAAATCTATTTCTTCCACCGCGACCTGTTCGCCCGCGGCGCCTGAGCGCCGCTGTTCCTTCCGCGAGAACCCCATGAGCCACGACCTTTCCCCCGCGCAGCAACAGGCCATCGACCTGGTGCGCGGTTACTACGATGCCTTCAACCGCGGCGACTGGGCCGGCATGCTGGAGCGGCTGAGCGACGATGTGGCGCACGACCTCAACCAGGGCGCGCGCGAAAGCGGGCGCGAGGCGTTTGCCGCGTTTCTGCGGCGCATGGAGGCCAGTTACCGCGAGCAGCTGCGCGAGGTGGTGGTGATGGCCAGCGCCGACGGCACCCGCGCCGCGGCCGAGTACGTGGTGCATGGCGAGTACCACCACACCGATGAAGGCCTGCCGCCGGCCAACGGCCAGCGCTACGTACTGCCGGGCGGCGCGTTCTTTGATATCCGCGGCGGGCGCATCGCGCGGGTGAGCAATTACTACAACCTGCAGGACTGGATCGCCCAGGTCGGCGGTTGAACGCAGCGCGGCGCATGCGCCGCGCACCCTTCCCGGCCGCGGCCGTGGCGGCGTGCGCGGCAGGCCCCGCCGTTACGGGTTCTGCGGCCGGCGCCGGATCGGAATGGCCGACAGCGGCACCGCGGCCACGTCGTGGCCGTGTTCGCGGATCGGCGCGCCCGGTTCCGGCGCCCAGGCTTGGGCGTAGATGACTTCCCAGCTGCTGGGCAGCTTGCCGTCGGCACGGCGCAGCGGTTCGTAGGCCGCCTGCGCGGCGTTGAAGCGGCTGCGCCCGGTGAGGGTGTGGCGGCGCCCGCTCAGCGCGTTGGTGGCGCCGATGGCCTTGAGCTCGCGCATCAGCGCCGGCAGGTCGTCGTAGGTGAGGGTGAACAGGTCGCGGTCCAGCACCGGGTCGCGGAAGCCGGCCATCATCAGCGCGTCGCCGAACTGCGCGATCTGCACGAAGCGGCTCACGTGCGGGGTGTCGTCGGCCTGGGCGAACGCCTCGCGCAGTTCCACCAGCGTCTCCGGGCCGAAGGTGGAACACACCAGCAGGCCGCCGGGCTTGAGCACGCGGCGGAAGCCGGCGAACACCGACGGCAGGTCTTCCACCCACTGCAGGCACAGGTTGCTGAAGATCACGTCCACGCTGTTGTCGGCCAGTGGCAGCGCCCGCGCGTCGGCGCACACGCGCGAGAACGGGCGCCACCAGCCGGCCTGCTTCCTGGCCTCGGCCAGCATCGGCAGGGCCAGGTCCAGCGCGATCACCTGCGCCTTGGGCCAGCGCTTCTTCATCGCCGCGGTGGCATGCGCCGGGCCGCTGCCCACGTCCAGCACCACCTGCGGCTGCCGCGCTTCCAGGTAATCCAGCGATTCCAGCAGGCGTTTGCCGACCTCCTGCTGCAGCACGGCGGCGGCATGGTAGCTGGTGGCGGCGCGCGAGAAGGCGCGGCGGACGTGCTTGGAGTCGAACAGGGCAGGCATGGGAATACGTGGTTGCTACGGGGTCAGAAGGTACCGGGGTAGGCGCCGCCGTCGATCAGCAGGTTCTGCCCGGTGATGTAGCCGGCGTGCACGCTGCACAGGAAGGCGCAGGCGGCGCCGAACTCGTCCGGCGTGCCGAAGCGGCCGGCGGGAATGCCGGCGCGGCGGCGCGCGGCCACCTCGTCCAGCGGCAGCTGCTGGCGGCGCGCGCTGGCGTCCAGGGTGCCGCGCAGGCGGTCGGTGTCGAACGCGCCGGGCAGCAGGTTGTTGAGGGTGACGTTGCGCGCCAGGTGGGTGCGGGCGACGCCGGCGACGAAGCCGGTGAGCCCCGAGCGCGCGCCGTTGGACAGGCCGAGGATGTCGATCGGCGCCTTTACCGCGCTGGAGGTGATGTTGACCACGCGGCCGAAGCCGCGCGCGGCCATGCCGTCGACGGTGGCGCGGATCAGTTCGATCGGGGTCAGCATGTTGGCGTCCAGCGCGGCCAGCCACTGTTCGCGCTCCCAGTGGCGGAAGTCGCCCGGCGGCGGGCCGCCGGCGTTGGTGACCAGGATGTCCACCTGCGGGCAGGCGGACAGCGCGGCCGCGCGGCCGGCGGCGGTGGTGATGTCGGCGGCGACGGCGATGACCTGCCCGGCGCCGGGCAGCGCGCGCAGTTGCGCCGCGGCCGCTTCCAGCGCGTCGGTGCCGCGGGCGACGATGACCACGTTGGCGCCTTCGCCGGCCAGTGCGAGCGCGCAGCCCAGCCCCAGCCCCCTGCTGGCGCCGCAGACCAGTGCCCAGCGCCCGGCGATGCCCAGATCCATCGCGTTACTCCCGGTGTGTCCCGTGGCCGCACATGATCGGCGATGCGCGCAGCTGGCGGCTCACGCGCAGGCCGCAACGAAGCGTTGCAGCCGCCCGGCGACGTCGTCGGCATGGCCCAGGAACGGCGCGTGGCCGCCGCCGTCGATGGTGTGCGCGGTGTGCAGCCCGGCCGGGGCCAGCGCCGCGGCGCCGTGCATGGCGTTGGCCGGCACCAGCCGGTCGCGCTGGCCGCCGATCCACAGGCCGGGCACGCGCAGCCCGGGCAGGGCGCCGCGCAGGTCGCTGCGGTCCAGCAGGGCCAGGCCTTCGTGCAGGGCGCGCGGTGCCGGTTCGCCGCGCGCGACCAGCGCCTCGCGCAGGGTGCGCAGTTCGCTGCGCGCGTGCTGCGAGCCCATCACGTCCAGCGCCAGGAAGCGTTCCAGGGTGCCGCGGTAATCCTGTTCCAGGTCCTGGCCGAACTGTTCGAACACGCTGCGCTCCACCGCGTCGGGCCAGTCGGCGTCGCGCACGAAGCGCGGTGTGGCGGCCAGCATCGCCAGCCCGCGCACCTGCGGCAGGGTGGCCGCGCCGTGCAGCGCCACCAGCCCGCCCAGCGACCAGCCGCACCAGACCGCCGGCGGGGTGGCCGCGGCAATGGCGTTGACCAGGTAGGGCAGGCGCAGCGGGGTGTCGTCGTCGCGGCTGAAGCCGTGGCCGGGCAGGTCCACCACGTGCAGCTGGAAGTGTGGCGACAGGCGCTGCACCAGCGGCGCGAAGATGCCGCCGTGCAGTGCCCAGCCGTGGATCAGGACCAGTGCCGGGCCGCTGCCGGTGACGTCGATATGCATGCGTATACGGTGTTCTTCAGGCGCTGGCGGTGTTCAGCGACTGCTCGTAGGCGAGCAGGTCGCGGGCGCGGGCGGTGGCTTCGACCAGCGCCTTGACCTGTTCCAGGGTGTGCAGCGCCGACAGGGTGATGCGCAGCCGCGCCTTGCCTTCGGGCACGGTGGGCGGGCGGATCGCCCCGACCATGAACCCGGACTGCTCCAATGCCGCGCCCAGCGCCATCACCGTGGCCTCGTCGCCGCACAGCAGCGGCTGGATCGGCGTTTCCGAGGGCATCAGTTCCAGGCCGTTGCGGCGCGCGCCGTCGCGGAACGCGGCGATCAGTTCGACCAGCTTCTCGCGGCGCCAGTGGTCGCGCCGCGCCAGCTTCACCGCGGCCAGCGAGGCGGCGGCCTGCGCCGGCGGCAGCGCGGTGGTGTAGATGTACGGGCGCGCGGTTTCGGCCAGGTGCTGGATCAGGCTTTCCTCGCCCAGCACCACCGCGCCGTGGCCGCCCAGCGCCTTGCCCAGGGTGGCCAGCTGCAGCGGTACTTCGTTGACCCCGAGCCCGGCGTCGGCCACGCAGCCGCGGCCGTGTTCGCCGACCACGCCGATACCGTGCGCGTCGTCCACGTAGAACAGCGCCTCCTGCATGCGCGCCACCAGCGACAACGAGCGCAGCGGGGCGATGTCGCCGTCCATGCTGAACACGCCGTCGGTGGCGAGCATGGCGGCGCCGTCGGCGGCGTTCTTCAGCTGGCGCATGGCGCCTTCGCTGTCCAGGTGCGGGTAGCGGCGCAGGCGGCAGCCGGCCAGGCGGGTGGCGTCGAGCAGGCTGGCGTGGTTGAGGCGGTCCTGCACGCAGACGTCGCTCTCTTCGGACAGCAGTGCCTGCTGCACGGCGAGGTTGGCCATGAAGCCGCTGTCGAACAGCAGCGCGCGCGGATAGCCGAGCCAGTCGGCCATTTCCCGTTCCAGCTGCTCGTGCAGCGCGTGGTGGCCGCAGACCAGGTGCGAGGCGGTGCTGCCGGCGCCTTCGCGGCCGGCGGCGTCCTGCAGCGCGGCGACCACTTCGAACTGCTGCGACAGGCCCAGGTAATCGTTGCTGCAGAAGCCGGTGAGCCACCTGCCGCCGACTTCCAGGCGCACGCCGTCGCGGCGGCCGACGCTGCGGCGCACGCGGACGCGCCCCTGCGCTTGGCGGAGCTTGCGCTGGTCCTGCAGGCGGGCGAGGAGGTCGGGGCGGGCCATGGCGTCAGTTCATGGACGGGTGGGCGGCTAGCGTAACCGGTCGCCGCTGCAGCCGCTTGCGGCGCGGCCCGGCGGCAGGCCGCGCGGCGTGGGGGGCGCGGCGATGCCGGGCACCGCCGCCGCTGCCTGCCGCGGCCGGTTCAGGCGGTCGCCGCGCAGGCCGGGGCGATGTCCAGGTGCACGGTGCCGGGGTGGTCGTGGTCGTCGGCATCCACGTTGACCTGCATCGGCGAAATGCCCAGCCGCGCGAACAGCGCCTGGTCGCGCGCGGTGTCCGGGTTGCCGGTGGTCAGCAGCTTTTCGCCGTAGAAGATGGAATTGGCGCCGGCGGCGAAGCACAGCGCCTGCAGTTCGTCGCTCATGCTCTCGCGCCCGGCCGACAGCCGCACCATCGAGCGCGGCATGGTGATGCGCGCCACCGCGATCATGCGCACGAACTCGAACGGATCCAGCTCGGCGCTGCCATGCAGCGGCGTGCCGGCGACCTGCACCAGGCGGTTGATCGGCACCGAGTCCGGGTGCGCCGGCAGGTTGGCCAGCGCCAGCAGCAGGCCGGCGCGGTGTTCGCGGGTCTCGCCCATGCCGACGATGCCGCCGCAGCAGGTCTTCAGCCCGGCGTTGCGCACGTGTTCGAGCGTGTCCAGCCGGTCCTGGTACTGGCGGGTGTGGATGATCGAGTCGTAATAGTCCGGCGCGGTGTCGAGGTTGTGGTTGTAGTAGTCCAGCCCGGCGTCCTTGAGCGCCTGCGCCTGGTGGCCTTCGAGCATGCCCAGGGTGGCGCAGGTTTCCAGCCCCAGCGCCTTCACTTCGCGGATCATCGCCGCCACCTTGGGGATGTCGCGGTCCTTGGGCGAGCGCCAGGCCGCGCCCATGCAGAAGCGCGAGGCGCCGGCCTGCCTGGCGGCGCGGGCGCGGGCGACCACGCTGTCGGTGTCCATCAGCTTCTGCGCGTCCACGCCGGTGTCGTAGCGCTGCGCCTGCGGGCAGTAGGCGCAGTCTTCCGGGCAGCCGCCGGTCTTGACCGACAGCAGGGTGGAGACCTGCACCTGCGCCGGGTCGAAATGTTCGCGGTGCACGCTGGCGGCGCGGAACAGCAGTTCGGGGAAGGGCAGGTCGAACAGCGCCAGCAATTCCTCGCGGCTCCAGTCGTGGCGGATGACGGCGGGCATCGGTGTTTCCTGACAGATCGGGCAACGGAAGCGGGGCAGTCTGGTGAGCATGCAGCCTGCTGTCAACAAATCGCTAAGTGCTTTGGTTTACAGGGTGGGCGCGGCGCTGTCCGGGCTGGTGTTCCCGCCGCTGTGCCTGGTCTGTGGCGAGCCGGGCACGCCCGGCCGCGACCTGTGCGCCGCCTGTGCGGCCGCGCTGCCCTGGCTGGAACGCGCCTGCCGTGGCTGCGCCCTGCCACTGCCGGCCACCGAACCGGACGGGGCGCTGTGCGGCGCCTGCCAGGGCGCGCGTTCGCCGCTGGCGGCGGTGCATGCCGCGCTGCTGTACGCGGCGCCGGCGGACGGGCTGCTGCGGCGTTTCAAGTTCCATGGCGACCTGGCCGCCGGGCGCCTGCTGGCGCAGCTGATGCACGCCCGGCTGGCGCCGGTGGCGCGGCCGCAGGCGCTGGTGCCGGTGCCGCTGCACCTGTCGCGCCTGCGCCGGCGCGGCTACGACCAGGCGCTGGAGCTGGCGCGGCCGCTGGGCCGCGCGCTGCAGCTGCCCGTGCTGGCCGGCCTGCACCGCACCCGCGCCACCCCGCCGCAGTCGGCGCTGGATGCGGCCGCGCGCCGGCGCAATCTGCGCCAGGCCTTCGCCGCCCGCGGGCGCCTGCCGGCGCACGTGGCGCTGGTCGACGACGTGATGACCACCGGTACCACCGTGCAGGCCGCCGCCCGCGCGCTGCGCCGGGCCGGGGTGGTGCGGGTCGATGCCTGGGTGTGCGCGCGGGTACCCTGAACACGGCAGGGCGACACGCCCGGCCTATGCTTGTCCTGCAACGCATTCCCTGACTGCAAGGAGCGATGACATGAATGGCAACCCGAATTTCCCTTCCGACACGCTGCTTGGCGCGATGTCGCGCCACTGGTGGGTGGTCCTGCTGTTCGGCCTGTTCGCGGTGGCTTTCGGCGTGCTGGCGGTGATGGCACCGGTACGCACCGCCGCGGTGCTGGCGCTGTGGCTGGGGGTGGTGGCGATCGTCGAGGGCGTGGTGGCGCTGGCCGCGGCGATCGCCGGTTCGGCGCCGGTATCGCGGGGCTGGGCGGTGTTCTACGCGCTGGTGTCCATTGCCTTCGGCGTGCTGGCGATCCTCAACCCGCTGGCCACGGCGAGCGTGCTGCTGCTGTTCCTGGCGGCGTGGCTGGTGGTCGGCGGCATCTACCGCATCGTCTTCGCCATCCGCGTGCGCAAGCACATCCGTGGCGAATGGCTGCTGGTCCTCAGCGGCCTGCTGGCGGTGGTGCTGGGCGTGCTGTTCGCGCTCAACCCGCTGAGCGGGCTGATGGTCACGTCGCTGTGGATCGGCGCGATGGCGCTGGTCTACGGCGTGCTGCAGGTGGTGGCGGCGTTCCGCCTGCGGCGGCTGGGCAGGACGGCGGCCTGAGGCACCGCCGCGACGGCAGCGGCCCGTCCGGTGGCGGGCCGCTGCCCGGTCAGTGCAGGTACTGGCTGGCGACGATGCCGGCGAACAGCACCGCCCCGACCCAGTTGTTGTGCAGGAACGCGCGGAAGCAGGCCTGGCGCTCGCGCGTGCGGCAGATCCAGAACTCCCAGGCCACCAGCGCCACCGCCACGCCGAGGCCGGCCCAGTAGGCCATGCCCAGCCCGGCACGCTGGCCGGCCAGTGCCATGGCTGCGAAGAACAGCGCGTAGAGGATGCCCTGGATCACCAGGTCCAGGTCGCCGAACAGGATGGCGGTGGAGTGCGAGCCGACCTTGAGGTCGTCGTCGCGGTCGACCATCGCATACCAGGTGTCGTAGGCGGTGGACCACAGGATGTTGGCCGCGTACAGCACCCAGCCCAGCGGCGGCACTTCGCCCTGCACCGCGGCGAAGGCCATCGGGATGCCCCAGCCGAAGGCCATGCCCAGGTAGACCTGCGGCAGGTGGGTGTAGCGCTTGAGGTAGGGGTAGGTGGCGGCCAGGAACACGCCGACGAAACTCAGCCCGATGGTCAACGCGTTGAGGGTCAGCACCAGCGCGAATGCGATCAGCATCAGCCCGGCGAACAGCGCCAGCGCCTCGCGCCCGGACACCGCGCCGGTGGCCAGCGGGCGGTCCTGGGTGCGCTTGACGTGCGGGTCCAGCCAGCGGTCGGCGTAATCGTTGATCACGCAGCCGGCCGAGCGGGTCAGCCACACGCCGGCGGTGAACACGAACAGCGTCCACGGTGCCGGCATGCCACCGGACGCCAGCCACAGCGCCCACCAGGTCGGCCACAGCAGCAGCAGGGTGCCGATCGGGCGGTCGGCGCGCATCAGTTTCCAGTAGCTGGCCAGCCGCGACGGCACCGGCGCCGGCTGTTGTTGGTAGCGTTCGTAACCCATGCGCACAGGTTACCAGCCGGGCCCGGCGGTCCGTTGCCCCGGGTGGGTGTGATGGGGGCAGACCTGCGCATGCATTTACCGTTAGAATGCGCGTCCGCCCGGCAGCGCCGGACGGTGGGGAGCCACCTGGCTCCCGCAGCGACACACAACGCGCCCGTAGCTCAGCCGGATAGAGTAGTGGCTTCCGAAGCCATTGGTCGGGGGTTCGAATCCCTCCGGGCGCGCCATCTTTCGATGTCGCTTCGTCGCGATTGCCGGCCTTCGCGCAGCGCGCGAAGGCGTTCGATGCCGCGCACGCCAGTGGCGTGCAGGCGCGGCCTCTCACCCCTCCGGGCGCGCCAATTAAATCAATGAGTTATTTGTCTCGATGGGTACGTGAGTACCTGCTCCAGAACGGCACGTTCGGGCGGTTGAGCAGAAGCCTCCGTGACGCCCATCCGTGGCTCTGCAGCTTCAGTACTCTGTGTAACGCCACGCACGATCATGGTGGTCATGATGCGCCGCATCGTGCGGCTCGCCCCGTGAGGCGACGTTGTGACTTTGAATGGCTGTTCCCCCTGCATTCCAGCGGCAGTCGATTGCATCTGCATCTCTGGGCCTGAAGACGACGGAGCTGCCCTCCGTCATCGCGAATTCAGATCAGGTAACCATGGAGTTGGGAAGGTCTCCGTTACAACCTGGAACACGAGATCCTGCCCAGCGATAACGCCGTGGCCCAACGCCTTCTGGAGCGAAGTGAAGACTGACTGAGGCATGTCAGGAGGTCTATGACAAACTGCATCACCGGGCTCATGCCGTGAAGCAGTTCATGTGCATGTTGCTGTCGGTTCAGGCGTTCTGGAGCCCAGCGAAGATTGCCCAGGCCCGAGCCGACCGAGAGGCATTGGTGGAGATCAATCAGGAGCTCGAGGGGTCACGCGAGGGTGCTGGCCGATCTGTTGGAATAACGTGCCCGCCTGCACAACACGTCAGGGCTATCTTCCCGGACGATGTACCCCATCCGCGACGTGATCGACGCCGCCAACGAAGATAACTGGCACTACCGGACGTTCCTGGGTGAGCCCTTGGAACACTTGGCCGGGAAACTCGACATGAAATACTGGTCGGAGTTGAACAAGATCAGGTTGACGATTGCCAACGATGCTGAGCACGCCGAACTGGAAGCCGCCGACCCACTGACCGAAGCGGCCACGTTGAGCAAGCGGCCGTCCACGTCCGACCAGGTGTTGGCTTTTCTGGCCTACATTGAGCAATGCTGCGGTATCCACGATGGGGCGCCGCCCGCCTGCGTCGTGATCAGTGCCTCGCATCACGAATACAACGAGGAGAGACCGAAGAAGAGCCTCGGCGGGCTGACACCTGCGGCTTATACAAAACAACTGGTCGAGAGCCGGCCACATTGAACCCGGACTCCAAACGGACCCGCTACTGAAGGCGTGATGTCACATAACGTCAATGCACATCACGATGCTCCCCGGGCCGCGCGAATTGATCGCGCCCGACTTGCAAGCAAGGAAGACTCTGAGTGAGCCTTTCCCATGCTCTAACCAACTGTCCTGCATCGCTGCGCAGCGCCCCCTCAAGAGACGTCGCGAGGATAAGGGAAAGATGCCCGCGCAAGTAATGCGCGGGCCAATTCCTTCAATGAGTCAATGAGGCCTGCCGCGTACCGGGATCCGCCACAAGAGCCCCGGCAATATATCTGGCATGGTCCCAAGGATTCGCACTTCCCAGGGGAAGGGTACTGTGATCGGGCCCCGAGTAGGAGGCTATCGCGTCAATCAGACGAAGAAGCTCTGCCGAGTAGCGCGGAGATGGCCAAGCCTCCTCAACATGATCCTTAGGCAATCCTATAGAACTGACTGGATCGAGCAGATCCCCTGAGACAGATCCAAAGTGCGTCTGCATGGCAGCGACCAAGGCTCCATCCACTGTCGCCGCCAACGCCTCGGCATCCCAGATGGTGCCATCCGTGAAGCGCACTTCTTGGACTGGGTTATTGGTGCCGCCAGGCTGATCACCGGAGAAGAAAGAGGTTATGGTGACCTTGTCGCTCGTTCCGATGATAGTCAGAACAATGTTTGAGTTGACGCGTGCAGCAATCACGTCAGATGGCGAGATGCCCTCTTTGAATTGCAGGACATTCAGCTTTCCTGGCGTGATCTCACTGTCAATGACAATTGTGTCCTGCCCATCTCCCAAGCCGAAGAGGTAGGTGTCGTTGCCGAGACCACCGATGAGCGAGTCATTTCCGGCTCCGCCTTCCAGGATGTCGTCGCCAGCGTCCCCATGCAGCGTGTCGATGCCATCACCGCCATACAGGACATCATTACCTCCATTGCCTCGTAGCGTATCGTTTCCGGACTGACCGTAGATGACGTCTGCATCCTGCGTTCCGTAAATAAAGTCGGCACCCGCAGTACCTACAAATGCTCTTCGTACCAGTTCACTGGCATCCCATGTCGTCCCATCTGCGAACGCCACCATCTGGACTGGGTTGTTAACTCCGTTGGCCAGGTTACTGGTAAAGAACGACCGCACCGTCACCTGGTCGGTGGTTCCGGCAATGGTCAGGATCAGGTCGTCACTCGAACGCTTCACGACCACATCGTCAACCAGGATGTCAGCCTTGAACTCTAGGACATTCATCCGGGACGGCGAGAGATCATGGTCATAGATGATCGTGTCCTGGCCATCGCCGCGCCCGAACACATACGTGTCGTTTCCTGCACCACCACTCAGCTGGTCGTCGCCTGCACCGCCATCGAGAATATCGTCATCCGCCTCTCCAAACAGCCTGTCATCCCCTACCCCACCAAACATGCTGTCTATACCCGCGCCACCATACAAATGATCGCTTCCGGAGCCGCCGTAAAGGATATCCCCACCCTGATCTCCGTTGAGGGTGTCGTCGCCCGCGTTACCGACCAACAGATCCGCCCCCATGTTCCCGCGGATCGTTTCCCGGTCCTGTCCGCCCCACAAAACATCATTGGTGACGGAGCCAGCCATGACGCTGGAGACGCCCAGAGTAATCCCCGCAGCTGACAGGGCAGCAAGATTACCTGGCTGAGAAGTTGCATCCGAAATCCAAGACTCAAGCAAAGCCATTCCATCCCAGCCGGCTCTCTCCAGCAGTTGCCCAGCATACTTGTGCAGGTCTATCAGGTCCTCGAGGGCCTCCGTAAGATTTTCACCATGCTTAGCAACAAGCATCAGGTTTAGCGCCGACAAGTCGTACTGCCAAGACCCATTTATGTACTCTCCCGTTACGGCGCTGAGGTAGCCCCTCAATCTCGTTGCCGAGACCAAGCCTGCGTAGACAGACTCGCGAAGATCGCTATATGCCCTACGCAACACTTCGATCTGGCCCGCCGGAAGCGCGATTCGCATCACCTCCTCGCTGCCGGCCCCTGTGTTGACAGGAATCCACGAGAATGTACTGCCAGCCGTGGAAACTTGGTCTTCAAAAACGCTCACGAGACTGGAGCCATTGAACCGCTCTAGGACAGCAATCAGAGGCGATAGCTCTAAGTGTTGGGTCTCCATCCATGCTTCGACTGCTGATTGACCCTGTACTTGCACATTGGCGGGGACTGGACCGTGATAGATGACGCGCCTAGCCACGCCACCGGAAGCCTCCAGCAGCGCCTCCGTGCTCAGCATTTGCGACGTATCCGCCCAGAGCGAGATGATAGAGTCTAGGCTTCCCTGCATCTCACTACGCGTGACACTCGGCTGCAGGGTTTGGATCTCAGCCATTAGACTTGGTGACAGCGTAGCTGCCTCAGCCAGATCCCGCACGACGCCACTACCTCGGATCCCAGTGAGGACGCTCGCCTCTTCTGAGACGGGAACCGGATCCAAATCGCCCGAGTAATCGCGGAAGAAGTGGTTAATCGCCAGCAGAAGATCGCCTGCGCCCCCCGTCGATCCGTTGGCGCGCGTGAAGTAACCGAGATTATCTATAGAATTCCCGTTTCCTAGATCGATGTCTGTACTTGAAGTGGGTGTCAAGTTTACAGAAACAACGCCAAGGCTGCTCAGCGATGACAGTTCTTCGCTCTGTGATACCCCATCCTGATTGACGTCGCGCCATACGCGAACATTGGCGAACTCTGTATCGCCGGCGTCGAATAACGCATTGCCATTCGTATCTAGGTCGGCGAGTGCCGCGAATCCTGACGTGGCATGCGTTCCGTCGCTCAGCACAGTGTCGGCTCCAAAAAGCTCCTTGCCGCTATCGATCAGTCCGTTTTCGTTCCTATCCAAGACTAGGAATCCGTCATGTGGTGATGCCCAGCCGCTGCCACTTTTCACACCATCACCATCGTGATCGAAGAGAACAGTACCCGGACCGACCGTTTCTATCCCATCACCGTCGAGATCCAACACAAGTGGATCTCTCCTGGGAACAAATCGCCTCGCATCTTCGAAGCTCTCATTAACCTCTGGGCTGAAAGCCCTCTGGCTAAAGTAGTCCCATATGTTCCCTGCGTCTTCAAAGCCATCAGCAATCCACGCGTCATAGAATATCTCAGCAAGGATTCCTCCCCCTATCCCCAACGCTATGCCGGCTGCCAATGGTGCGCCGAAGAATGTGCCGATTGCAGCCAGCACGATGCCCCCCAGGATGCCACTGGATGTTTTGAGTATCCCGTTAACCTCTCCATCCTGGATTGCCACCAACAGCTGCACAATGTCAATCGCAGCGCCTACATGCGCGTACCTGGCGTCGACCATCGCCTTAGTGCTTCGTACGGCACTGGCCTTCTCTGTGAGAGCTGCCGCCCTCTCTGATGATGCGATGGCCTGATTTAGCTTGGCCTGTGCGGTCTCGCCGAGGTGAAGCGCTTGGCCGGACAGAAAGCTCTTCATCCCGATAGCGGTGTTGCGGAACTGCTCGGCCGCTCCCTCGAACCTCAGGGCATCGGACTTATGCGCTAATGATTCGGCATCGAATTGTTCCGCAATGGTCTTCAGGAGTTCAGAGTAGGCATGGTCCCCGGTCCGCACAGCGGCGTAGAACATCACCAAGTTGGGAACTTTATAGTCGTTGATAGCTTGGGACGTCAAAAGCGCCGCGCTCAGTAGGCCTTGAGAGAATTGGCTTATGTTGACAACGCTGCCGTTACCGTACGCCGTGAACATCCGGGAGTATTCGTCGTAGCTAAGTGTCAGCGTGGTGCCATCAGGATTCTCTATGGTGACCTCTCCTGTCACCGGATCGACCAGTAACACTGGCCCCAGGCTTGAGCTTCATGAATCGCGTCATTCCATGCCCCCTTCTGATGGTAGTTAGTCAAGAAAGAACTTTCTAATCAGCGCCACTCCAAAACCAATCGCCGACCCGACCGCACAGAAGGGCATCCATCCCTGAGTCGACATAGCCAACATGGAATCCCCAATCCTCAAGTACCTAACATTTTGCCCTTCCATTCCAAATGAAGCCGCGATAGCGAAGGCCACAACAATCAGGCCCAGCGGAACTGCGGCAACAC
Organism: Stenotrophomonas sp. Y-13; assembly: GCF_046267925.1. Lineage (NCBI taxonomy): Bacteria > Pseudomonadati > Pseudomonadota > Gammaproteobacteria > Lysobacterales > Lysobacteraceae > Stenotrophomonas > Stenotrophomonas sp. Y-13. The sequence continues at coordinate 198,422 of NZ_CP176501.1, forward strand.
GCTGAGCGGGCTTGAACGTATCAGAAGCCCATTCCGAGTAACCACCGTCCGCGCTATGGATCATTGATCTATAGAAGGCCAATGCAGAAGCGGGCACAACCGGCAGGGTCATCATGTAGTAGATTTCGCCGAACACGCCCATTTGCGACTTGCCGGAGAGATGTGTCACCCAAGGAAATTGGCGTGCGATCCCAGTCAGCAGAGCGACAAGCTTCGACTCCGGGCCTAAGGAGTAGCAAACTCCAACGACAGCTCCTGCTACGACCACATTAATCGCTACGACTATCCACCACTTTCGGTAAAAAAAATTCATCTTCCCCCTCCCAACTAATGCAGTAGGCCACCAGTCGCGCGTAACGCCAGCTGGCAGTTTGTCGGCGCTGTGGTCGCTGTGCCCCTCAGCGACCTGCCCGAGCCAGATCCAGAACAACTTATGATCCTCATTTCTCCTGCAGACTCTCATCTACATAACGCCGCAGTGGACTGAGGAGATGATTATTTATTCTCCGCCTCCCGATTTTCACTTCAGCCGCACGGCCATGCCGGAACTTAAGTCGCATCACTGATCCGTCGACGTTCATAGAATCACCGTGGAGTCTAACGCAAGCAGGAAATCGAGGTCCCCCAGTTTTGAGTAGCACAGCGATTAGGAGTCCAATCATCCAGCTCATGGAGAATGGATGTGAAGAAGCGATTTTCCGAAGAGCAGATCATCGACTTCCTGCGTGAGGCCGAAGCCGGCATGGCAGTGAGGGGCCTATTGCCCAAGCATGGCTTCAGAGAAGTCTCATACCTACCTTTGGCGCAGCAAGTTCGGGGGTATGACGGTGCCCGAGGCCAGGCGACTTAAGGAGCTGGAGGCGGAGAACGCCCAGCTGAAGAAGCTACTGGCAGAGTCGATGTTGGAGAACGAGGCTACTCGCGAGGCACTGCGAACAAAGTGATGATCGCACCGGTGCGACGATTGCTGGCGCGGGAGATGACGAGCCAAAGGATTAACGAACGCCGTGCATTGACGATGCTGCGTATGAGCGTCAGCGCTTTGCATTATGCACCGCGGGGACCGCAACGGCGAACTTCGGTAGCGGATCGTGGCCTTGGCGCAGCGGCACAAGTGCCATGGCGTCTGAATGATCTGGCTGAAGCTTAGGCAAGAAGGATGCTCGTGAAGTACAAGCGTGTAGAGCGGTTGTATCAGGTCGCCAAGCTGCAGGTACGCCTCCGCAGGCGCAAAGGGGGCAGGCGAACGGCACCCCTTGTTTCGCTGCACGGCGCCCAACGAGGTCTGGTCGATGGACTTCGTATTCGATCGCACCGCGGAGGGCCGCGTCATGAAGTGCCGGACGGTCGTCGACGACGCTAAGCACGAGGTCTTTGTTACTGAGGTCGAACGCACGATCTCCAGCATGGGCGTAATGTGCGTGATGGATCGTCTGGCGCGGGCTTCCGAAGGTGATCCGTAGCGACAACCGCAAAGAGTTCTGTAGCAAGGAGGTGGTCACCTGGGCCCACGAGCGTGGCGTGCAACTGCGCCTGATCGAATCGGGCAAGCCAAACCAGAACGCCTACATCGAATCGTTCAATGGCGCGCTTGCGCGACGAGTGCCTCAATGAACACTGGTTCCCAAGTCTGCTTCACGCATGCACCGAGATTGAAAACCGGCGCAGGGTATACAACGATGAGCGGCCAAAGAAGACATTGGGCGGGCTGACACCCGCCGCATACGCCGAGCAGTGAAGAAAAGCCGGAACGCCCGCAGTGGCGCCTGCTTTTTTGTCGCTGCCTTCCGTGGTGCAGGAGTCGCGCGGCCAATACTGGCCTCTGCCACGCAATGGGTGTACAAATGTACACCCATGATCCCCGCCGACCTGCCACCGCAGCGCGCCGCCGTCCTCGCCTTCCTGCGCGGGGAGCTGGCGGCCGGGCGCGCGCCCAGCCTGGCCGAAATCGCCGATGCCTTCGGCTTTGCCTCGCGCAACGCCGCGCAGAAGCACGTGCAGGCGCTGCTGGCCGATGGCCTGCTGGAGCAGCTGCCCGGGCGCAAGCGCGGCCTGCGCCTGCCCGGTGGCGACGCCGACCTGCTGCCCTTGCCGGTACTGGGGCGGGTGGCCGCGGGCCAGCCGATCGGTGCCGACATCGGCCTGGACCAGCAGTTCTGGCTGGACCGGCGGCTGTTCGCGCTGCGTCCGGACTACCTGCTGCGGGTGCAGGGTGATTCGATGATCGACGACGGCATCCTCGACGGCGACCTGGTCGGGGTGCAGCGCACGCCCGAGGCGCGCGACGGCCAGACCGTGGTGGCGCGCGTGGATGGCGAGCTGACCATCAAGCGCCTGCAGTGCGGGCCGCGGCGCATCCACCTGCTGCCGCGCAACCGCGCGCATGCGCCGATCGAGGTGCGGCCGGGCCAGGATTTCGCCATCGAAGGCGTCTACTGCGGGCTGGTACGCCCGGGTTGAATGGGCACCGTGGTCGCCCTCGACAGCCTGCTGGCGGCGCAGACGCTGTGGCACGCCGGGCGTGCCTCGGCCGCGGCGCTGGGCGAGCCCACCGGCCACGCCGCGCTCGATGCGCTGCTGCCGCAGGGCGGCTGGCCACGGCATGCACTGACCGAACTGCTGTTGCCGGCCGATGGCGTGGGCGAGCTGGCGCTGCTGCTGCCCACGCTCGCGCGGCTGAGCCAGGCCGGCGCCACGGTGGCGGTGGTGGCGCCACCGTATGTGCCCTACGCCCCGGCCTGGCAGGCCGCGGGCGTGGCGCTGGAGCGGCTGGAGATCGTGCAGGCCACCCCGCGCGATGCGCTGTGGGCGTTCGAGCAATGCCTGCGCAGTGGCGCCTGCGCCGCGGTGCTGGGCTGGCCGCGGCAGGCCGACACCCCGGCGCTGCGGCGGCTGCAGGTGGCGGCCGACAGCGGCCAGTGCCTGGGGTTCGCCCTGCGCGACCGCCGCCATGCGGCCAATCCCTCGCCGGCCGCGTTGCGCCTGGAAGCGGTGCGCGACGCGCACGGCGGCAGCGCCTGGCAGGTGCGCAAGTGCCGTGGCGGCCCGGCGCCGGCGCGCGCCTTCGCCCTGGCCACGCGGTGAGGCGCGGCCATGCTCTGGGCCTGTGTACTGCTGCCGCAGCTGGCGCTGGACGCCGTCCTGCGCCGTTGTCCTGACCCGCAGGCGCCGCTGGCGCTGGTCGGCGGCCCGGCGCAGCTGCGCACCCTGCAGGCGGTCAACGCCGCCGCGGCCGCCGCCGGGGTCCAGGCCGGCATGCGCTTGACCGCGGCGCATGCGCTGCTGCCCGGGCTGGCCCTGGTCGAACACGATCCGCAGGCCGAGGCGCGCTGGCAGCGCTTCCTGGCCGCCTGGGCCTACCGCCACAGTTCGCTGGTCAGCGCGCAGTGGCCCGGCTGCATCGTGCTGGAAGTGCGTGCCAGCTTCGCCCTGCTCGGTCCGTGGCCGCGCATCGAGGCGCGGCTGCGCGAGGAACTGGCGCTGCTGGGTTTCAGCCACCGCATCGGGCTGGCGCCGACGCCGCGCGCGGCGCAGGTGCTGGCCGGCCTGGGCGATGGCCTGGCGGTCACCCAGCCGGCGGCGATGACGGCGCTGCTGGACCGGGTGCCGGTGGCGCACGCGCGGTTGCCGGGGGACACCGGCGAGCGCCTGCGGCACATGGGCATCGGCGACCTGCGCACGCTGCGCGCGCTGCCGCGCGATGCGCTGCGCCGCCGCTTCGGCCTGCCGCTGCTCGAACACCTGGAGCGCCTGTATGGCCACGCCGACGACCCGCTGGCGTACTACGCGCCGCCGGACCATTTCGACGCGCGGCTGGAGCTGGGCTACGAGGTCGAGAGCCACACCGCGCTGCTGTTCCCGCTGCGCCGCCTGGTCGGCGACCTGTGCACTTACCTGTCGGTGCGCGACGGCGGCGTGCAGCGTTTCGTGCTGCGGCTGGAACACGAGCAAGGCCACAGCGACGTGGCGGTGGGGCTGCTGGCCGCCGAGCGCGAGCCGGCGCTGCTGTTCGAACTGGTGCGCAACCGCCTGGAGCAGGTGCGGCTCGAGCGGCCGGTGGTGGCGCTGCGCCTGCTGGCCCGCGAACTGCCGCCGTTCGTGCCGGCCGCGCGCGACCTGTTCGATCCGCGCACGCGCCAGCAGCAACCGTGGCCGCAGCTGCGCGAGCGGCTGCGCGCGCGCCTGGGCGACAGCGCGGTGCATCGCATCACGCCGACCTGCGATCCGCGCCCGGAGCGTGCCTGGCGGCCGCTGCAGGGCGACGAGGCGCGCATCGGCGATGCCGCGCCGGGGCTGCCGCCGCGCCCGGGCTGGCTGCTGCCGCAGCCGGTGCCGCTGCGCGATCCGCGCCTGCGCATCGTGTCCGGCCCGGAACGGCTGGAAAGCGGCTGGTGGGACGGCGACGACGCGCGCCGCGACTACTACGTGCTGGAAACCTCGCAGGGCCAGCGCGCCTGGGCGTTCGCGCCGCCGGGCGAGCAGGGCGGCTGGATGCTGCACGGGTGGTTCGCATGAGCCGCCGCGAAGCCCGCGATTCGCATGCCGGCACCCGCGTGCCGCGCGCCTGGGAAGTGGCGCAGCGCCTGGGGCGCGTGGCCGCCAACGACGGCGCGCCCGGCGAGGATGCCCTGCCGGCCTATGCCGAACTGCATTGCCTGTCGGATTTCTCCTTCCTGCGCGGCGCGGCCAGCGCCGAGGAACTGTTCACGCGTGCGCGCGACTGTGGTTACGAAGCGCTGGCGATCACCGACGAATGCTCGCTGGCCGGCATCGTGCGCGCCTGGGAGGCGGCGCGCGCCAGCGGCGTCAAGCTGGTGGTCGGCAGCGAGTTCGCCCTGGCCTGCGGCCTGCGCTGCGTGCTGCTGGTGGAAACCGCCGACGGCTACACGCGCCTGTGCGAGCTGATCAGCCGCGGCCGCCTGGCGGCCGGCAAGGGCACGTACCGGCTGGCACGGGCGGACGTGGAAGCGGTGCTGGGTGGCGTCGATGCGGAGGCCTCGGGCCTGTTCGCGTTGTGGTTGCCGGGCGCCGAGCCGCAGGCGGAACAGGGGCGCTGGCTGCGGGCGCTGTTCGGTGCACGCGCGCACCTGGCGGTGGAACTGCACCGCGAGCAGGACGACGCCGCGCGCCTGCAGCAGCTGCTGGCGCTGGCCGATGCGCTGGCGATGACGCCACTGGCCAGCGGTGACGTGCACATGGACGTGCGCCGCCGGCGCATGCTGCAGGACACGATGACCGCCATCCGCTACAACCTGCCGCTGGCCGAATGCGGCGCGCACCTGTTCCGCAATGGCGAGCGCCACCTGCGCACCCGCCGCGCGCTGGGCAACATCCATCCGCCTGCGCTGCTGCAGAACGCGGTGCGGCTGGCGCGCCGTTGCCGCTTCGACCTGGGCCAGCTGCAGTACCGCTACCCGACCGAGCTGGTGCCCGACGGGCACACGCCCGGCAGCTGGCTGCGCGAACTGACCGAACGCGGCATGCGCGAGCGCTGGCCGGAAGGCGTGCCGCCCGATGTGGTCCGGCAGATCGAAAGCGAACTGGAACTGATCGCCTACAAGCAGTACGAGGCGTTCTTCCTGACCGTGCAGGACATCGTCCGTTTCGCGAAGGAGAACGGCATCCTGTGCCAGGGGCGCGGTTCCTCGGCCAATTCCGCGGTGTGCTTCGCGCTGGGCATCACCGTGGTGGACCCGGCCGAGAGCCGGTTGCTGATGGCGCGCTTCCTGTCGCGCGAGCGCGACGAGCCGCCGGACATCGACGTGGACTTCGAGCACGAGCGGCGCGAGGAAGTGCTGCAGTACGTCTACGCCAAGTACGGCCGCCACCGCGCCGCGCTGGCGGCCACGGTGATCCGCTACCGCGGCAGGAGCGCGGTGCGCGACGTGGCCCGCGCCTTCGGCCTGCCGCCGGACCAGATCGCGCTGCTGGCCGGGTGCCACGGCTGGGGCAATGGCGAGGTGCCGATGGCGCAGCGCCTGCGCGAGACCGGCTTCGACCCGGACAACCCGCTGATCCGGCGGCTGATGGCGATCACCGCGCAGTTGAACGGCCACCCGCGCCACCTGTCGCAGCACGTGGGCGGTTTCGTCATCAGCGATGCGCCGCTGTCCACCGTGGTGCCGGTGGAGAACGCGGCCATGGACGGGCGCACCATCATCCAGTGGGACAAGGACGACCTGGAGACGATGAAGCTGCTCAAGGTCGACTGCCTGGCGCTGGGCATGCTCACCTGCATCCGCAAGGCACTGGAGCTGGTGGAGCGGCACCGCGGCCAGCGCATCGACCTGGCGCGGTTGCCGGCCGGTGACGAACCGACCTACGCCATGATCCAGGCCGCCGACACCGTGGGCGTGTTCCAGATCGAATCGCGCGCGCAGATGAGCATGCTGCCGCGGCTGAAGCCGGCGTGCTTCTACGACCTGGTGATCGAGGTGGCGATCGTGCGCCCGGGGCCGATCCAGGGCGACATGGTGCATCCGTACCTGCGGCGGCGGCAGGGCCGCGAGGAGGTGACCTACCCCTCCGATGGCATCCGGAACATTTTGAGGCCCACGCTGGGCATTCCCCTGTTCCAGGAACAGGTGATGGAGCTGGTGATCCATGCCGGCTACCAGGAGCACGAAGCGGACCACCTGCGGCGCTCGATGGCGGCGTGGGGCCGCGGTGGCGACATGGAGCCGCACCGCGAGAAGATCCGCGTGTTGATGAAGCAGAAGCACTACTCGGACGCATTCATCGAGCAGATCTTCGAGCAGATAAAAGGGTTCGGTTCCTACGGCTTCCCGCAGAGCCACGCCGCCTCGTTCGCCAAGCTGGTCTACATCAGCAGCTGGCTCAAGCGGCATGAACCGGCGGCCTTCGCCTGTGCGCTGCTCAACGCGCAGCCGATGGGCTTCTATTCGCCCAGTGAGATCGTCCAGGACGCGCGCCGCGCCGGCCGCGGCGGACGCCGCGCGGTGGAGGTGCTGCCGGTGGACGTGACCCGCAGCGACTGGGACAACACCCTGGAAGGCGGGCGCGTGCGCCGCGGCCCGGGCGATGACGACGGCCAGCCAGGCATCCGCCTGGGCCTGCGCCAGGTGGCCGGGTTGCCGCAAGGCGCGGCGCTGGCGATCGTCGCCGCGCGGGCCAGGCGCCCGTTCACCGACGTGCGCGACCTGTGCCTGCGCGCCGGCCTGGACGAGCGGGCGCGGCGCGCGCTGGCCGAGTCCGGCGCGCTGCAGGCGCTGGCCGGGCACCGCCACGCCGCCCGCTGGGAAGTGGCCGGCATCGAGCGGCAGCGCCCGCTGCTGCCCGGCAGCCCCGACGAGGACGCGGTGTCGCTGCCGGCGCCTTCGGCCGGCGAGGAGGTGCTGGCCGATTACCGGGTGCTCGGCCTCACCCTCGGCGAACACCCGCTGTCGCTGCTGCGCGCGCGGCTGCAGCGCGAGCGCGTGCTCGACATCGCCCAGGTCCGGCAACTGCCGCACGGGCGCGGCGCCCATGTGGCCGGCATCGTGGTGCAGCGGCAGCGCCCGGGCACGGCCAAGGGCACGGTGTTCGTCACCCTCGAGGACGAGCATGGCCCGCTCAATGTGGTGGTCTGGCAGGCCCTGGCCGCGCGCCGGCGCAAGGTGCTGCTGGGTGCGCGGCTGATGGCGGTGCGCGGCCGCTGGGAGCAGGTCGATGGCGTGCAGCATCTGGTCGCGCGCGACCTGCACGACCTCAGCCACCTGCTCGGCGACCTGCGCACCCAATCGCGGGATTTCCACTAGCGCGACGGCGCGCCCCGACGAGGCCGGCGCAGGGATGCGCCTTCGCGCTGGGCCCGGCAGAGCCGGCGCCGGGTGCCGCCCGGATCCCGTGCGCGCCGCACCGCGCTGGCCCGGGTGTGCTTGCGCAAGCCCAAGCCCTGGCGCGCGAAGATCGGCGACAGGGCGCCGCAATCACTTCAAACCGTTGCAGGTCGGACGCGGCGTGGTCATGCGTGCCGGTGCCGCGCAGGCCGCCGCAACGCCGGCGTGGGTCCCGCCTGCGTTGCTGCGGCAACCGGAGAACACCGCCGCCAGCGACCCGTTACCGCCTCACACCCACTGCGACAGCGCGATCTTCAGTTCCGCGGCGAAGCCCTTGGCCGAGGCCACCGGCACCGTGAACACGTCCGGCGCCTGCTGGGCGATGCCGATGGCCCGCGTGCTGGCTTCGTCCAGTTCGGCCTGGGTCTTCGGGCCACCAGCCCAGTGGTCGTCGGCCCAGACATAGCGCAGCCGCCAGCGGTCGCCGTCGGGCCGGGCGAACAGCACCAGCGTGTTGCGGAACAGGTACTCGCCGGGAATGTGGTTCTTCAGGAACAGTGCGCCATCGACCTCGTAGCCGGCGTTGCACACCGCCAGCTCGATGGAGAAGGCGACCTCGCTGCCGGCGGTGATGCGGCGGCTGTCCAGGAACACCGAGAACAGCACCGGCGCGCGCGCGTCGCGGCGCACGTTGCCGTCGGCGTCGAAGATGTCGTCGTACTCGCGGCGCACCGCCGATTCGTTGGCCTGGGTGCGCGCGGTGAGCTGGTAGGTATAGGCGCCGCGCGGCGCCACCGTGGCCTCGATGTAATACGACGAACGCACCCGCCTGCCACGCCGGCGCGCGGCCTCGACCTCCGGTGGCAGGGCCAGCGCGGTGATGTCCAGCTGCGCGGTGGCGCAGATGTCGCCGAACAGGAAGCGCGACAGGTTCTGGTAGCCCTCCTCGGAATTGACGATGCCGAAGTAGCCGCTGTGGCTGCGGTTGACGAAGGCGCGCGGCGCGCCCTCGACGTACGCATTGGCGATGCGCACCAGGCCATCGCTGAGCGCGCCGACCGCGAACGAGGACAGCCCGCGCGCCACCGCGTAGTCGCGGCTGTTGGTGCCGATCAGGCAGAACATGCGCTCGGGCGGGAAGCCGGAATCGCCCAGCGTGTTGACCTTGTCCCGTGGCACCTTCAGGTAGCGCGCCATGTTGCCGCGGTTGAAGTTGTTCATGTCGTTGATCGACAGCAGGTCGGGCACGTTGATGCCGGCGATGTCGATGCCGTTGTGCGGGGTGGCGTAGGTGAACACCTTGTCCACCAGCGTGCGTGCCTCGGCGCTGGCCACCTCCGGGTTCTGCAGCAGGCAGCGGCAGATCAGCCCGCCCATCGAGTGCGCCACCAGGTACACGCGGAAGTCGCGACGCTGGCTGGCGTTGTTGCCGCACACGCTGTCGCGCAGCTCCAGGATGCGCCGGCCCAGACTGGCCGCGGCCTCGGTGATCGACGGCGCCTTGCCGTCGCCGAACGCCGGGTCGGCCACATCGTAATACCGGTGGATGACGATGCTGCGTGGCGAAATGCCACTGCGCAGCTCGGCACCGCCGTCATAGACGTCGCGGTAGCCGTAGTCCTTCATCAGCCGCACCAGCGGCGACTCGAACACGAACTTCACCACCGAGCCGTCCTGGGCCTGGCGGATCTTGGTGGAACCGGCCTCCAGCCCCATGAACGGCGTGGAGGTGGTCTCGACGATCTCCGCGCGGGTCATGGCATAGCCGCGCACGTAGATGATCGGGAAGAAAGGGCGCTCAATCCTGTCCATGTCCGGCTCCACGGGAGGGAAGGTCCATAGTCGGCCATTGTCGTCGCATCGGTGGCGACTGGAACGCGAACGCGCGCACGGCCTGCCGCATGCAGCCGTGGGCCGGGTGCGCATCCGCCGCTTCGTGGCCCGTGGGCATCGCGTCGCTGAATGGCGTGCGCGCCGGCAGCTGCGGCCGCGCCGACGTACCGGGCCGGGCGCGAATGCGCCGCGCTCAATCGCCGGCGGCGCGATCCAGCTGGCGGTAGCCGATGGCCTCGGCCAGGTGCGTGCGTTCGATGGGGCCGCCACCGGCCAGGTCGGCGATGGTGCGGGCCACGCGCAGGATGCGGTGCATCGAGCGTGCGGACAGCTGCAGGCGTTCCATCGCCTGTTCGAGCATGGCCTGGTCGGCGGCGGTCAGCACGCAGTGATGCAAGGTCTGTCCCGGGTCGAGGCGGGCGTTGGGGGTGCCGGCACGTTGCAGCTGGCGGGTACGTGCCTGCGCTACGCGGGCCTGCACGGCGGCGCTGGTTTCGGCGGGCGGAGCATCGCCGCGCAGTTCGGTCGGTGGCAGCCGTGGCACCTGCAGCTGCAGGTCGATGCGGTCCAGCAGCGGGCCGGAGATGCGTGCGCGGTAGCGGGCGATCGCGTCGGCCGAGCAGCGGCAGCGGCCACTGCGGTCGCCGGCCCAGCCACATGGGCACGGGTTCATCGCCGCCACCAGCTGGAAGCGGGCCGGGAACTCGGTGCTGCGCGCGGCCCGCGCGATGGTGACCACGCCCGATTCCAGCGGCTCGCGCAGCACTTCGAGCGTCTGCCGCTTCCATTCGGGCAATTCATCCAGGAACAACACGCCGTTGTGCGCCCGCGATATCTCGCCGGGCCGCGGCAGTGCGCCGCCGCCGACCAGGGCGACCGCGCTGGCGGTGTGGTGCGGAGCGCGGTAGGGCCGTTGTCGCCAGCGTGTCGGGTCCACGCCGTGGCGCCCGGCCGAGGCGATAGCCGCCGTTTCCAGCGCTTCGGCCTCGCTGGCCTCGGGCAGGATGCCAGGCAGCCGCGAGGCCAGCAGGGTCTTGCCGCAGCCGGGCGAACCGACCAGCAGCAAATGGTGGCCGCCGGCGGCGGCGATCTCCAGTGCGCGGCGGGCCTGCGCATGGCCGCGCACGTCGGCCAGGTCCGGCAGCGGCGCGGGGTCGCAGGTGCTGACCTGCGCGTCGGGCAGGGTCTTCTCGCCAGCCAGGCCGGCGCAGACCTCCAGCAGGGTACGCGCGACCTTGACCGTCGCCTGCCGCGCCAGCGCGGCCTCGTCGGCGTTGTCCGGCGCCACCACCAGCGTGCGCCGTTCACGCGCCGCGGCGATGGCCGCCGGCAGCGCGCCGTCCACGCCGCGCAGTTCGCCGGTCAGCGCCAGTTCGCCGATGAACTCATGCGCGGCCAGCGACTGGCGGTCGATCTGGCCGCTGGCGGCGAGAATGCCCAGTGCGATGGGCAGGTCGAAGCGACCGCCGTCCTTGGGCAGGTCGGCCGGGGCCAGGTTGATGGTGATGCGCCGGGCCGGGAACTCGAACTGTGCGCAGAGAATGGCCGCGCGCACCCGGTCGCGCGATTCGCGTACCGCCGCTTCGGGCAGGCCCACGATCTGGGTGCAGGGCAGCCCGCCGGACAGGTGCACTTCGACCCGTACCGGCGGCGCATCCACCCCGGCGCGGGCACGGCTGTGCACCAGCGCCAGGCTCATGAGCGTGGCTCAGGCGTCGCCGGCGGGGCGCTTTTCCAGTGCGGCGACGGCCTGTTCCAGGGCGTCCAGCTTCTCGCGGGTGCGCAGCAGCACGGCGCGCTGCACTTCGAACTCCTCGCGGGTGACCAGGTCCAGTTTGGCCAGGCCGGCCTGCAGCGCACTCTTGAAGGTGGCCTGCAGTTCCTCGCGCGATTCGCGCAGGCCCGGCGGCACCAGCTCGCTCAGGCGACGGGCCAGCGCATCGATGTGGTTGAGGTCGATCATGTGGGCGTCTCCGCGGGGCAGGCTGGCAGGTTAGGCGCCGCCGGCAACCGCGGCCATCGGGCTCTGTTGCGTGGGGACATCAGGATAATCCCTTGCCGTGCGTGCGGCACGCCCCGCGCCTGCCGGGTCAGCGCCGGGCAGGCTATGCTTTCCCCGGCACACAGACAGGGATACGACCGATGAAAATGATCATGGCCATCGTCAAGCCGTTCAAGCTGGACGACGTGCGCGAGGCGCTCGCCGAGCGCGGCGTGGCCGGCATCACCGTCACCGAGGTCAAGGGCTTCGGCCGGCAGAAGGGCCACACCGAGCTGTACCGCGGCGCCGAGTACGTGGTCGATTTCCTGCCCAAGGTGAAGATCGAGGTCGCGGTGACCGACGCCCAGGCCGACGAGGTGGTGGAAGCCATCGTCAAGGCCGCCGGCACCGGCAAGATCGGCGACGGCAAGGTGTTCGTGTACGACCTGGGCAGCGTGGTGCGCATCCGCACCGGCGAGCTCGACGCCGACGCGCTCTGAACCATGGCGACCCTGGACGGTGAATTCGGCCAGCGCCTGCAGCGGGCGCTGGCGATGCTGGATGGCAAGGGCCTGCCGCGCGGCACGTCCGCGCCGTTGCTGTACCGGCTGCTGTGGAAGCTCGGTTTCCGCGTGCCGCCGCCGCTCATGATGGGGCTTGTCCCGAATGCCTTGCTGATGGGGGGCTTCTTCGGGCCGGTGTGGGGCCTGTTGATGTGGTTGATGCTGTGGCGCCGTTCGCAGATGCCGGTGGGCATGGTGCTGCTGGCCGCGGTGCTGGCCGGCGTGCTGTTCGGCCTGTCGATGGGGCTGTACGGGCGCTGGAATGCACGCCGGCGCGGCATTCCGCTCTGGCGCGATTTCCAGGGCTGAGCGCGGCTGGCGGGCCGCAACCGGTGTTGCCCACCGCGGCGCGCGAGCCGCGAGCAGTGGCATGCGTGCCCGGGCAGGCCGGTCACTGGTCGGTACCGCCGTGCAGCGGGCTCACAGGCGGCGACCGGGTGACCGATCCCCGTCCTGAACCAAGCGCTGCGCATCCGCGAGCTCGTCTCCGGCGCTGAAGCTACTGGGTCCGGTGGGCCTGCGGGCGCCGCGGGGCGCGATAAGCGAAAGACGCGACGCGGGGTCGTTCCGGACGGAAGCCCCGGGCGCTCCGCCGATGCCCGGGCCACGAAGGCGATCCAGCGGGACAGGGCCCGCGCGGGAAAGGAGAGCGCCCGGCCCTGGCGGGGACAGGGCGGCACCGATGCCTCAATCGCCGCTGTCCCCGGGTTGCTTGCCCGCCCCCATTGCGTCCAGCGCCGCGCGGGCGCTGCGGCTGGCTGGATCGAGCTTCAACGCGGTGCGGTAGCTTTCGCGCGCTTCATCCAGCCGCCCGGCCGCGCGATACGCCTCCCCGAGACTGTCGTGGGTGTTGGCCGAACCGGGATACGCCGCCACGCCCCATTCAAAGACGCTGACCGCCTCGTCCTTGCGGCCCGCGCGGAGGAACTTGTAGCCCAGCGCGTTCAGCGCCCTCTCGCTGTGGTCGTAGTCGTCGCGGTGCACCCCCAGCCCTTCATAGGCCGCCGTCATGGCCTTGAGTCCCAGGTGATAGGCGATCGGGGTCAGCAGGTCGTCCAGGCTCCGCTTTGCCGGTTGCATCGGCTTGCCGTTGAGCACCTCCATGAGGTCCTGGCCCATCGTCAGCACAAGCGCGCCCTGCCAGAAGTTGTCGAGGATGATGACGCAGTCCTCGTGCGACTCGGACCGCAGGTAATAGCTCTGGTAGCCCGGTACGCTGCCGGTGTGGGAAACGACCCGCAGGCGGGCGCCATCGGGCAGTGTCCAGTCATCCACATTCCACCCGAACCCATAATGCGACGCCTGCGCTGTCAGCATCTGGCGCCGCGTGTCGTGGCTCAGCAGGCGCTCGCCATACAGCGCCCGGTCGAAGCGGTAGAGGTCATCGACCGTGGTGTAGATGCCCGCGGCCGCGAACGACACGCTCGGGTCGATCCACTGCGGCTGCACCAGGCTGCCGTCCGCGGTGCGGGTGTAGCCTTCGGCGAGCCGTTCCAGCACCGACCTGCCGTTGAAAACGCCACTGGCGGCCATGCCTGCCGGGGCGAAGATCCGCTCCTGCAGGTTGTCCGCAAGAGGCCGCCCGGTGGCCTGTTCGATCAGCAGACCAAGCAGGAAGAAGCCATTGTTGTTGTACCGCCACTGCTGGCCCGGGCTCTCCAACAGCGCCGGCTTGATCCACTCGCGCGCGAAGTCCATCGGCGCATAGCTGCGGCGCGCGGCGGTCTGCCACCACGGGTCGGTGTAGCGCCCGGGGACGTCGGCAAGCCCCGAGGTGTGGCTGAGCAGCTGGGCCACCGTCACCTTCGCCGCAGGCGTCCCGGCGTAGAGCGCCGGGAGGTATTCGCCCAGTGTCCCGTCCAACCGCAGCGTGCCCTGCTGGACCAGCTGCATGGTGAGCGTGGCGACCAGCGGCTTGCTCAGCGAGCCGACCCGATAGCGCCCTTCCACCCGGTTGGGCGTTGCCCATTCAACATTGGCCTGGCCGTAAGCGGCGCGCAGCAGCACCTGGTCTCCCCGCGCCACCAGAACGGTGCCGTTGAAGCCACGGTGATCGGCGTAGCTGTCGACCAGGCGGCGCAGTTCATCGGCCGTGGGAGGCTGCTTTGCCAACGCGACTGCGCTGTACATCAGCAGGACGAAACCACATACCCGGGCAAAGGGACGCATCGATTGGCCTACGTTGGAGAATCCACCCGAAGCTAGCGGTTGACTACAGTTGTAGTCAACGGAGCGTCCGGCATGGTTCCAGCGCCCTTCGGGCGCCAGGCAGCGCGATGGCTGCGTCCGGCAGCCGCGTGGACCGGGTGCTGCGCGGCGCCTGGAGAACCAACGAAAACCCCGCGCCGGTGGCCGGCGCGGGGTCGGGGTACGTCGCTGCGGTGTGGCGCGGGCTTACTCGCCCAGCGCCTTGGCCACGAACGGCGGGCTGACCAGCACGCCGGTGTGCAGCGGGGCGGTGTAGTACAGCGTGTCGAACGGCTTGGCGGCGGCGTCTTCCTCGCGGAAGCCGAAGCCGAAGCCGGCCTGCTTGCTGGCCACGGTCACCGACCACCAGCCGGTCGGGTAGCACGGCTGCGGGAACGGCAGGGTCTTGAACGACTGGAAGCCGGCCTTGCCCATTTCCGCGCGCATGTCCTTGATCAGGTCCAGCAGCGCCAGCGGCGATTCGCTCTGCTGCACCAGCAGGCCGTCGTCCTTCAACGCGCGGAAGCAGCTTTCGAAGAACGCCTTGTTGAACAGGCCCTCGGCCGGGCCGACCGGGTCGGTGGAGTCCACGATCACCACGTCGACGCTGCCCGGCGCGCAGTTGGCCATGTAGGCCACGCCGTCGTCGAACAGCAGCTCGGCACGGGCGTCGCCGTTGGATTCGCACAGTTCCGGGAAGTACTTCTCGGCCATGCGCGTGACCTGCTCGTCGATGTCGCACTGGGTGGCACTTTCAACGCCCGGGTGCTTGAGCACCTCGCGCAGGGTGCCGCAGTCGCCACCGCCGATGATCACCACGCGCTTGGGCGCCGGGTGGGTGAACAGCACCGGGTGGCTGATCATCTCGTGGTAGAAGAAGTTGTCCTTGCTGGTCAGCATCATGGCGCCGTCGATGACCATCAGCTTGCCCCAGTCGGTGCTGTCGTAGATCTCGATCTTCTGGAACGGCGACTGCACTTCGTCCAGCTTGCCGGTGACGCGGAAACCGATGGCCGAGCCGGTCGGCTGGAAGTGTTCGATGAACCAGTTGTCGTGGGTGGTCATGGGGATTCCTGGGTGCGATGGACATTTCCCTTCCCCCGCTGCCGGGAGAAGGGGCCCCGGAGGGGCGGATGAGGGGGCGGCGAGCCCCGGCACGGCGGGGATTCCGCCGTATTTCCGCCCCTGGACCCGGCTCCGCGGGGGCAGGGGGGGAGGCGCGGGCGCGGATTGTAACGGACCGCTGCCCCGCTGGCGTTAGAATGCGCGTCCTTTTTATCCACAGCCGAGAGTTGCTACGCCGATGAGCGATTGGTCCCTCGACCAGGCCCGCAAGACCTATTCGATCCCGCACTGGTCCGACGGTTACTTCGACGTCGATGCCGCCGGGCATGTCGTGGTGCGCCCCACCGGCGCGCAGGGCCCGGCCGTGTCGCTGCCTGAAATCGTCGATTCGGCACGGGCCGCCGGCGCCAAGCTGCCGCTGCTGGTGCGCTTCCCGGACATCCTCGGCGAGCGCCTGGGCAAGCTGCAGGCGGCGTTCGCCCAGGCCCAGCGCGACTGGGACTACCACGGCGGCTACACCGCCGTGTATCCGATCAAGGTCAACCAGCACCGTGGCGTGGCCGGCACCCTGGCCAGCCACCACGGTGAGGGCTTCGGCCTGGAGGCCGGCTCCAAGCCGGAGCTGATGGCGGTGCTGGCGTTGAGCCGGCCGGGCGGGCTGATCGTCTGCAACGGCTACAAGGACCGCGAGTACATCCGCCTGGCGCTGATCGGCCGCAAGCTCGGCCTGCAGACCTACATCGTCATCGAGAAGCCGTCAGAGCTGAAGCTGGTGCTGGAGGAATCCAGGGCGCTGGAGGTGAAGCCGGGCCTGGGCGTGCGCATGCGCCTGGCGTCGCTGGGCGCCGGCAAGTGGCAGAACAGCGGCGGCGACAAGGCCAAGTTCGGGCTGTCGCCGCGGCAGCTGCTGGACCTGTGGAAATCGCTGCGCGACACCGAGTACGCCGACTGCCTGAACCTGCTGCACTTCCACATGGGCAGCCAGATCAGCAACGTGCGCGACATCGCCAACGGCATGCGCGAGGCCACCCGCTACTTCGTCGAGCTCTCGCGCCTGGGCGCGAAGATCAGCCACGTCGACGTCGGCGGCGGCCTGGGCATCGACTACGAAGGCACCCGCTCGCGCAGCTACTGCTCGATCAACTACGGCCTGAACGCCTACGCCAGCAACATCGTGCAGCCGCTGGCCGAGGCCTGCGAAGCGCACGCGCTGCCGCCGCCGCGCATCGTCACCGAGTGCGGCCGGGCGATGACCGCGCACCATGCGGTGCTGATCGCCAACGTGTCCGAAGTGGAGCAGGCCGCCGATGGCCGCATTCCCGAGGCGCATGACGACGAGCCGGCCGCGATCCGCCACCTGCGCGAGATCCACGACGAACTGGACCAGCGCCCGGCGGTGGAACTGTTCCAGGAAGCGCAGCACTTCCACGCCGAAGGCCTGAGCGCCTACGCGCTGGGCCAGATCGACCTGCCGCAGCGTGCGCGCATCGACGATCTGTTCTACGCCATCGCCAACGGCGTGCGCGCGCGCCTGAGCTACGACGAGAAGAGCCATCGCCCCGCGCTGGACGAGCTGAACGACCGCCTGGTCGACAAGTACTTCGTCAATTTCAGCGTGTTCGAGTCGATCCCCGATGCCTGGGCCATCGACCAGGTGTTCCCGATCATGCCGATCGAGCGCCTGAACGAGCGCCCGGACCGCCGCGGCGTGATCGCCGACATGACCTGCGATTCGGACGGCATGGTCAAGACCTACGTCGAGAACGAGAGCCTGGACAGCTCGCTGCCGCTGCATTCGGTGGGCCATGGCGAGCGCTACCGCATCGGCTTCTTCCTGGTCGGCGCCTACCAGGAAATCCTCGGCGACATCCACAACCTGTTCGGCGACACCGACGCGGTGGAAGTCACGGTCGATGGCAGTGGCTACCGCATCGCCCAGCAGCGCCGCGGCGACACCACCGACGTGATGCTCGACTACGTCGGCTACCGCCTGGACGACCTGCGCGCGGCCTACCGGCAGCGCGTGGCCGCGGCCAACCTGCCGGCCGCGCGCGCGGCCGAGCTGGACGCCGCGCTGGAAGCGGGCCTGACCGGTTACACCTACCTGTCGGACGAGCCGCTGGGCTGAGCGGGGCACCCGCCCGCGGCATTGCCGGGGTGACACCGGGGGCGGGCCAGGTCCGCCCCCGTTTCGTTTCCCGGCCCCTGCCCGGCGGCGGGGCTTCACCGGCGGTGGGCGCGGGGCCCGTGCGTGGCACCGCGACCGCCGCGGGTCACCGCCGCCCGCGCCGGGGTCAGCCTTCGCGCGCCACCTGGAAACCGGCGAACGACTGGCTCACCGGCATCAGCTCCAGGCGGTTGACGTTCAGGTGCGGCGGCAGGCTGGCGACCCAGAAGATCTGCTCGGCGATGTCCTGCGCGGTCATCGGGTTGGCGCCCTTGTAGAGCTGGTCCGAGGCGGCCTGGTTGCCATGGGTGCGCACCAGGGTGAACTCGGTCTCGGCCATGCCCGGCTCGATCGCGGTCACGCGCACGCCGGTGCCGTGCAGGTCGGCACGCAGGCCCAGCGAGAACTGGCTGACGAACGCCTTGGTGCCGCCATAGGCGTTGCCGCCCGGATACGGATAGATCGCGGCGGTGGAGCTGATGTTGATGATCGCCCCGCGGCGTTCGATCAGCCGCGGCAGCAGGTGGTGGGTGAGGGTGACCAGCGCGGTGACGTTGGTGTCGATCATCGTGCGCCAGTCTTCCAGGCTGGCGTGCTGGGCGGCGGCGGTGCCCTGCGCCAGGCCGGCGTTGTTGACCAGCAGGTCGATGCCACGGAACGGCGCGGGCAACGCCGCCAGCGCCGCCTCCATGGCCGCCGCGTCGCGGATGTCGAACGCCGCCGCGTGCACCGTGTCCGCCCCGAACGCGTCCACCAGCGGCTGCAGGCGCTCGGCACGGCGGCCGGTGGCGATCACCTTCCAGCCGGCGGCGGCGAAGCGACGGGCGGCGGCGGCACCGAAACCGGACGTGGCGCCGGTGATCAGGACGGTCTTGGACATGGCGGGTTTCCAGGGGGAAGGGCCCTCGATTTTCGCACCTTCGCGGCGTACCGGCGCTGGCGCGGCGCGGCCTCCCGGGCAGTCGATCGCACCAACCCGCATGCCGACAGCGCCCACCCGGCGGAGACCCAGCCCGTTTGAATCGAGCGGGTGTGCTGCCAGGCGCGGGCCTGTGGAAGAAAGCGTTGTGGGGCTCGATGTTCCGCTGCGCAGACATGAAGTAACACGGGCCCGTAGACGCGGAGCCTGCCGCGAATGGCGCACGCCGCCAGATCCGGTGCGGGGCAAGCCCCGCACCTACGACGTTCCCACCGGAGCCACAGCCCCCTTGAGTCAAGGGGGCGCGCCGCCAGGCACGGGCTTGTGGGGATGGCGGGCCCGGGGCCCAATATTCATTTCAAGAACGTCGGCGTGAAGCCGCCGCAGGCGATTCAGCTGCACCTTCGATCCCCGCACCTTGGGACGCGGACGCCCGTAGATGCGGGGCTTGCCCCGCATTGGGCCCTGTTTCAAGAACGTCGGGGGGAAGCCTACGTAGCGACGCCGCTGCGCCCGCGATTTCCGCACCTCGCAGAACACGGGGCCCGTAGACGCGGAGCCTGCCGCGAATGGCGCACGCCGCCAGATCCGGTGCGGGGCAAGCCCCGCACCTACGACGTTCCCACCGGAGCCACAGCCCCCTTGAGTCAAGGGGGCGCGCCGACAGGCGCGGGGTTGTGGAAAAAGCGGGTACGGGGCCCAAAGTTTGTTTCACGAACATTGGGGTGAAGCCGCCGCAGGCGATTCAGCTGCACCTTCGATCCCCGCACGTTGGGAAGCGGATGCCCGTAAATGCGGGGCTTGCCCCGCATTGGGCCCTGTTTCAAGAACGTTGGGGGAAGCCTACGTAGCGACGCCACTGCGCCCGCGATTTCCGCACCTCGCACAACACGGGGTCCGTAGACGCGGAGCCTGCCGCGAATGGCGCACGCTGCCAGATTCGGTGCGGGGCAAGCCCCGCACCTACGACGTTCCCACCGGAGCCACAGCCCCCTTGAGTCAAGGGGGCGCGCCGACAGGCGCGGGGTTTTGGAAAAAGCGGGCACGGGGCCCAAGGTTTGCTTCACAAACTTTGGGGTGAAGCCGCCGTAGGCGACTTCACTGCGCCTTGATGGCCATCGCCTGCAGGCCGCTGCCGTTGAGCTTGGCCTTGGCTTCGGCCAGTTCACTGGCGCTGCCATAGGGGCCCATGCGCACGCGGTAGACCGTGTTGCCGTTGATCTGCGCCGATTCGACGCGGGCGGCCAGGCCCATCATCGCCAGCTTGGCCTTGGTCGCCTCGGCGTCGCCGGACGCGCCGAACGCGCCGGCCTGGAGGATGTAGCGGACGTTGTCGCTGCCTGCCGCCGCGGCCGGCGTCGCCGGTTCCGCGCGCTTCGCCGCGCTGTCCGCCGCGGCCACGGTGGGGGCCGCGGTGCCGGGCGCGGTGCCGGCTGTGGCCACGGCCGGGCGCGGCGCCTCGCTGATCGGCGCCGGCAACGGTGCGGCGGCCGCCGGTACCGGGCGCCCTTCCAGGGCCGCCTGCGCGCGCTGGGCCTCGCTGGCCTCCGCCGTGCGTGCGGCCTGCGCCCGGCGCTGCTCCTCGGCGCGCGCGCTGGCTGCCAGTTCGGCGTCGGACATCTGCACTTCCTTGCCCGGCAGCAGGGTGTAGAAGTCGTACTGGGTCGCGGCCGGCTTTTCCGCCGGCTGCGCGCCATCGCGCGCGGCCGGACGCGGCAGGTCCGCGCCGGCGTCGATGTCGGCGTCGGCGACCGGCGCCGGCTGCGCGTCCGGGTTGGGTTGCGGGCCCACCCGCAGGAAGCCGTCGCCTTCCTTCTTGAACAGGTTCGGGGCGGCCAGGAACACCACGGCCGCGATCGCCGCGCCGGCGACCAGCCATACCCAGCCGGGCGTCCCGTTGCCGCTGTTGCGCCGGGCCTGGCTCTTGCCGCGTCGTGCTGCCATTTCTGCAACGTCTCCTTGCTTACATCTTTTCCGGTGCGCTCACGCCCAACAGGCCCAGGCCGTTGGCGAGCGTCTGCCGCGCCGCGCCGGCGAGCGCGAGGCGGGCATTGCGGAGGGCGGCATCGTCCACCAGCACCGGCGTCCCGTGATACCACGTGTGGAAGGCGTGCGCCAATTCACGCAGGTACTGCGCGACCAGGTGCGGCTCCAGCGCCAGGCCGGCGGCCTCGACCACTTCCGGGTAACGCGAGATTTCGTTCATCAGCTCCAGCGACGCGGCGTCGTCCAGCTGCGCCAGCGCGGCCAGGCCCTGCGCCTGGTCGTAGTCCAGGCCCTTCTCCTGCGCCTGGCGCAGCAGCGAGCAGACCCGGGCATGCGCGTACTGCACGTAGAACACCGGGTTGTCGTTGCTCTGCTGGCGTGCCAGGTCGATGTCGAAGGTGAGCTGGGAGTCGGGCTTGCGCGCGATCAGGAACCAGCGCACCGCATCGCTGCCGACCTCGTCGATCAGGTCGCGCAGGGTCAGGTAGCTGCCGGCGCGCTTGGACAGTTTCACTTCCTCGCCGCCGCGCATCACCGTCACCATCTGGTGCAGCACGTACTCTGGCCAGCCCTGCGGAATGCCCACGCCCAGTGCCTGCAGGCCGGCGCGCACGCGCGCCAGCGAGCCGTGGTGGTCGGCGCCCAGTTCGGTGATGGCGCGTTCGTAGCCGCGCTGCCACTTGCTCAGGTGGTAGGCCACGTCCGGCAGGAAGTAGGTGTAGGTGCCGTCGGACTTGCGCATCACGCGGTCCTTGTCGTCACCGAAATCGGTCGAGCGCAGCCACAGCGCGCCGCCTTCCTCGTAGGTGTGGCCGGAGGCGACCAGCTGGTCCACCGTCTCGGCGACCTTGCCGTCCTTGTACAGCGAGCTCTCCAGGAAGTAGATGTCGAAATCCACCCCGAACGCGGCCAGGTCCTGGTTCTGTTCGTTGCGCAGGTAGGCCACGGCGAAGCGGCGGATGGCTTCGATGTCCTCGGCATCGCCGGCACCGACCACCTGGCTGCCTTCCAGTTCGACGGTCTGGCCGAGCAGGTAGGCCTTGGCGACGTCGGCGATGTATTCGCCGTTGTACGCGTCGGCCGGCCACTGTTCGTCGCCCGGCTTGAAGCCGCGCGCGCGCGCCTGCACCGAGCGGGCCAGGTTCTCGATCTGCACGCCGGCGTCGTTGTAGTAGAACTCGCGCTTGGCGTTCCAGCCGTTGGCTTCCAGCACGCGGGCGATGCAGTCGCCGATGGCGCCGGCGCGGCCATGGCCGACGTGCAGCGGGCCGGTCGGGTTGGCCGAGACGTACTCGACGCCGACGTTGCGGCCGTTGCCGCCCAGGTTGCGCCCGTAATCGGCGCCTTCGCGCAGCACGCTCGCCACCTCGCGCTGGAACGCCACCGGCGCCAGCTTGAAGTTGATGAAGCCCGGGCCGGCGATCTCGACGCTGGCGACGTCGTCGCTGGGCGGCAGCGCGGCGACCAGCGCCTGCGCCACGGCCCGCGGGTTGCTGCGCGCGGCCTTGGCCAGCAGCATGGCGGCGTTGGTGGCGAAATCGCCATGCTCGCGGGTCTTGGGTCGTTCGACCACGAAATCCGGCGGCAGGGTGTCGGCAGGCAGGGTACCGTTGGCGCGCAAGGCTTCGATGCCTTGGCCGATCAGGGCGCGGAGTAGGGATTTCACGTGACTGTCTGCTTGGAGCGCGGAACTGCGCATTTTACCCGAGCGGCGGGACCGCTGCTGCCGCGGCGGCGCGGACGGTCAGCGACGTCAACGCCAGGTGCAGGCCGTGGCCCGGAGGGTGGCGGCGGGCCTGGCCATGTCCGGCGGCCGGCGCCGGGGTGCCGGCGCCGGCGGGACGGACAGGGCCGCCAGGGTGGGGCGCGCGCCATCGGTTACATCCAGCCGCGGGCGGCCAGCGACACCGGCGGGCCATCGCCGATGACGAAGTGGTCCAGCAGCCGTATCTGTACCAGGGCCAGCGCGTCGCGCAGGCGCAGGGTGACCGCACGGTCGGCCGTGGAGGGTTCGGCGTTGCCCGAAGGATGGTTGTGGCCCACGATCACCGCCGCGGCGTTGTGCGCCAGCGCCCGGCGCACCAGTTCGCGCGGGTGCACCTCGGCGCCGTCGATGCTGCCGCGGAACAGCTCCTCGAAGGCCAGTGCCCGGTGCCGGTTGTCCAGGAACAGGGCAGCGAAGACCTCGTGCGGCCGCGGCCGCAGCCGCTGCACGAAGTAGCGGCCGGCGGAGTCGGGGTCGGTCAGGCTGGTGCCGCGCTCCAGGTCCGTGGCCAGGTGGCGCTGGCCCAGTTCCAGTGCCGCCACCAGCCGGCAGGCGCGGGCCGGGCCCAGGCCCGGTACCCGCATCAGCTCGCGCGCGCCGCGGTCCATCAACTCCCGCAGCGTGCCATGCGCCTGCAGCATCTCGCGCGCGGTGCGTATCGCGTCCTGGCCCGGCAGGCCCGAGCCCAGGAAGATGGCCAGCAGCTCCGCATCGGACAGGATGCTGGCTCCGTGTGCCAGCAGCTTTTCGCGGGGGCGTTCGGTGTCGGGCCAATGGCGGATGTGCATGCCCACAGGGTGGGTGTCAGGGGCGTGCACGGTAATAAGTCGTCACGGACCCTTCGGGTAAGCTAAAGATTCTTGCGTAGGTAGGATTTCCTCAAGTGACCGGCTTTCCCCACAGTGTCCATGCGCCCGCCCGGCCGCTGGACGGACACAAGCTGCTGCTGTGCGTCGGCGGCGGCATCGCCGCCTACAAAGCGCTGGAACTGGTGCGCCGGCTGCGCGACGCCGGCGCCCGCGTGCAGGTGGCCATGACCGACGGTGCCCAGCAGTTCGTCACCCCGCTCAGTTTCCAGGCCCTGTCCGGGCAGCCGGTGCGTACCACCCTGTGGGACAGTGCCGCCGAACAGGCGATGGGCCATATCGAACTGGCGCGCTGGGCCGACCGCATCGTCATCGCGCCGGCCACCGCCGACCTGCTGGCGCGGCTGGCGCATGGCCATGCCGACGACCTGGTCACCACGCTGTGCCTGGCCACGACCGCGCCACTGACGGTGTGCCCGGCGATGAACCACCGGATGTGGCTGCACCCGGCCACCCAGGCCAACATCGCGCTGCTGCGCGAGCGCGGCGCGCAGGTGGTCGGGCCCGAGGACGGCCCGCTGGCCGAGGGCGAATCCGGCCCCGGGCGGCTGAGCGAACCGGAGGCCATCGTCGCCGCGCTTGCCGGCGCCGGCCACGCCGCGCCCGCCGCGGCGGCCACGCCGGACCGGCTGCAGGGCATGCAGGTGCTGATCAGCGCCGGGCCGACGTATGAAGACCTGGACCCGGTGCGCTATGTCGGCAACCGCTCCAGCGGCAAGATGGGCTATGCACTGGCGGCCGCGGCCGCACGCCGTGGCGCGCGGGTGGTGCTGGTCAGTGGTCCGGTGCAACTGCCGACGCCGCCCGGCGTGCAGCGGGTGGACGTGCGTTCGGCCGCGCAGATGCGCGAGGCGGTGCTGGCCGCCCTGCCCGCCGATATCTACATCGGCGCCGCGGCCGTGGCCGACTACACCCCGCGCCAGGTGGCGCAGCAGAAGCTGAAGAAGACCGCGGGCAGCCAGACCCTGACCCTGGAGCTGGTGCGCACCCCCGACATCCTGGCCGAGGTGGCCACGCAGGAGCAGGCGCTGAAGCTTGTGGTCGGCTTTGCCGCCGAGACCCACGACGTGGAGAAGTACGCGCGCGGCAAGCTCGCCGACAAGCACCTGGACCTGATCATCGCCAACCAGGTCGGCATCGCCGGCGGCGGCTTCGAGAGCGACCAGAACGCGGCGACCGCCTACTGGAGCGATGGCCAGCGCGCCTTCCCGGGCACCGCCAAGACCCAGCTGGCCGAACAACTGCTGGACCTGATCGCGGAGCGACTGGACGCATGAACACGAACGCCACCCCGCACCCCCTGCAGGTGAAGCTGCTGGACCCCCGCTTCGGCGACGCGTGGCCGCTGCCGGCCTATGCCACCGAGGCCAGCGCCGGCATGGACCTGCGCGCCGCGATCGAGGCGCCGATGGCGCTGGAACCCGGCGACGCGGCGCTGCTGCCCAGCGGCATCGCCATTCACATCGCCGACCCGGGCCTGTGCGCGGTGGTGCTGCCGCGCTCGGGGCTGGGCCACCGCCACGGCATCGTGCTGGGCAACGGCACCGGGCTGATCGATGCCGATTACCAAGGGCCGCTGCTGATCAGCGTGTGGAACCGGGGCCGCGAGCCGTTCACCATCGAGCCGGGCGACCGCATCGCCCAACTGGTGGTCATGCCCATCGCCCGCGTGAGCTTGCAGGTGGTGGATACTTTCATCGACAGTGCGCGTGGAACGGGTGGATTCGGCCACACCGGAGTGCGCTGACAGGGGAACGCACGATGAGCCAAGGGAACCAAAGCCGGCGCCCGCGCCCGGCGCTCGGCCGTTCGACGCCGCTGCTGGCGGCGCTGCTGGTGCTGCTGGCCGGCTGGTTCGGTTGGGGGGCCTTCGAGCAATGGCGGCAGGCCGGTACCGGCGCACGGCTGGAACAGGCGCGCGACCAGGCGGTGGAGCAGCTGCACGCGACCCTGGCCGCGCAGACCACCCAGTTCGCGCGCCAGCTGGAACTGGCGCCGGTCAAGGCCGCCCTGGCCAATGGCGACGCCGCCGCCGCCGCTGCGGCGCTGCGCGAAAAGTGGAGCGGGGTGGACGACGCGCAGGTATTCGATGGCGCGCTGGCCGATGCCTACGCCGACCCGGCCGCGTTCGGCTACTCGCGGTTGGCGCTCCTGGAACTGGCGATGAGCGAAGGCAAGCCGGTCGCGCGCGTGGTGCGCGACGGCAATGCGCCGCGGCTGGGCCTGGCCGCGCCGGTCCGCCTGCAGGAGCGGCCGGCGGTGATCTACGTCCGCCAGCCACTGAACCGCCTGACCGCCGTGTTCGACGCGCTGGACGCGCCGGATTCGGCCTTCCTCGGCCTGCGCCAGGGGGGATTCACCATCGTGCGGCGCGGCGATACCGCGCTGGGCGGCGGTGCCGATGCGCTGGCGCGGCCGGTGGCCGACGCCGGCCTGCGCGTGGTGGCGGAGATGCCCGACCTGGGCGAAGGCCCGCTGGGCCTGGGTGCCCTGGCCTGTGCGACGGTGGCGCTGCTGATGCTGGCGACGGCGGTGCTGTTGCTGGTTGGCCGCAAGCGCCTGCGCCTGCCGGTGCTGCGGCGCGGTGGCGAGCCGCTGGATGCCGACGATGGCGTCACCCTCAGCGAGGCGCTGGCGCAGGAACCGCTGCCGGTGGCGGCGGCGCGCGCGCGCGAGGCCGATGAGGCCGGCGATGCGCCGTCGCCGGGGACGGATATCGGTACCGTGGCCGCCGGCATTTTCCGCGCCTATGACATCCGCGGGGTGGTCGGCAGCGAGCTGACGCCGGCGGTGGCCACCCTGATCGGCCAGGCCATCGGCAGCCAGATGCAGGCCCAGGGTCTGCGCGAGGTGGTGGTGGGGCGCGACGGCCGCCTGTCCGGCCCCGAGCTGGTGGCCGGGCTGGTCGAGGGCCTGCGCCGCGCCGGCTGCGACGTCATCGACATCGGCATGGCGCCGACCCCGGTGGTGTACTTCGCCGCGTACCACCTGCGCGCCGGCAGCTGCGTGGCGGTGACCGGCAGCCACAACCCGCCGGACTACAACGGCTTCAAGATCGTGATCGGCGGCGAAACCCTGTCCGGCGAGGCGATCACCGAGCTGTACCGGCGCATCGTCGAAGGCCGCCTGCAGCGGGCCGACACCCCGGGCGGCCTGCAGCAGCGCGAGGTCATCGCCGACTACGTGCAGCGCATCGCCGACGACGTGCAGCTGGACCGCCCGCTCAAGGTGGTGGCCGACGCCGGCAACGGCGTCGCCGGCGCGGTCGCGCCGCAGCTGCTGGAAGCCATCGGCGCCGACGTGATCCCGCTGTACTGCGAGGTCGACGGGCAGTTCCCCAACCACCACCCGGACCCGAGCGAACCGCACAACCTCGAGGACCTGGTGCAGATGGTCCAGCGTTTCGACGCCGACCTCGGCATCGCCTTCGACGGCGACGGCGACCGCCTGGGGGTGGTCACCCGCGAGGGCCGCATCGTGTTCGCCGACCGCCTGCTGATGCTGTTCGCCGCCGATGTGCTGGCGCGCAACCCCGGCGCGATGGTGATCTACGACGTCAAGTGCACCGGGCGCCTGGCCGACTACATCCTGCGCAACGGCGGCAGCCCGATGATGTGGAAGACCGGGCATTCGCTGATCAAGGCGCGCATGCGCGAGACCGACGCCGAGCTGGCCGGCGAGATGAGCGGGCACTTCTTCTTCAAGGAGCGCTGGTACGGCTTCGACGACGGCCTGTATGCCGCCGCGCGCCTGCTGGAGATCCTGGCCCAGCGCGAGGAGGATCCGTCGGCGGTGTTCGACGAACTGCCCGATGCGGTCTCCACGCCGGAGCTGAAAGTGGCGGTGGCCGAAGGCACCCAGCATGCGCAGGTGGCACTGGTGGTGGCCGCCGCGCAGGCCGAGGATTCGCCGTTCGCTGCCGCGCGCATCTCCACCATCGACGGCCTGCGCGCCGATTTCAGCGATGGCTGGGGACTGGTGCGCGCATCCAACACCACCCCGGTGCTGGTGCTGCGGTTCGAGGCGGACGACGCGGAGGCGCTGGAGCGGATCAAGGGCCTGTTCCGCGAGCAGCTGCAGCGGGTGCTGCCGGCGGGAACCGAACTGAATTTCTGAGCCGGCGCATCCGCGCCGCGCAGGGGTGCTCCGCCGTTGCAGGCAGGGACAGGGCCCGCGCCCGCGCCCAGTGGCGCGTGGCCCTAGGGCGCCTGGAAGCGCAGGCCGACGCCCGGTTCGGTGAACAGGTAGCGCGACTGCAGCGCCGAGTCGCCGAGCTTGTGCCGCAGCCGGCCCACCAGGATGCGCAGGTAGTGGGTGTCGTGGCGATGGCTCGGGCCCCAGACTTCCTGCAGGATCTGCGGCTGGGTGACCACCCGCCCGGCGTTGCGCAGCAGCAGCGCCAGCAATGCATATTCCTTGCGGGTCAGCGCCACCGCCGCACCATCCACGCGGACCTCGCGGCGGGCCAGGTCGATGCGCAGGTGGCCATCGTCGAACAGCGGCACCTGGCCGTCGCCGTCGGTACTGCGGCCGCGCAGCAGCGCCCGCACCCGCGCCATCAGTTCCTGCGTGCCGAACGGCTTGGTCACGTAGTCGTTGGCGCCGTTGTCCAGTGCCCGCACTTTCTCCGCCTCGCCACCGCGCACGCTGAGCATGATCACCGGCACCTGGCTCCACTGGCGCAGTTCGGCCAGCACCTCGTGGCCTTCCATGTCGGGCAGGCCGATGTCCAGGATCACCAGGTCGGCGCCTTCGCCGGCCAGCGCACGCAGCCCCTCGCCGCCGCTGGCGGCCTGCGCGGTGGCATAGCCCTGGGCGCGCAGCGAGATATCGAGGAAGCGGCGGATCTGCACCTCGTCGTCGATCACCAGCACCCGCGCTGGCGGTATGGCCGGGGTGTCAGGCATCGTCGCGCGGGCCTTCCGGGTGGGGCTGGAGCAGGGGCAGGGTCATGCGCACCAGCGTACCGCGTCCATCGCGGCCGGGCAGCGCTTCGACATGGCCGCCATGCGCGCCGATCATGCCCTGGCAGATGGTCAGGCCCAGGCCGGTGCCCTGGCGGCCGCGGTCGCCGCGCTCGACGCTGTAGAACATGTCGAAGATGCGCAGGCGCTCGGCGTCGGGAATGCCCGGTCCCTCGTCGATCACCTCGATGCACAGTTCGCCGTCGCGCACGCGCGCGCGTACTTCCACCGCCACCCCCGGCGGCGAGAACTTGGCCGCGTTCTCCATCACGTTGAACAGCGCCTGTTCGACCAGCGCCGGGTGCACCCAGATCGGCGGCAGGTCGTGCGGGATGTCCAGCTTCAGCAGCGCTTCGGGCTGGTAGCGCTGCAGCCGCCGCGCCGCCGAGCCGATCAGTTCGTCGACGCCGATCCAGTCGCGGCTGAGCTTGAGCCCGTCGTGCCCCAGCCGGGTCATGTCAAGCAGGTTCTGGATGTAGCGGTCCAGGCGCTCGCCCTCGACCACGATGGTGTCGAGCAGGGCGCGGCGGTCGCCGGCATCCATCGCCTCGGCATAGCTGGACAGGCTGTCGGCCGAGCCGATCATCGCCGCCAGCGGCGAGCGCAGGTCGTGCGATACCGACGACAGCAGCGCCGAACGCAGGCGTTCGGTCTCGTTGTGCAGGTGGGCGGTTTCCAGGTCGGCGACCAGCCGCGTGCGCAGTGCCGCCTGGGCGATGTCGTCGACCATCGCCTCGGCCAGCTGGCGCTGCTCCGGGGCCAGCCGCGGATGCTGGCGGTCGAAGCGCAGGCCGGCCACGCCGATGCCATGCCCTTCGCCGTCGAGCAGGGGCAGGAACCACCAGTCGGCGCCGGCCAGGGTGTCGGTGAAGCGGCCCGACGGCTGACCGTGGCGCAGCGCCCAGTCGGCCGCGGCCAGGTCTGTGTCGCCGGGCGCGGCGCTGCCGCCGGTGCTGGTGTCGTGCGCCACCCGCACCCAGGCCGGCGCGTCCAGCGCCTGCTCCAGCGCGACCCGGCCGGCATGCGCCACCTGCGCGTTGTCCACCGCGCTGGCCAGCTGCCGGCCCAGCGCCTGGCGCACGTTGGCATGGCGGTTGGCCGCGCGCAGCGCCACCACCTGCATGCGCAGCCGCGACGCCAGCCGCCCGGCCACCAGCGCCGCGGCCAGGAACAGGAACACGGTGATCACGCCCTGGCGCGCATTGATGGCGAAGGTGAAGCGCGGCGCGATGAAGAAGAAGTTGTAGGCCAGGAAACACAGCGTGGCCGCCAGCACCGCCGCGCCCATGCGCGTGCGCGCGGCCACCAGCACCACCGCGACGATGAACACCATCGCCAGGTCGCTCAGCCCGATCCAGCGTTCGCCCAGCCATGCCGCCCCGCAGGCCACGGCGGTGGCCAGCAGCGCCAGCCCGGCATCCCGGCGCCAGTTCTCCGGGTCCAGCGACAACCGCGCCCGGCGCGCGCTGGCCCGCGCCTGCGGCGTGCTGATGATGGTGATCTCGTAGTGCGCGCCGCGCTGGATCAGCTGCTGGGTCAGGGTCTGGTTGAACAGCCGCGCCAGCGGCCGTTCGCGTGTGCGGCCCAGCACCAGGGTGGAGACGGCGTTGTGCGCGGCATGGTCCAGCAGCACGTCGGCGATGCCCGGCCCGTGCAGCAGTTCGGCGTCGCCGCCGAGCCGGCGCGCCAGCGCGAAGGCGGCGTCGATCTCGCGGCGGGTCGCCTCGTCCTGGCGGCCATGCTGCACCGTGACCACGGTCCACGGCGCGTCGCGGCGCTCGGCGATGCGCCGGGCCACGCGCACCAGGTATTCGCTCTGGCCACCGCCGTCGATCGCCACCAGCACCCGGCGCCGCAGCGGCAGGTTGCCCTCGCCGCGCGCCGCGCGGGTCTCGCGCAGGCTGCTGTCGACGCGGTCGGCCGCTTCCTGCATGGCCAGCTCGCGCAGCGCGGTGAGGTTGGCCGGCGAGAAGAACGCCTGCAGCGCCTGCGCCGCCTGTTCGGGCACGTACACCTTGCCCTGGCGCAGGCGCTCGATCAGTTCGCGCGGCGGCAGGTCGACCAGCACGATGTCGTGCAGGCGGTCGAACACCGCATCGGGCACGGTTTCGGCCACGCGTACGCCGGTGATGCGCATCACCACGTCGTTGAGGCTTTCCAGGTGCTGGATATTGATGGTCGTCCACACGTCGATGCCGGCGTCGAGCAGTTCCATCACGTCCTGCCAGCGCCGTTCGTGGCGGCTGCCGGGGGCGTTGCGGTGGGCCAGTTCGTCCACCAGCACCAGGGCCGGGTGCCGCGCCAGCACCGCGTCCAGGTCCATCTCCTGCAGGCGATGGTCGCGGTACTCGACCTCGCGCAGCGCGATCACCGGCAGGCCGTGCAGCAGCGCGGCGGTGTCGTCGCGGCCGTGGGTTTCCACCACCGCCGCGACCACGTCCACGCCGCGGCGCAGTTGTTCCTGCGCGCGGGTGAGCATGGCGAAGGTCTTGCCGACGCCGGGCGCGGCGCCGAGGAAGACCGTCAGCTTGCCGCCGGCTTCGCGTTGCAGGCTTCCGGCCAGCGCATCGGCCTGGCGGCTGCGGGTATCGTTCATGGCCGCGATTGTGCGCCGCCGCCGGCAAGGGCGGAATCAGGGCGCATGCGCGGCCGCATCCAGGGCCAGGTTCAGCGCGATCACATTCACCCGCGGCTGCCCCAGTACGCCCCACCCGGGCGCCTGCACGTGGCGCTCCAGCAGGGCCTGCACGCGCTGTTGCGGCCAGCCGCGCGCCCGCGCCACGCGGGCCACCTGCAGCCGTGCGGCGGCCGGCGACAGCTCCGGGTCGAGTCCGCTGGCGGAGGCGGTGACCAGGTCGCCGGGCACCTGCGCCGCCGCGACCCCTTCGCGCGCCGCCACCGCGGCGGTGGCAGCGGCCACGCGCTGCACCAGTTGCGGGTTGCCGCGCGCCAGGTTGCTGCCGGCGGCGGCCATCGGGTCGTAGCCGCTGGCCGATGGCCGCGCCTGGAAGTAGCCGTCGCCGGCGAACGGCTGCGCCAGCAGCAGCGAACCGCGCACGCGGCCTTCCGCATCGCGGACCAGGCTGCCGTCGGCCTGGGCCGGGAACAGGGTGCCGGCGATGCCGGTGGCGAGCGTGGCATAGGCCAGGCCGGTGCCGAGCAGGGCGAACAGGGTCAGGCCGATGGCCGGGCGCCACAGGGCAATGGAGGTCTTGGGGGTCATGCGCCGAGTACCAGGACGAGGAGAAGATCGATGGCCTTGATCGCCGCGAACGGCAGCAGTACCCCGCCCAGGCCGTAGACCAGCATGTTCCGGCGCAGCAGCGCGGTGGCGGTGGCCGGGCGGAAGCGCACGCCGCGCAATGCCAGCGGGATCAGCGCCGGAATCACCAGCGCGTTGAACACCAGCGCCGCCAGCACCGCGTTGCGCGGGCTGGACAGCTGCATCACGTTCAACGCCGCCATCGACGGGATCGCCGCGGCGAACAGCGCCGGCAGGATCGCGAAGTACTTGGATACGTCGTTGGCCAGCGAAAAGGTGGTCAGCGCGCCGCGGGTGATCAGCTGCTGCTTGCCCACCTCGACCACCGCCAGCAGCTTGGCCGGATCCGAGTCCAGGTCGACCATGTTGCCGGCCTCCTTGGCGGCCTGGGTGCCGGAGTTCATCGCCAGGCCGATGTCGGCCTGGGCCAGCGCCGGGGCGTCGTTGGTGCCGTCGCCGACCATCGCCACCAGCCGCCCGCCCGCCTGTTCGCTGCGGATCCGCGCCAGCTTGTCCTCGGGCCGGGCCTGGGCGATGTAGTCGTCCACGCCGGCTTCGGCGGCGATGGCCGCGGCGGTCAGCGGGTTGTCGCCGGTGATCATCACCGTGCGGATGCCCATCGCCCGCAGCTGCGCGAACTTCTCGCGCATGCCCTGCTTGACCACGTCGGCCAGCTCGACCACGCCCAGCACATGCCGGCCTTCGCATACCACCAGCGGGGTGGCGCCGCCGCGCGCCACCTGGCCCACGCGCGCCTGCAGTTCGTTGGGGACATTGCCGCCCAGTGCCGACACGTGCGCGGTGATGGCGTCGGCCGCGCCCTTGCGGATGCGCCGTCCGTCGGCCAGGTCCACGCCCGACATGCGCGTCTGCGCGCTGAACGCCAGGTAGTCGGCCCGGCCCGGCTCGCCGGTGGTGCAGCCCTGCTCGCGCGCCAGGCGCACGATCGACCTGCCCTCCGGGGTCGGGTCGGCCAGCGAGGACAGCAGCGCGGCCTCGCGCAGGTGCCCGGCCTCGATACCCGCCAGCGGGTGGAAGGCGCTGGCCTGGCGGTCGCCGTAGGTGATGGTGCCGGTCTTGTCGAGCAGCAGCACGTCCACGTCGCCGGCCACTTCCACCGCCTTGCCCGACTTGGCCAGCACGTTGGCCTGCAGCGCGCGGTTCATGCCGGCGATGCCGATGGCCGGCAGCAGCCCGCCGATGGTGGTCGGGATCAGGCACACCAGCAGCGCGATCAGCAGCAGCGGATCGAGCCGCACGCCGACGGCGGCGGCGATCGCCGGCAGCGTCGCCACCACCACCAGGAAGGTCAGCGACATCGCCGCCAGCAGCAGGGTCAGCGCGATCTCGTTCGGCGTCTTCTGCCGGTTGGCGCCTTCCACCAGCGCGATCATGCGGTCCAGGAAGCTGTGCCCGGGCTCGGCGGTGACGCGCACCACGATCTGGTCGGACAGCACCTTGGTGCCGCCGATCACGCCGGAGCGGTCGGTGCCGGCCTCGCGCAGCACCGGTGCCGACTCGCCGGTGACGGCGGCCTCGTTGATGGTGGCCAGGCCCTGCACGATCTCGCCGTCGGCCGGCACGAACTCGCCGGCGCCGACGATCACGTGGTCGCCCGGGCGCAGCGCCGCGGCGGCGACCGCGCTTTCGGCCGCACCGAACCGCGGTGCCGCCAGGCGGCGTGCCACCAGGTCCTGGCGCGCGCGCCGCAGCGCCGATGCCTGGCCGCGCCCACGCGCCTCGGCCACGGCTTCGGCGAAGTTGCCGAACAGCACCGTCAGCAGCAGGATCGCGGTGACCGCCAGGCCGAAGCCCAGCGGCGCCTGGCCGCCGAGGGTGAGCAGCAGCGCCAGCACGGTGCCGGCCATGACCACGGCCATCACCGGGTTGTGCAGCAGGTGCGCGGGCGCGAGCTTGCGCACGGATTCGCGCAGCGCCTGGCGCCAGCCGGCGGCGTCCAGCAGCGGTGGGCGGCGCGTGGCCGGGCGGGAAACAGGGGAGTTCATCGAAGCGCTCATGGATGTCAGGCTCCCTGCAGCGCCAGGCCCAGGTGGTCGGCCACCGGGCCGAGCACCAGTGCCGGCATGAACTGCAGCACGGTGAGGACGACGATCACGCAGACCAGGGTCAGGGCGAAGGTCGGGGTTTCTATCTGCAGGCTGCCGGCGCCCTGCGGCGCCTGCCGCTTGCCGGCCAGCTGCGCGGCGATGGCCAGCGGCACGATCAGCACCGGGAACCGGCCCAGCGCCAGCACCAGCGCGCAGCTGAGGTTCCACCAGACCGTGTTGTCGGCCAGCCCTTCAAAGCCCGAGCCGTTGTTGGCATAGGCCGAGGTGAACTCGTAGAACACCTGGGTGATGCCATGGAAGCCGGGGTTGGAGATACCGGCCAGGCCGGGAATGGCCAGGGTCAGCGCGGTCATGCCGAGCAGGGTGATCGGCTGCAGCAGCACCAGCAGGGCGAGCAGCCGTACCTGGGGCGTTTCCAGCTTGCGGCCGAACAGCTCGGGCGTGCGCCCGGTCATCAGCCCGGCCAGGAACACCGCCAGCATCAGGTACACCAGGAACTGCTGCAGGCCGCAGCCGATGCCGCCCCAGATGGCGCCGACCAGCATGTTGACCAGCGACGCCATGCCGGCCAGCGGACTCATCGAATCCTGCATGCCGTTGACCGACCCGTTCTGCACCTGCGTGGTGAGCGTGGCCCACAGCGCGGTGCCGTCGGCGCCGAAGCGGACCTCCTTGCCCTCCATCAGCAACGGGCTGGCAGCGCTGGCGCCGTGCCCTTCCAGCCACACCGTGCCGAAGGTGGACAGCAACGACATGCCGAGCATGCAGCCGAACACCAGCGCGCCGAAGCGGCGGCGGCCGGTGAAGGCGCCGATCATGAACACCACCGCCATCGGTAGCAGCACGATGCCCACCAGCTCCAGCGCGTTGGACAGCGGAGTGGGGTTCTCCAGCGGAAAGCTGCTGTTCGGCCCGTACCAGCCGCCGCCATTGGCGCCGAGCTGCTTGGCCGCGACCATCGCCGCCACCGGGCCCAGCGGAATCTTCTGCGTCGCCATGCCGGCGCCGGCATCGATCGGCGTGGCCTGCGGGCCCGCGGCCAGCGTCGAGGGCACGCCCTGCCAGGTCAGCAGCAGGGTCCATACCAGGCACAGTGGCAGCAGGAAGCGCAGGCACAGGCGCACCACGTCGACGTAATAGTTGCCGACCGTGACCGGCGCGGCCGCCGCCCCGGCACCGGACTGCTGGCCCGGCGCCCGGGCGAACAGCGCCCGCAGCGTGGCCACCGCCAGCGCCAGGCCCATCATCGGGGTGATCACCTGCAGGCCGGTAATGGCGGTCATCTGCGACAGGTAGGACAGCTGCGCCTGGCCGCTGTAGTGCTGCTGGTTGGTGTTGGTCAGGAACGACACCATCGTGTGCAGC
This sequence comes from Stenotrophomonas sp. Y-13, assembly GCF_046267925.1. Lineage (NCBI taxonomy): Bacteria > Pseudomonadati > Pseudomonadota > Gammaproteobacteria > Lysobacterales > Lysobacteraceae > Stenotrophomonas > Stenotrophomonas sp. Y-13. The sequence goes on from NZ_CP176501.1 coordinate 233,192, forward strand.
GCGGTGTCCCAGCGCAGGTTGGGAACATGGTCCGGGTTGAGTGGCAGCCAGGCCTGGGTCATGAACACCGCCAGCGTCGGCACGGCCAGCACCAGGTTGCTGGCGAGGAAGGCGAGGGCATAGCCGCGCCAGGACATGGCACGCCCCGGGTCGACGCCCAGCAGCCGGTACAGCGGGGTCTCGATCCACCGGAACAGCGGGTCGATGCGCATGGGCGTGCCGCGCATCAGCCGCGCCAGGTACAGGCCCAGCGGCCAGGCCAGGGCGATGCCGGCCAGCAGGATGACAAGGGCTTCGGTCATGGCGTGCTCCTCAGAACGACTCGGGACGCAGGACCGCGTACAGCAGGTAGGCGGCAGCGACCAGCGCCACCAGTCCGCACAGGAAGAAAAGCCAGCCGGGCATTGGGAACCTCGGTTCGGCGGCGCGACCGCCTGCGTGGCGGGCGTACCGTGTGGATGGGAAAGTGGCGGCGCGTTGCCAGCGTGGCCGCCCGTGCCAGGAGCGCCATGGTGCTTCCGGGGGCCGTAAACGTTCGATGCCGCGTGCCCGGTCGTGGCGTAAAAACGCCATAAAAAAGTGGGTGGCCGTGGGTTGGCCGCCGGTGCGGTGCCGGGCTGGCGGGGGCTGAAGGCAACGAAAAAGCGGCCCGGGGGCCGCTTGCGGGGTTCCGCCGGTGGGCGCGCTCAGCCCGGCGGCGATGCCGGGGTATCGGCCGCGTCGGCCGCCGCGGCGGTGCCCTTGAGCTCGCGGTAGCGGGCCAGGGTTTCGGCGATCTCCACGTCCAGCGCCTTGCGCTGCTGCTCGAAGGCGGCCTGCAGCCGCAGCTGGGCCAGCAGTTCGGTATGCCGCTGGCGGATGTCCTGGGCCTGCTTGTCGGTCACCTTCTGCCCGGCCAGTTCGCGGTCGCCGGCGATCGACAACTGGGTGGCAAGCGCCTCGCGCAGGCTGCCGACGTTGTAGATGGCGGTCTTGATGTTGTTGTCGACGATGGCCGCGCGCTCGTTGAACACGCGGCGCAGTGCGTCCTCGCTGCCATAGGTGGACAGCATGGCCTGCTCGGTGCGCCTGCGGGTCTCGGCCGCCGCCGCATCCACCTGCGCCTGCGCCGCGGCGAGCTCGGCGTCGGCGCGTTCCTCGGCGGTGAGCGCGCGCTGCACGTCGGCGCTGCGCAGGCCGCTGCGCGCGCTGAATTCCTGGCGTGCGTTGTTGACCGCCTCCGGCGGCAGGGTGTCCGAGCAGATCCGCTCACCCCGGGCGGTGTCCCAGCAGTAGAGCTTCTTGCCGGGGTCGGCCGGCTTGTCCTGTGCCGGCACCGGTACCGGCAGTGTCAGCGCAGCCAGCACCAGCAGCATGCCGGCGCCGGTGATGGACGGATTCGGCCTCATGACAGCCCCCTGCGGTCAGCCCGTTGGATTGCTTCCGTAACGGGCCCGGTAGGCCAGCAACGGTTCGCGGTAGCCGACAAGTTCCGGGTTCCCGGACGCGAATGCAAGCAGGTCGGCCAGGTTGGCCACGGCGATCACCGGGATGCCGGTCTCGGCGGCCACAGCCTGGGCGGCCGAGCGGCGGTCCTCCTCCGAGGCGATCTCCTGGCGGTCCAGCGCGACCACGATGCCGGCGGGGATGCCGTTGGCGGCGCGGATGATGGCCAGCGCCTCGCGGATGGCGGTACCGGCGGTGATCACGTCGTCGACGATCAGGATGCGCTTGCCGGCCATGTCGGCGCCGATCAGGGTGCCGCCCTCGCCGTGGTCCTTGGCTTCCTTGCGGTTGAAGGTCAGCGGCAGGTTGCGGCCGCGGTGCGAGAACTCGCAGGCGATGGCGGTGGCCAGCGGGATGCCCTTGTAGGCCGGCCCGAACAGCTGGTCGAAGGCGACGCCGGAGGATTCGACCGCGTCGGCGTAGCAGTTGCCCAGCTGGGCCAGCGCCAGGCCGGTGTCGAAACGGCCGGCATTGAAGAAATAGGGGCTTACCCGGCCGGACTTGAGGGTGAACTGGCCGAAGCGCAGGGCATCGGCGTTCAGCGCCAGCTGCAGGAAGCGGGAACGATGGTCACTCATGTAATGCGCTTTTCTGTCGTCTATTGAAGGCGCCTAGGGTAAAGCATGGCTTCGGGGAATGCTGGCGCGGGCGGTATGCTGTGCCGTCCCGGGCCTGTCAGCGGTTTCCCATGCGCATCATCAGTTTCAACGCCAACGGCATCCGTTCGGCCACCACCAAGGGCTTCGGCGCCTGGTTCGCCGGCCAGCAGGCCGACGTGCTGTGCATCCAGGAGACCAAGGCGCAGGAGTCGCAGCTGTCCGACCCGCTGTTCCGCCCCGATGGCCACCACTGTTTCTACCGTGACGCCATCACCAAGAAAGGCTACAGCGGGGTGGCGATCTGGAGCCGGCGCGAGCCGGACGAGGTCCGCACCGAGCTGGGCTGGGCCCCGTTCGACGACGAGGGCCGCTACATCGAGGCCCGCTTCGGCAACCTGAGCGTGGTCTCCTTCTATATCCCGTCCGGCTCGTCGGGCGAGCTGCGCCAGGGCTTCAAGTTCGAGGTGATGGAATGGCTGCGGCCGATCCTCGACCAGTGGCTGGCCAGCGGCCGCGACTACGTGCTGTGCGGGGACTGGAACATCGTGCGCACCGCCCTGGACATCAGGAACTGGAAGTCCAACCAGAAGAATTCGGGCTGCCTGCCCGAGGAGCGCGACTGGCTCAACGGCCTGTGCGCCGACCTGCCCGGGGAGCATGACCCGGGCGCCGGCCGCGGCTGGGTGGACGCCTATCGCGTGCTGCACCCGCAGGGGCAGGACTACACGTGGTGGAGCAACCGGGGCGCGGCGCGCGCCAACAACGTCGGTTGGCGCATCGACTACCAGCTGGTCACCCCCGGCCTGCGCGGGCGCCTGCGCGGCTGCTCGATCTACCGCGACGAGCGCTTCTCCGACCACGCCCCGTTCAGCGTGGACTACGACCTGTGAGCGAGGCCGCGCCGAAGCGCCGCCAGGGCTGGCGGGAGGTGATGGGCAACCTGCGCCAGCGCAAGGTGCTGGCGATGCTGCTGCTGGGCTTCAGTTCCGGCCTGCCGATCTACCTGGTCGGCAATACGCTCGGCTTCTGGATGCGCAAGGAAGGCATCGAGCTGGACACCATCGGCTTCCTGTCCTGGGTGGGCCTGGCGTACTCGATGAAGTTCCTGTGGGCGCCGATCGTCGACAAGACCGACGTGCCGGTGCTGGGGCGGGTGTTCGGGCGCCGCCGCGGCTGGATGCTGCTGTCGCAGCTGTTCGCCGGCCTGGCCCTGGTCGGCATGGCGCTGGTGCAGCCCAAGGGCGGCAACATACTGGTGCTTGGCCTGTCGGTGGAGCACCTGCTCGTGTTCGGGGTGCTGGCCACCGTGGTGGCGTTCGCCTCGGCCACCCAGGACATCGTCATCGACGCCTGGCGCATCGAGAGCGCCAGCAGCAGCGAGCAGCTCGGCCTGCTGACCGCCTCCTCGGCGCTGGGCTACCGCACCGCGCTGCTGGTCACCGACGCGCTGATCCTGATCATCGCCGCGCGCGTGGGCTGGCAGGTGTCCTACGAGATCATGGCGGCGCTGATGGGACTGGGCGTGGCCGCGGTGCTGCTGGCGCGCGAACCGGCGCGGGCGGTGCTCGCCGTGCACGACCAGGCCGCCCGGCTGTGGACCCCGCGCGGCCTGTTCGACGCGGTGATCGGACCGTTCGTGATGTTCTTCCGCGAGTACCGCAGCGGCGCGCTGCTGATTCTGGCGGCGATCAGCATCTACCGCATGGCCGACTTCGTGATGGGCCCCATGGCCAACCCGTTCTACGTCGACCTCGGCCTGGACGAGGACACGGTGGGCGCGGTGCGCGGCTCGGTCGGCCTGGTGGCCACATTCTTCGGCATCGCCCTGGCCGGGGTGATCTCGGTGCGCTGGGGGGTGATGGCGGCGCTGCTGGTCGGCGCGGTGCTTGGCCCCTGCTCGAACCTGGCGTTCGCATGGATGGCCTACGTCGGCCCGGGCAAGCTGGAGTTCGCCATCGCCATGGCGGTGGACAACCTGTCCAGCGGCTTCGCCGGCACCGCCCTGATCGCCTACATGTCCAGCCTGACCAGCATCGGCTACACCGCGACCCAATATGCGTTGCTCAGCTCGTTCTACGCGATGCCGGGCAAGGCGCTCAAGGGCCTGTCGGGCATGACCGTGCAATACCTGGCGCAGGGCCGCACCCTGCTGGAGGGCTACGCGCTGTTCTTCGTCGGCACCGCGCTGCTGGCGATACCGGTGCTGCTGCTGTGCGTGGCGCTCGCGGCGATGCAGGCGCGCAAGGCCACCACGTCCGGCTGAATGCGCCGCGGGCGGGTGGATCGCGCGAGCCGCGTTCCGCCCGCCGTTGAAACCGGGCGCCGCGTCGTCGATGATGCCCGCGGGGGGATCCGCCGGACTGCTGGCGGAATGACATGGCCGACGTGATCTTGCGGGATGTCGACCCGCTGCTGCTTGAACGCATCCGCCGCCTCGCGGTGGCGCGTGGCTGGACCCGCGAACATACCTGCCTGGTGCTGCTCGAACAGGGTTTGTTCGCCGGCGAGCACGAGATGAGCCACGGCTTCGAGAACCCGGAGGTGGACGTGCTGTCCGAGGCCATCCATGCCCTGCAGGCGTTGCCCGCCGGCGCCGAATTCGGTTGAGTGCATGCCCGGCACGGGCCAGGGCTGCGCCCCGATGCCCCGGCTTCAGGCAAACGCGGCTCGCCGTAGATGCGGGGCTTGCCCCGCATGCGACATGCCAGGCAAACCGTGCCGGGCGAGCCCGGCAGCTACGACAACGGGCAGAGCAGGTGGACGCCCGGCACCCCAGCATCCGTGCGGGCGATTTTCGGGGCTGCGCCCCAAGGTTTCACGCCGGGTGGATCGCGCCCAGGATCCGCGGCCCGCGCGCGCCGCTGACGCTGGGCAGGTTGCCCGGGCGTCCGGCCAGGGCTTCGCGTGCCAGCCAGGCGAAGCCCATCGCTTCCATGTAGTCCGGGTCGAGCCCATGCGCGGCGCTGGAGACCACCTCCACCCCCGGCAGCCGCGCGGCGATGCGCCGCAGCAGGTGGGGATTATGGACGCCGCCGCCGCATACCAGCAGCCGGCGTGCGCCGGGCAGGTGCGCCCGCAGCGCATCGGTGACGGTGGCGGCGGTGAGTTCGGCCAGGGTGGCCTGCACATCGGCCGGCGCCAGCGGCGCGTCGCCGATCCGCGCGTCCACCCAGTCCAGGTGGAACTGTTCACGGCCGGTGCTCTTGGGCGGCGGCAGCGCGAACCAGGCATCGTCCAGCAACCGCGCCAGCAGCGCCTCGTCCACCCGGCCAGTGGCGGCGAAGGCGCCATCGGCATCGAACGCGGCGCCGAGGTGGCGCTGGCACCAGCCATCCAGCAGCGCATTGGCCGGGCCGGTGTCGAACCCGCGCAGGCTGCCGTCGCGCGCCAGCAGGCTCAGGTTGGCGATGCCGCCCAGGTTGAGGACCGCCCGGTCCTCGCCGCTGTTGCCGAGCATTGCCAGGTGGAAGGCCGGCATCAGCGGCGCGCCGTGGCCGCCGGCGGCCACGTCGCGGCGGCGGAAATCGGCCACCGTGGTGATCCCGGTCAGCTCGGCGATGCGGTGGGCGTCGCCGATCTGCCAGGTGAAGGCAGGCAGCGCCGTGGGGCGATGGCGGATGGTCTGCCCGTGCGACCCGATCGCCCGCACCTGCGCGCGGCTGATCCCGGCCCGCTCCAGCAGGCCATTGGCGGCGGCGGCGAAGGCGATGCCGACTTCGGCGTCCAGTTGCCCGAGCGCATCCAGTGATGCCGGCTCGGCGCCCTGTCCCAACGCCACCAGTGCCTCGCGGGTCCGCGCCGGCCAGTCGCAGGTATGCCCGTGCACGAACCGGCAGCCGCCTTCAGCCGGGAACTGCACCAGCGCGGCGTCGATGCCGTCGGCGCTGGTGCCGGACATCAGGCCGAGGAACAACGGCAGCTGCGGATCGATGGAGGTCATGCCGGGGCCAGAAACGAAAAGGGCAGGGAAGCTTCAAGGCTCCCTGCCCCTGTCGTCAACGCGGCGGCGCGGCTCAGCCGCGCTTGTTGCCGGCCGCCACGGGGGGCGCGGCACTGGCCGTGACCGTGGGCTTGTCCTTGCCGGCATCGGCGTACATCAGCTCTTCCATGCCCTGGATGCGCGCCATCGCCGGCGCGGTCTGGGCGCGGAACGCGGCCAGCTCGGCGCCCTTCAGCGGCTCCGGCGGCGGCATGGTCACCGACAGTGGGTTGCGGTGCTGGCCGTTGACCCGGAATTCGTAGTGCAGGTGCGGGCCGGTCGCCATGCCGGTGGAGCCGACATAACCGATCACCGTGCCCTGGTTCACGCGCTGGCCGGTGCGGATCTTGCCGAAGCGCGACATGTGCCCGTACAGCGTGGTGTAGCCGCGGCCGTGGTCGAGGATCACCACGTTGCCATAGCCGCGCTGGGTACCGGCGAACTGCACGCGGGCGTCGCCGGCGGCCATGATCGGGGTGCCGGTGCCGGCGGCATAGTCCACGCCCTTGTGCATGCGCATGGTGCCGAGGATCGGATGGCGGCGCGAGCCGAAGGTGGAGCTCAGCCGCGCGAACGGAATCGGCATGCGGATGAAGCTCTTCTTCAGCGGCCGGCCGTTGAGGTCGAAGTACTCGGACTTGCCGCCGCGCTCGAATCGGAACCCGGTATAGGTCTTGCCGCCGGTGCTGAAGGTGGCGGCCAGGATCTTGCTGGTGTCGATGCGCTCGCCCTCGCGCCAGGTCTCGTCCATGACCACGCTGAAGCGGTCGCCCGGCTGCACGTCCTTGGAGAAGTCGATGTCGTACTTGAAGATCTCGTCGGTCATCGTGTTGATGGCCGAGGGCGACAGCCCGGCCTTCAGGGCCGAGGCATAGAGCGAGCTGCGGATCTCGCCGCTGGCGACCACGGTGCGGGTGGTGGTCGCGCGCTCCAGCACCTTCTCGCGGACCTGGTTGCCCTGCAGGGTCAACTCCACGCGGTGGCTGGGGTCGCGGTCGAAGCGGATCGTGCGCAGCTGGCCGTTGACCGGCAGGTCGAAGGCGATCTCGGCCCCCGGCCGCAGCCGGGTCAGCGCCTCGCGGGTACCCGGGTGGTCCAGCAGCCGGTGCATCACCGTCGCCGGCACCCCGGCGATCTCGAACAGGTCGCTCAGGGTCTGGCCGCGTTCCACCCGCAGGATCTGCCAGCTGTCGCCCGGGGTTTCGCTGCGCCGGGCCAGCGACAGCGGCGGCAGTGGCAGGGCCAGGGTCGCGTGCGCCGACGGCAGGGGCGCGTCGATGGCATTGGAGAAGCCCGGCACGATCGTCGCCGCCAGCGCGCCGATGGTCGCGAACAGGCTGGCGTGGATCCAGTGGCGCCGGGTCCAGCGTTCGTTGAACGCGGCCGGGAGGTGTTGCTTCAACTTCCGATGCAGGGCGGTGTCGTGGAGGACGTGGAGTCGTTCCTGAAAGCGCTGTTTGCGCGCCTGGCCGTGATCGGGTTGGGACATCGCTGGGTTCTCTGGACGGCCCGGATCGCGGGCCCAAACGCGGGTAACATAGTCACCCTTCAATACCGCGTCAAACCATTGAGCCGCATGGCTTTTTGATGAATTGGGCGGTTAACCTGCACTTAACACATTCATGTCTGACGGCGAAGCCGGGAGTTCTAGCGTGTCCTCGATTGATGAAGCCCTTGCCCTGATCGGCCGCGGTGCCGATGAAATCCTCAAGGTGGATGAACTGCGCCAGCGTCTGGAAAGCGGCCGTCCGCTGCGGGTCAAGGCCGGCTTCGACCCCACCGCCCCGGACCTGCACCTGGGCCACACCGTGCTGCTCAACAAGCTGCGCCAGTTCCAGGATCTCGGGCACCAGGTGATCTTCCTGATCGGCGACTTCACCGGCATGATCGGCGACCCCTCGGGCAAGAACGTCACCCGCAAGCCGCTGTCCCGCGAAGACGTGCTGGCCAATGCCCGCACCTACGAGGAGCAGGTGTTCAAGGTGCTCGACCGCGCGCGTACCGAGGTCCGCTTCAATTCCGAATGGTTCGGCAAGATGGGCGCGGCCGACATGATCCGCCTGGCCGGCCAGCACACGGTGGCGCGCATGCTCGAGCGCGACGACTTCGCCAAGCGCTACGCCGCCCAGCAGTCGATCGCCATCCACGAATTCCTCTACCCGCTGGTCCAGGGCTACGACTCGGTGGCGCTGGAAGCGGACGTCGAGCTCGGCGGCACCGACCAGAAGTTCAACCTGCTGATGGGCCGCGGCCTGCAGGAGCACTACGGCCAGAAGCCGCAGATCGTGTTGACCATGCCGCTGCTGGAGGGTCTGGACGGGGTCAACAAGATGTCCAAGTCGCTGGGCAACTACATTGGTATCAGCGAACCGGCGATCGACATCGTCACCAAGACCATGAAGATCGACGACACCCTCATGTGGCGCTGGATCGATCTGCTCAGCTTCGACATCTCCATTGCCGAGGCCAGCCAGCTGCGCGCCGATGTCGACGCCGGCGCAATCAACCCGCGCGAGATCAAGCTGAGCCTGGCGCGCGAACTGGCCACGCGCTTCCACGATGCGGCCGCCGCCGAGCAGGCGATTGCCGGCTGGAATGCGGCGGTGACCGGGCAGGGCGACATCACCCAGCTGCCGTTGCAGGAAGTGAAGGTGCCGGCCGACGGCCTGCGCATCGGCGCGCTGCTGACCGCCGCCGGCCTGACGCCCAGCAACTCGGAAGCCTCGCGCAAGCTCAAGGAGCGCGCGGTCAAGGTGGACGGCCAGGTGGTCGAGGATGCGCAGACGGTCCTGCAGCCGGGCTTCGAAGGCCTGCTGCAGGTGGGCAAGCGCACGTTCGCGCGGGTGTTGCTGGTTGCTGCCTGACCCCGTAGTTCATGGCCCCGTGGCGGCGTACCCGTCCACGGGGTGCGGGATGTGCAGGTGATGTGTATTTGCCTCTTCCCAAAACCTGAAACAGGTTGCATACTTCCGCTCCTTCGCCGCCGGCCGGTGGTTGGCAGCGAAGGCAGGAAGTTGAAGTCACCCTCACGCAGGTGTTGACGGCAACGAAAAGGCTGCCATAATAGGCGGCTCGCTTCGACGAAAAGCCCTCGGGTTTGCGGTTGGAGCGGCGGAGTCGGACCTCGAAACGAGGTGTTGACGAAGCGGAAAAGCCGGCTATAATGGGCGGCTCGCTCGGACGGAAACGTCGGGCACTAAGGAAGAAGGCGCTGAGGCCGATTCCGAAGTTCTTTGAAAGTATGCG
>NZ_CP176501.1:245000-522500 GCF_046267925.1 Stenotrophomonas sp. Y-13
GTGATAGCCCTGTATTTGAAAGGGCCATTCCAGTGAAGACGAGTAGGGCGGGGCACGTGAAACCCTGTCTGAACATGGGGGGACCATCCTCCAAGGCTAAATACTACTGACCGACCGATAGTGAACCAGTACCGTGAGGGAAAGGCGAAAAGAACCCCGGAGAGGGGAGTGAAATAGAACCTGAAACCGTGTGCGTACAAGCAGTAGGAGCTCGAAAGAGTGACTGCGTACCTTTTGTATAATGGGTCAGCGACTTACTGTTCGTGGCAAGCTTAACCGTATAGGGGAGGCGAAGGGAAACCGAGTCTGATAAGGGCGCATAGTCGCGGGCAGTAGACCCGAAACCGGGTGATCTAGTCATGCCCAGGGTGAAGGTGCGGTAACACGCACTGGAGGCCCGAACCCACTCCCGTTGCAAAGGTAGGGGATGAGGTGTGATTAGGAGTGAAAAGCTAATCGAACCCGGAGATAGCTGGTTCTCCTCGAAAGCTATTTAGGTAGCGCCTCATATGTATCCTCTCGGGGGTAGAGCACTGTTATGGCTAGGGGGTCATCGCGACTTACCAAACCATTGCAAACTCCGAATACCGAGACGGACTGTATGGGAGACACACGGCGGGTGCTAACGTCCGTCGTGAAAAGGGAAACAACCCAGACCCACAGCTAAGGTCCCAAATTTTGTGCTAAGTGGAAAACCATGTGGAAAGGCACAGACAGCCAGGAGGTTGGCTTAGAAGCAGCCACCCTTTAAAGAAAGCGTAATAGCTCACTGGTCGAGTCGGTCTGCGGGGAAGATTTAACGGGGCTAAGCACAGAACCGAAGCTTGGGGTGCATAACTTTGTTATGCGCGGTAGAGGAGCGTTCCGTAAGCCTGTGAAGGTGAGTTGAGAAGCTTGCTGGAGGTATCGGAAGTGCGAATGCTGACATGAGTAACGATAATGCGGGTGAAAAACCCGCACGCCGAAAGCCCAAGGTTTCCTTGCGCAACGTTAATCGGCGCAGGGTGAGTCGGCCCCTAAGGCGAGGCAGAAATGCGTAGTCGATGGGAAGCAGGTTAATATTCCTGCACCTCGCGTAAGTGCGATGGAGGGACGGAGAAGGTTAGGTGTACCAGGCGTTGGTTGTCCTGGGGAAAGGCGGTAGGTTTGGATCTTTGGCAAATCCGGGATCCTTCAAGACCGAGCACCGAGACGAGTCTTTAAGACGAAGTCACTGATACCACGCTTCCAGGAAAAGCTCCTAAGCTTCAGCTTACGCAGACCGTACCGTAAACCGACACAGGTGGGTAGGATGAGAATTCTCAGGCGCTTGAGAGAACTCGGGTGAAGGAACTAGGCAACATGGCACCGTAACTTCGGGAGAAGGTGCACCATTGCCGGTGGCCCATGCGGGCTATAGCTGGCGATGGTCGAAGTGACCAGGCCGCTGCGACTGTTTATCAAAAACACAGCACTCTGCAAACACGAAAGTGGACGTATAGGGTGTGACGCCTGCCCGGTGCTGGAAGGTTAATTGATGGGGTCAGCCGCAAGGCGAAGCTCTTGATCGAAGCCCCAGTAAACGGCGGCCGTAACTATAACGGTCCTAAGGTAGCGAAATTCCTTGTCGGGTAAGTTCCGACCTGCACGAATGGCGTAACGACAGCGGCGCTGTCTCCACCCGAGACTCAGTGAAATTGAAATCGCTGTGAAGATGCAGCGTTCCCGTGGCAAGACGGAAAGACCCCGTGAACCTTTACTATAGCTTTACACTGAACGTTGAGTTCGTCTGTGTAGGATAGGTGGGAGGCTATGAAACTGTGGCGCCAGCTGCAGTGGAGCCATCCTTGAAATACCACCCTGTCGTGCTTGACGTTCTAACCTAGGCCCGTTATCCGGGTCGGGGACCGTGTATGGTGGGTAGTTTGACTGGGGCGGTCTCCTCCTAAAGAGTAACGGAGGAGCTCGAAGGTACGCTCAGCGCGGTCGGACATCGCGCACTGTGTGCAAAGGCATAAGCGTGCTTGACTGCAAGATCGACGGATCAAGCAGGTACGAAAGTAGGACTTAGTGATCCGGTGGTTCTGTATGGAAGGGCCATCGCTCAACGGATAAAAGGTACTCCGGGGATAACAGGCTGATACCGCCCAAGAGTTCATATCGACGGCGGTGTTTGGCACCTCGATGTCGGCTCATCACATCCTGGGGCTGTAGTCGGTCCCAAGGGTATGGCTGTTCGCCATTTAAAGTGGTACGCGAGCTGGGTTCAGAACGTCGTGAGACAGTTCGGTCCCTATCTGCCATGGGCGTTGGAAGTTTGAGAGGGGCTGCTCCTAGTACGAGAGGACCGGAGTGGACGAACCTCTGGTGTTCCGGTTGTCACGCCAGTGGCATTGCCGGGTAGCTATGTTCGGAAGCGATAACCGCTGAAAGCATCTAAGCGGGAAGCGCGCCTCAAGATGAGACTTCCCGGGGCACAAGCCCCCTGAAGGAACCATGTAGACTACGTGGTTGATAGGTCAGGTGTGTAAGCGCGGCAACGCGTTGAGCTAACTGATACTAATGATCCGTGTGGCTTGACCATATAACCTCAAGTTGCCTTGGCCGACATGACATGTCGATAGACCCAAGTGCACGCTACGTCACAAGACCTACGAGAGGCTGGCGCTTTATCCTGCTCCAACGGATAGCGACCCTCCAACCCTCTCCCTGGTGAAATTAGCGCTGTGGAACCACCCGATCCCATCCCGAACTCGGAAGTGAAACGCAGCTGCGCCGATGGTAGTGTGGCTCAAGCCATGCGAGAGTAGGTCATCGCCAGGGGCTTTACCCCCAAACCCCCGCTGCTCACGCAGCGGGGGTTTGCTTTTTTGCTCAATCGAAAATCCTTCGGCTCGGCCCGGCCCCGGCCACGCCGGAATCCGTGAGACCCACCGCCGGAAAACCACCCGGTAACGCGTGGGCCGGCGGCGGAAGAGGAAACAACGGCGCTCAGGGGCGCCGGTGTCGTAAGGCGTGACAGCAGGCCGCGCGCAGGGACAGCGCCTCACCTGGCTTGTCCGTCGCCGCACAGCACGGCGCCTGCAGCCCGCTTGCCGGGAACAGCCGGCTGCCGGCTGCGATGCGTCCCGCAGGATCAAACGGGACGCGAACGCGACAACCGCACACAGCCGGCATCGCTGCTGACCAATCCTGCCGCGGGCATGCCCGCTTGGATCGGCTGTCAGGTCGTTGCCTGCCTGAGCCTGCCCGCCGCCCACATACGACAACGGCGCCAAAAGGCGCCGTTGCTTCCATCACTGCCGCCAGAACGCGAAGATCACACCCGCCCGAACACCAGCGTCGCGTTCGTACCCCCAAAACCAAAACGGTTCGACATCACCCTCTCCAACCGCGCTTCCTGCGTCGAACGCAGGATCGGAAAACCCTCCGCGCGCGGGTCCAGCGTGGTGATGTTTGCTGAGCCGGCCATGAAACCGTCGCGCATCACCGGCCGTGCAGGTGCACGACCGATGCGGATCAGTCGTTGGCCATGCGCCGGCTTTGCATCATGCGATCGCGGTTGGCCTTGAACGGGTTGCCTTCGTACCAGTTGGGCCAACTGTCGCCGCCCGCCAGTTCGCGACCGACGCCGTACAGGAGTTCGAGGTCCTGCAGGGTGCCGTCGAGCTTCCAGCTGGCAGCGTCGTACTCGTCGCGCGGACTGTGGTAACGGTCGCGGGCGTAGGTTTCAGCGGCTTTCCTGCCGGCCTCGACCCCGCCATCCAGAAGATCCACCCCGCCGCCAGCGTAGAGCGCCGGTACGCCGGCCTTGGCGAAGTTGAAATGATCCGAGCGGAAATAGAAGCCGCTCTGCACCGACGACTCCGCGTGCAGGGTCCGCTTCTGCGCCGCCGCCAGGGGCTTGAGGATGTCCTCGAGCTCCGAGCTGCCATAGCCGGTGACGGTCATGTCGCGGGCGCGGCCATTGACCGACATCGCGTCGATGTTGATCACGCCGGCGATCTTGTCCAGCGGGAAGGTGGGATGGCTGACGTAATACTGCGAGCCGAGCAGGCCGGACTCCTCCAGCGTCACCGCAAGGAACACCACCGAGCGCTCCGGCGCCGGCTGCTGGTGGACCATCGCGTCGGCGATCTCGAGGATGCCGGCTACGCCGGTGGCGTTGTCCACGGCACCGTTGTAGATGTCGTCGCCGGCCTGCGCGTCGTGTGCCTGGTCCGCGTGCCTGCCCAGGTGGTCCCAATGCGCCATGTAAAGCACGGCCTCGTCGGCGCGCCTGCTGCCGGGCAGGACGCCCACGACATTGCGCGACTTCTTCTCCGCGATGCTGCTCTTCAGGTCGAGCGACAGCGTGGTACGCAGCGGTACCGGCTTGAAGCCGCGCCTGCCGGCATCGCGATAGGCCTTGTCCAGGTCGAGCCCGGCATCGGCGAACAGCTGCCGTGCCGCTTCCGCACTCAGCCAGCCCTGCGCCTGCAGGCGTGGCTCCTTGTCTTCGGCAGCCGGCAGGTCGTACTGCGCGCCCCCCCAGGAGCTGCGCACCACGTCCCAGCCGTAAGCCGCGCCCGCGGTGTCATGCACGATCAGCGCCGCGGTGGCGCCCTTGCGCGCGGCTTCCTCGAACTTGTAGGTCCAGCGCCCGTAATAGGTCATGCGCTTGCCCTCGAACAGGCGTGCATCGCCCGCGTGGAAGCCGGGGTCATTGACCAACATCACCACGGTCTTGCCCTTCCAGTCCTGGCCGGCATAGTCGTTCCAGTCCTGTTCCGGCGCATCCACGCCGTAGCCAACGAACACCATGTCGCTGGCGTCGATCCGCACTTCCGGCTGGCCGCTGCGGGTGCCGACCACCATGTCGCTGCCGAAGGCGAGCGTGCGCCGGGCGTCGCCATGCACGAGTGTGAGCACGGTCGCGGGATCGGCGATGGTCTCGGTCATCGGCACTTCCTGGAACCAGCTGTCGCCGTTGCCCGGTTGCAGGCCGATGCGCTGCATCTGGTCGCGGATGTAGTCGACGGTCAGCTGTTCGCCGCGGCTGCCTGGCGCGCGTCCTTCGAACGCATCCGAAGCCAGCGTCTTCACCAGTTCGGCGAAGTCCGCGGCGTTGATGCCGGTGGAGAATGCATGTCCCGGCGCGGGGGCGGGCACCGGCGCCTGCGGCGGCGTGGCCTCTTGCCGGCACGCGGCCAGCGCCGCGCCCGCGGCGAGGCACAACAGGAATCTGCGGGGCATGGAACCGGGCTCCGGATGAAAGGGGAAGCCCGATTCTAGGCAAGCCTGCCGCGAAGCGCTCAATCCTTCGGCGCGGCCTCGCTGTCGAAGCGCCGCACGGTGGCGCCGCTGACCGGGCCGATGGAGGCGCTGTCGTGCACGTACAGCGTCACTTCGCGCTCGAAGTTGAGCGGGCCGTCGACCTTCGCGTTGGGGCCGATGATCACCCGCGGCTTGCGCGGGGGCGTGAGTGACAGGCTGAACGACGGCTTGGTCACGCGGATGCCGCCCTTCACATGCGAGCCGATGCCGACGGTGATGTCGCCGTTCACCGTTTCGATGTTGCGCCCGACCTCGGTCCCGACCAGGCCGATGCCACCGTTGACGGTTTCCACGCCGCCGCCGATGCGTCCACCCTGGTCGATGAAGATGCTGCCGTTGACGGTTTCCACGTCGCCGGAGAGGACCAGCCCGCGTCCGGCACGCACCGCGCCGTTCACCGTCTCCAGACTGCGCGCCTGCACGTTGTCGTCGGCATTGATGCTGCCGTTGACGGTTTCCACGCTGCGTGCCTGCACGCCCTTGGCGAGGTGGATGCTGCCATTGACGGTGTCCAGGTCGCGGTAGGCGGTGCCGGAGTCGGTACGGATGCTTCCGTTCACCTTGCTGATGTCGTCGAACGCCATCGCCAGTGGGCTGGCCAGGCCCAGGGCCAGCAGAAGAAGGAATCGTTTCATCGCGGGTCTCCGTCGGGATTTCCTGTGGGCGAGCCGGGATGGCACCATGGCTGGATACAATCCGCATCTGCCTGAAGTCACTGGAATGCCCTTGCGACCCTCCCGCCGCCCGCCCGCCCGCTTCCCGGCACCGCCGGCCTGGGCCGCCGGCTGCCTGCTGGGGTTGTCGCTGCTGGTGCCGTCCGCGCCGGCGCAGAACACCCCGCGCGATGCGGAAAAGAAGCTGCAGCAGGTACGCGGCGAACTCAAGAACGTGGCCCAGGAGCGGCAGCGCCTGCAGGCCGAGCGGGAAGCGGCGTCGCGGCGGCTGCGCGAGGCCGACCAGAAGGTGGCCCGCAGCGGCCGGGCGGTGGCCGACACCGAGGCGGCGATGCGCCGCGAACAGCAGGCACTGGCCGGGCTGCAGCAACGCCGCGCCACGCTTGAAGCCAACCTGTCGCGGCAGCGCGAGCAGCTTGCCGCGTTGCTGCGCGGCGCCTACCGGCTGGGCAACCATGCCCCGCTGAAGTTGCTGCTGTCGCAGGACCGCGTGGCCGACGCCAACCGCGAACTGGCCTATCACCGCTACCTGCAGCGTGAGCGGGCGCGGACCATCGCCTCGCTGGCCGGCGATCTCCAGGCACTTTCAGCGAACGAACAGGAGATCCTGGCGCGCAGCCGCGAGCTGGAGCAGGCACGCGCGCAGCAGCGCGAGCAGGCCGCGGCGCTGGCCGAGGACCGGCGCAGGCGCGCGCAGCTGGCGGCCGAGCTGGACCAGCGCTACCAGGACCGCAGCGAGCGGGAGAAGGTGCTGGGCAAGGACGCGCGGGCGCTCGAGCAGCTGCTGTCCAGCCTGCGCGCGGCGGCCGCACGCGCCGAGGCCGAGCGCAAGGCGGCCGCGCGCCGTGCCGCCGCCGAGCAGTCGCGCCAGGCGGCCACCGGGACGGCACGGCCCACCCCCGGCAAGGTGCCGCCGCGGGTCACCGCGAATGCGCCGGCACCGAAGGTCGGCGGGCTGGGCTGGCCGTTGTCCGGCAACCTGCTGGCCCGCTACGGCGGGCGCCTGCCGGATGGCCGCACCAGCAACGGGGTGTTGATCGGCGCCCCGCCCGGCACCACGGTGACCGCGGTTGCCGACGGCACGGTGGTCTTCTCCGACTGGATGACCGGCTACGGCATGATCCTGATCGTCGACCACGGCAATGGCTACATGAGCCTGTATGCCCACAACGACACCCTGCTGCGCGATTCGGGCGCGCGGGTGCGCCGCGGCGAGGCGGTGGCACGGGTCGGCAACTCCGGTGGCCAGGGCGTGACGGCGCTTTACTTCGAGCTGCGCCGCAACGGCCAGCCGGTGGACCCGGGTACCTGGCTGCAGCGCCAGTGAGCGGCGGCTGAGCGGGCGCCCCCGGCGGCGGCCGCGTTCAACGTGAATTCCACCGGTGTTCGCGCATAATCGGTCCGACGCGCATGGTGCGCATCCGTTTTCATGGAGTGGTTCATGCGTGTAGCCGGCCTTGCTGCTGCCCTGCTGTTCGCACTGTCGCCGGCCGTCGGCCTGGCGCAGGGCGCCCCGGACAAGACGCCCAAGGCGGACGACCCCGATGCCCAGGAGTCGGTCACCTCGCGGGTGCCGCTGGACGAGATCCGCCGCTTCGTCGCGGTATACAACGCGGTGCGCGCGGCCTACGTGGACCCCGTGGACGACAAGAAGCTGATGCAGTCGGCGGTGCGCGGCCTGCTGCTGGACCTGGATCCGCACAGCACCTATTTCGACAAGGAAGACGCGCAGGCCTTCGATGAGCAGGCTACGGGCGCCTACGAGGGCATCGGCGTCGAGCTGCTGCAGCAGGACGGTGCGCTCAAGGTGGTGTCGCCGATCGACGAAACGCCCGCCGCGCGGGCCGGGTTGCGCGCCGGCGACCTGATCGTGGCCATCGACGGCAAGCCGATCAGTGCGTTCGAGGCGATGGAACCGCTGCGCGGTCCCGCCGGCAGCAAGGTCGTGCTGACCATCGAGCGCGGCGAGGAAAAGCCGTTCGACGTGACCGTCACCCGCGAGACCATCCGCGTCACCAGCGTGCGCAGCCGGATGCTCGAGCCGGGCTATGGCTATGTGCGCATCAGCACCTTCCAGGCCGATACCGGCGCCGACTTCCAGAAGCACCTCGCGCAGCTGCAGTCGCAGGCCGGCGGCAAGCTGAAGGGCCTGGTGCTGGACCTGCGCAGCAATCCGGGCGGCCTGCTCACCGCGGCGGTGCAGGTTGCCGACGACCTGCTGGAGAAGGGAGGGATCGTCAGCACGCGCGGCCGCATCTCGGTCAGCGATGCCCGGTTCGAGGCCACGCCCGGCGACCTGATGAAGGGCGCGCCGGTGGTAGTGCTGGTGGATGCCGGTTCGGCGAGTGCTTCGGAAGTGCTGGCCGGTGCGCTGCATGACAACCAGCGTGCGCGCATCGTCGGCAGCCGCACGTTCGGCAAGGGCTCGGTGCAGACCGTGCTGCCGCTGGACAACGGCGACTCGGTAAAGCTCACCACCGCGCGTTACTACACGCCCAGCGGACGTTCGATCCAGGCCACCGGCATCGTACCGGACGTGGAACTGACCCCGGATCCGGGCACCACGGACAAGGACGTGCCGGCTGCCATCGCCGATTTCAGCGAGGCCAAGCTGCCGGGCCACCTGCGTGGCGACGACGAGACCAGCGGCGTCGCGACCGGCGTCGTGTTGCCGGGCGAAGGGCCGGTGCGCTCGGCCCTGCGTGAGCTCAAGCGACCGGGCTCGCTCGCTGCCCGGCCCGCGGCCGCGGCACGGCCGGATGTCCCGGTGAAGCCGCCGGCAGCGCCTGCGCCGGCGGGCGTCAACGTGCCTGCCAGGCCGGAGGCGGCCGACGGCGGCAAATAGCGCGCGTTCCCCGCGCGCCGCGGGGCCTGCGTGTCAATCGCCGGTGCGCGCCGCGGCAAGCCCGGCAATGGAAAGGCAGCAGCGGCGCGCGGCCGGGCGTGCTGCACGCGTGCCGCCAATTCCGCGGCGATGATCCCGCAGCCGGTGCTCAGCGTGGCTTGGCGGGCATCGGGAACGGGGTGACCACCTTCTCGCCGGTGGCCGCATCGCGGATGGCCGATTGGCCCTTCTTTTCCACTTCCTCGATGCGCACGATGCTCTGCATCGGCAGGTGCAGCACCTTGGTGTCGGCGAACTCCTCACGCAGGCGCTCTTCGGTGGGATCGACCACCAGCCCGTCGTGCAGGTCGAACACCAGCTCGGCGATTTCGTTGAATCCCCACAGGTGGCTGCTGCCCACGCGCCGGGCATACAGCTCGTAGACCTTGCCGTGGTTGAGGAACGTGATCTTGTACAGGGGCTTGCTGCTCATGGCGCGATTATAGAGAGCACGCGGAGCCGGCGGCTGCTAGAACCCGTGGCGCTTGCGCAGCCGCCGGGCGATGGCCGCGCGCACGTACAGCCCGTAGACAATGCCGAACAGGAAGCCGGACAGATGCGCGGACCAGGCCACCATGCCGAAGCTGGGGCCGATGTAGGCGAAGACGATCTGCAATGCCGCCCACACGCCGATCAACAGATACGCCGGTGCGCGGACGAACTCCAGGAACAGCCCCAGCGGCAGCACCACGCCCAGCCGCGCGCCGGGGAACAGCGCCAGGTAGGCCCCCAGCAGCGCCGACACCGCGCCGCTGGCGCCGATGATGATCTGGTCGGGCGATCCCATGGCGTACAGCGCCGCCAGGTTGGCCGCGGCACCGCCCAGCAGGAACAGCAACAACAGCCGCCACGGCCCCAGCACCCGCTCGGCCGGCAGCCCGAAGATCAGCAGGAACACCAGGTTGCCCAGCAGGTGCGACCAGTCCGCGTGCAGGAACAGCGCGGTGAACAGGCGCAGCACGCTGCCGTCGCGCAGTGCGGCCCACCAGTCCTGGGGATTGCCCAGGCCGGTGGACAGCGCGCCCCAGTCCATCCACAGCGAACGCCGGGCCTCGTCCGGTCGCGAGATCGACCAGAGGAAGGCCAGCCAGATCGCCGCGAACAGCAGCGGCACCGCCCAGCGGAGTCCGGGTTTGTCGCGGGAGGGAATGGAAACGAACATGGACGCGGAAGCCTACCCCGTGCGGGGCCGGACAGGGTGATGGAGCCGAAGGAAATGAATGCGGGGGCGTTATTGTTTAGTTAACAAGCTTGATGGATACTGCATACGGCGTCGTATGTCGGGAGGGGAATCCGGCGCACCGCAGGGCCGTTCGACGGCACCGGGTGCAGGCGCACAACGAATCACCTTTGGCCTACGGAGAGAGCTTCCAACATGCATACCGCTTCCACCCTCGCACGCGTCACCGCCCTGGCTGTCGGCATTGCCGGTGCCCTGGCTTTCAGCCACGCCGACGCCGCCGCGTTCCAGCTCAAGGAAAACAGCGCCAAGGGCCTGGGCCGCGCCTTCGCCGGTTCCAGCTCCGCCTGGGGCGATGCTTCGGTGATCGCCACCAACCCGGCTTCGATGCGCCTGCTCGACGGCCGCCAGTTCCAGGCCGACCTGAGCGCGATCAGCTTCTCGGCCAAGATGGAAGACGTCTACAGCGCCCGCAACGCCGGCCCGACCGGCGCTGGCAAGGGCACCCCGATCTCCGGCGGCAACGGCGGCGACGCGGGCATGATCGCCCCGGTTCCGGCCGCGTACTTCCACGTGCCGTTCGGCGAGAACGACAACATGCACTTCGGTCTGTCGCTGACCGCGCCGTTCGGTTTCAAGACCGAATACGACCGCGACTGGGTGGGCCGCTACCACGGCACCAAGACCGACCTGAAGGCGGTCGACCTGGGCGCGGCGTTCTCCTATGACGTCAACCCGTACGTGTCCTTCGGCGCCAGCGTGTTCGTCGAGCACCTGACCATCGAGCTGGCCAATGCCGTGGACTTCGGCGCCGTGGCCTATAGCTCCAGCAAGGGCGCCAGCGCGGCGCTGGGCCTGGTGCCGGGCAGCGCCGATGGCTACGCCACCGTCGAAGGCAACAACAATGCCGTCGGCTACGTGATCGGCGGTACTTTCAGCCCGACCGAGAACACCAACATCGCGCTGAGCTATCGCTCCAAGGTCGAGCACAAGATCACCGGCGGCAAGGCCCGCTTCGATGTCCCGGGCAAGGTCGACGCGGTACTGGGCCTGGCGGCCAAGGGCCTGTTCGTCGACACCAGCGGCAAGGCCACGGTGACCCTGCCGGCCTCGGCTACCCTGAGCGTGACCCACAAGGTCAACGACCGCTGGACGGTGATGGGCGACGTGTCGCGCACCGCCTGGGCCACCGCGTTCGACAAGGTGACCGTGGACTTCGCATCGAACCAGCCGGACAACGTGCTGGTGTTCGGCTACAAGGACACCACCTTCGGCTCGATCGGTACCGAGTACAAGCTGTCCGACACCATCACCCTGCGTGGCGGCGTGGCCTATGACGAGACCCCGACCACCTACGGCCACCGCGACGTGCGCGTGCCGGACGTGACCCGCAAGTGGCTGTCGTTCGGCCTGGGCTGGACCCCGAAGGAGAACACCGAGTTCAACTTCGGCTACACCCACCTGTTCACCAACGACCCGGCGATCAACGCCACCAGCAGCACCGGCAACGTGCTGCAGGGCAAGTACAAGGTCGGTGGCGACATCCTGGCCGCGTCGATGAACTACAAGTTCTGATCCGGGCACGCCTGGTACGACTGACCGGAGGGCCCCGCGCAAGCGGGGCCCTTCGCTTTCGTGGGCGGCGCATTGCCGCGCGTACCGTCGCCCCGCGGCGCACGACGGGCGACAATGCGGCATGAACCTGTCCGACCCCGCCTTCCAGCTGGAGCTGGCCGCCAACATCGCCGTCGCCGGTTCGATCCTGCTGGCCGGCCGCAACAACGTACACACCTGGTGGCTGGGTATTGTCGGCTGCGCGCTGTTCGCGCTGGTGTTCCAGCGGTCGCACCTGTACGCGGACATGGTGCTGCAGTTCTTCTTCGTCGCGATCAGCGTGCTGGGCTGGTGGCAGTGGCTGCGTGGCGACCATGGTGCGCCGCTGCCGATCACCTCGTTGCGACCGCGTGCATGGGCCTGGCTGGCGCCGCTGGCGGTGCTGGCCACGTTCGGCTACGGCTGGATGCTGACCCGTCTGACCAACGCCTATGCACCGTATGTCGACTCTGCCGTGCTGGTGCTGAGCGTGATCGCGCAGCTGCTGATGATGCGGCGCAAGCTGGAGTCGTGGTGGCTGTGGCTGCTGGTGAACAGCATCGCGGTACCGCTGTACTACAGCCGCGGCCTGCACCTGACCTCGATCCTTTACGTAGGCTTCTGGCTCAATGCGCTGGTGGCGCTGCGCCATTGGCGGCATCTGATGCGCGATGAGGCAAAGGCGGCCCATGCCGCTGCCTGAGCGGGCCGAGCGCGGCCTGGTGGTGGGCAAGTTCTGCCCACTGCACCTCGGCCATGAACGACTGATCAACTTTGCCTCCACGCGCTGCCAGCAGTTGCTGGTGATCGGCTGGTCGCAGCCGGGCTTTGCCGGCTACAGCGCTGCGCGTCGCGAGCGCTGGCTGCGTGCGCGCTTCCCCCTGGCGACGGTGGTGGTACTGGATGATGCGCGGCTGGCAGCTTTGTGTGCCGAACACGGGCTGCCGCCGCGCGTGTTGCCGCAGGACAGCGACAGCGAGCAGGTGCAGCGCATGTTTACCGCCTGGCTGTGCCAGCACCTGTTTGATGGTCCGGTGCAGGCGGTATTCACGGGCGAGGACTACGGCGATGGCTTTGCCGACACGCTGGCGGCCTGCTTCAACGCGCCGGTGCGTCATGAACGGCTGGAGCGTACGCATGATGTCGGACAGGCCAGCGGCACGCAGCTGCGTGCCGATCCACATGCACATCGGCACAGCCTTTCCGCCGAGGTATATGCGGCCTACGTGCAGCGCGTGGCATTCATTGGTGGCGAGTCCACCGGGAAGACCACGCTGGCGCGCATGATGGCCGAGCATCTGCAGACCGCCTGGGTGCCGGAATATGGCCGCACGTTATGGGAGCGGCAGGGAGGAGAACTGAAGCCGGAGGATCTGCTTCGCATCGCAATGACACAGCCACAACACGAAGACGAGGCCGCGCGGCGCGCGTATCGCTGGTTGTTCTGCGATACCACGCCGTGGGTGACGCTGGGCTACAGCGGTTGGATGTTTGGTACGGCACCGGAGGCACTGCAGCGGGCTGCACTGCGGCCATATGACCTGCTGTTCCTGTGCGCGCCGGATATTCCGTTCGACCAGGACGGCACGCGGTTGGGGGAGGCATTCCGCGCGCAGCAGCATGCGTGGTACGTGCGCGAGCTGCAGGCGCGGGGTGCCCAGTACGTGCTGCTGCAGGGCGACCTGGAAACGCGCATCGCGACGGTGCGGGACGCGCTGGCCAAGCGTGCGGACAGCCGGTTCAGCGTGGCGGCATGATCGTCGCCAGGCATGGCCCGGCGCGACCGGTAGAGCACGAAAAACCCCGCCTGCGCGGGGTTTTTCGTTCACGGGGACATGCCGGCAATCAGTCGCCCAGGGTCAGCAGCGAGGCGTTGCCGCCGGCGGCGGTGGTGTTGACCGTCACCGTCTTCTCGGTGGCGAAGCGCAGCAGGTAGTGCGGGCCGCCGGCCTTCGGGCCGGTGCCGGACAGGCCCTGGCCGCCGAACGGCTGCACGCCGACCACCGCGCCGATCTGGTTGCGGTTGACGTAGACGTTGCCGACGTTGACGCGCGAGGCGATGCGCTCGACGGTCTCGTCGATGCGCGAGTGCACGCCCAGGGTCAGGCCGTAGCCGGTGGCGTTGATCTGGTCGATCACCGCGTCGAGCTGGTCGGCCTTCCAGCGGATCACGTGCAGTACCGGCCCGAAGATCTCCCGGTGCAGCTGGCCCAGGTCCTTCAGCTCGTAGGCGCGCGGGGCGAAGAAGGTGCCGTGGGCAGTGGCGTCGGACAGCGGCGCGGTGGCGATCAGGCGGGCTTCGGCATCCATGCGCACGGCGTGTTGCTCGAGGATCCGCAGTGCGTCGGCGTCGATCACCGGGCCGACGTCGGTGGACAGCTCGCCCGGGTCGCCGACCTTCAGTTCGGCCATGGCACCGGCCAGCATGCCCATCACCTTGTCGGCGATGTCGTCCTGAACGAACAGCACGCGCGCGGCCGAGCAGCGCTGGCCGGCCGAGGTGAAGGCCGAGCCGATCGCGTCCTTGACCAGTTGCTCCGGCAGCGCCGAGGAGTCGGCGATGAAGGCATTCTGGCCGCCGGTCTCGGCGATCAGCACGCCGATGGCGGCGTCGCGCGCGGCCATCGCGCGGTTGATGGCGCGGGCGGTTTCGGTCGAGCCGGTGAACGCCACGCCGGCCACGCGCGGGTCGGCGGTGAGCGCGGCGCCGACGGTGGCGCCGTCGCCCGGCAGGAACTGCAGCACCTCGGCCGGCACGCCGGCGTCGTGCAGCAGCTTGACCGCGTAGTAACCGACCAGGTTGGTCTGCTCGGCCGGCTTGGCGATGACGCTGTTGCCGGCGGCCAGCGCGGCGCTGACCTGGCCCAGGAAGATCGCCAGCGGGAAGTTCCACGGGCTGATGCAGACGAACACGCCGCGGCCGTGCAGCTGCAGCTCGTTGCTCTCGCCGGTGGGGCTCGGCAGCGTTTCGGCGTGACCGAACTGCTCGCGCGCCTGCTTGGCGTAGTAACGCAGGAAATCCACCGCCTCGCGCACTTCGGCGACGCTGTCCGGCAGGCTCTTGCCGGCTTCCTTCACGCACAACGCCATGAACTCGGCGATGCGCGCTTCCAGCTGGTCGGCGGCATGCTCGAGGATCGCGGCACGGCTGGCGGCCGGCGTGCGGTTCCAGGCAGGCTGTGCGGCGACGGCGTTGGCCAGCGCCTGCTGCACGGTTGCGCTGTCGGCGGCCTGCCAGTGGCCGACCACGTCGCGGTGGTCGGCCGGGTTGGTCACCGCGACGCTGGCGCCGGCGGGCGTGGCGCCGGGCACCAGCGGGGCGGCCTGCCACGGCTTGACGGCGGCGTTGAGCTGCCCGGCGAGGGCACGCAGTGCGTTGTCGTTGGCGAGGTTGATGCCCATGGAGTTGTTCCTGTCGTGGTTCTGGCTGCGCAGCAGGTCGACCGGCAGCGGGATCTTGGGGTGCGGGATGGAGGCGAACGAGGACACGGCCTCGACCGGATCGCGGATCAGCTCGTCGATGGACACGTCCTCGTCGGTGATGCGGTTGACGAAGCTGGAGTTGGCGCCGTTCTCGAGCAGGCGGCGCACCAGGTAGGGCAGCAGGTCCTCGTGCGAACCGACCGGCGCGTAGACGCGGCAGGGCACGCCCAGGCGGTTGGCCGGGATCACTTCGGCGTACAGGTCGTCGCCCATGCCGTGCAGCTTCTGGTGCTCGTAGGTGCGGCCCTGCGCGATCTGCTTCACCGCGGCGATGGTGGCCGCGTTGTGGGTGGCGAACATCGGGTACAGCACGTCGCTGTGGCCGAACAGCCGCCTGGCGCAGGCCAGGTAGGACACGTCGGTGTTCTGCTTGCGGGTGAACACCGGGTAGCCGGGCAGGCCATCGATCTGCGCGCGCTTGATCTCCGCGTCCCAGTAGGCGCCCTTGACCAGCCGCACCTGCAGGCGGTGGCCTATGCGGCGGGCCAGGTCGGCCAGGTAGTCGATCGTGTACGGGGTGCGCTTCTGGTAGGCCTGCACCACGATGCCGAAGCCTTCCCAGCCCTTGAGCGAAGGATCGCTGACCACCCGTTCGATGATGTCCAGCGAAAGCTCCAGGCGATCGGCTTCCTCGGCGTCGACGGTGCAGCCGATGCCGTAGGACTTGGCCAGCTGCGCCAGCTCCAGCACGCCCGGCACCAGGTCCGCGAGCACCCGCTCGCGCTTGGCGTGCTCATAGCGCGGGTACAGCGCCGAGAGCTTGATCGAGATGCCGTGCGAACGGGTCACGTCGCCATCGGCGCTGCCGCCGCGTGCCAGGTTGTCCGTGCCGATGGCATGGATCGCGCGCCGGTAGTCTTCCAGGTAGCGCAGCGCGTCCTTCATGGTCAGCGCGCCTTCGCCGAGCATGTCGAAGGAATAGCGGTAGTTGCCGTTGTCGCCCTTGTGCGAGCGCGCCAGCGCCTCGTCGATGGTGCGGCCCATGACGAACTGGTGGCCCATGATCTTCATCGCCTGGCGCACGGCCAGGCGGATCACCGGTTCGCCGACGCGGCCGATCAGGCGCTTGAAGGCGCCGTGCACGTCGCGCTTGGTGTCGTCGGCCAGGTCGACCAGGTGGCCGGTCAGCATCAGGCCCCAGGTCGAGGCATTGACCAGCACCGAATCGGACTGGCCCATGTGCCGCTTCCAGTCGGCCTCGCCGAGCTTGTCGCGGATCAGCTTGTCGGCGGTTTCCTGGTCGGGGATGCGCAGCAGCGCCTCGGCCACGCACATCAGCAGCACGCCCTCCTCGCTGCCCAGGTCGTACTGGCGCATGAACGCCTCGATCGCGCCCTGGTTGCGGGCGCGGGCACGCACCCGGCGCACCAGGTCGGCGGCGGTGGCCTGGACCCGTGCCTGTTCGTCGGCCGGCAGGCGGGCCTGTTCCAGCAGCTCGCGCACATGGGTGGTTTCGTCTTTCAGCCAGGCATCGGTGATGGCCTGGCGCAGTGCGGCCGGTGGCGGGGGCAGTTCGGGCGAGAGCAGCGGCCGCGCCGTGGCGGCCTGGGCGGAGGGTGTTGCATTCATGGGCATGACCACGTCGGGACACGTTGGGATTCGGCCATTTTAATCCCTTGCGTCAAATTTCCCAGCCCTCGCCGGTGCCCCGTTGGGGTGGCAAAACCATTGGTGGATGGGCGATTCGGGGAAACAGGCGGCACGGAGTCTTTTTGTGCTGAATCCGGCAAATTTTCTGCCGATGTCGTTTCAGCCGGCGGCCGATCCAGTGTGCGGTGCAGCAATCACAACAATGATGAATGAGAGCTTGCCGGGGTGATTGGGCGGGGCTACCATCGAAGCCGTTTTCCGCGGTACGGACGCGGTTGCGACATGATCGAGATGCTTCGGCAGGTTGAAGGCGACTCACGTGCGCAGCTGGTGCTGCATCCCCCACGGGCGCTCAGTGCCCGGCAGTTCGTCCTGTTGTTCGTCGCGCTGGCAGGGTTGATGGCGTTCTCCGCAGGCCTGGGTTGGCTGTCTGGAAACGTTTTCGCCCCGGTCTTCGCGCTATTGCATTGCTTCCTGGTGGGAGCTGCCCTGCGCGCGTCCTGGCGCAGCGGCGAACGCCGGGAAGAGATCCGGGTAGGACCGGACTGCGTGGAGGTGATTCCCGCAGCCGGATGTCCGCCGGTCTTCCGCGCCCACCCGTACTGGGTGCGCCTGGTGATCGAGGACGAACGGGTCGTGCTGGTCTCCAGCGGAAAGCGGGTCGAAGTGGGGAGTCTCCTCGCGCCCGCCGAACGCAGGGAACTGGCGGCGACGCTGGATGGCTTGCTCGCGGCCAGTGACGGCCGCAACCGATGACGTCAAGGGTCTAGGCAATGAAGCAAAGCAACAGGTGGGGAGTGTGGTGCAGGCAGGGTCTGGGGGTGGCGGCAATGGCGCTGGCCGCACCCATGGCATGGGCCCAGGCGGGTGATCCCAAGCCCTGGCAGCTCAACATGGGCAAGGGCGTCACCCACACCGCGCGCATGGCGTGGGACGCGCACATGGTGGCGCTGTGGGTATGCACGGTCATCGGCCTGATCGTGTTCGCCGCGATGGGCTATGCGATCGTCAAGTTCCGCAAGTCCAAGGGCGCGGTGGCGGCGCAGTTCTCGCACAACACCAAGGCCGAGATCATCTGGACCGTCATCCCGATCATCATCCTGGTGGTGATGGCATGGCCGGCCACGGCCAAGCTGATCGCCATGTACGACACCCGCGATTCCGAGATGACGGTGAAGATCACCGGCTACCAGTGGATGTGGAAGTACGAATACCTGGGCGAGGACGTGGCGTTCACCAGCCGCCTGGACCGCAAGTCCGACGAGGTGCGCCAGAGCGGCGCGGTGCCGACCCTGGCGTCCGACCCGCACTACCTGCTGGACGTGGACAACCCGCTGGTGCTGCCGGTCGATACCAAGGTTCGTTTCGTCATCACCTCCGACGACGTGGTCCACGCCTGGTGGGTGCCGGCGCTGGGCTGGAAGCAGGACGCCGTGCCGGGCTTCATCAACGAGCGCTGGACCAACATCGAGCAGGAAGGCGTGTACCGCGGCCAGTGCGCCGAACTGTGCGGCAAGGACCACGGGTTCATGCCGATCGTGGTCAAGGCCGTGTCCAAGGACGAGTTCAAGGCGTGGCTGGCCTCGCGCAAGCCTGCGCCTGCGCCGGCCGCCGAACCCGCCCCGGCCGTCGAGCCGGCGCCCGCCACCGACGCCCCGCAGCCGGAGGCCGCGCCTGCCGCGGCGCCCGGCGCCTGATACCGCCGCGCGCCGGCCGCTGCCGGCGCGATGCCTGGAAACTGGATAACGAGGTATAGCTGCAATGGCGAACTCCGCAGTGGGCCACTCCGACCATCACGGCCACCAGCAAGGCTTCTTCGAGCGTTGGTTCTTTTCGACCAACCACAAGGACATCGGTACGCTGTACCTGCTTTTCAGCTTCCTGATGTTCATCATCGGCGCCTTCATGTCGGTGCTGATCCGCTGGGAGCTGATGGAGCCCGGGCTTCAGCACATGAAGCCGGAATTCTTCAACCAGATGACCACCGTGCACGCGCTGGTGATGATCTTCGGCGGGGTGATGCCGGCCTTCGTGGGCCTGGCCAACTGGATGATCCCGCTGCAGATCGGCGCGCCGGACATGGCCCTGCCGCGCATGAACAACTGGTCGTTCTGGCTGCTGCCGGTGGCATTCACGCTGCTGCTGCTGACCCTGTTCCTGCCCGGCGGCGCGCCCGCCGGCGGCTGGACCATGTACCCGCCGCTGTCGCTGCAGGGCGGCTACAACGTCGCCTTCAGCGTGTTCGCCATCCACGTGGCCGGCATCAGTTCGATCATGGGCGCGATCAACATCATCGCTACCGTGCTCAACATGCGCGCCCCGGGCATCGACCTGCTGAAGATGCCGATCTTCTGCTGGACCTGGCTGATCACCGCGTTCCTGCTGATCGCGGTGATGCCGGTGCTGGCCGGCGCGGTGACCATGCTGCTGACCGACAAGTTCTTCGGCACCAGCTTCTTCAATGCCGCCGGCGGCGGCGACCCGGTGATGTACCAGCACATCTTCTGGTTCTTCGGGCATCCCGAGGTCTACATCATGATCCTGCCGGCGTTCGGCGTGATCAGCGAGATCATCCCCACCTTCAGCCGCAAGCCGCTGTTCGGCTACCAGGCGATGGTGTACGCCACCGCGGCCATCGCATTCCTGTCGTTCATCGTGTGGGCGCACCACATGTTCACGGTGGGCATGCCGCTGGGCGGCGAGATCTACTTCATGTTCGCCACCATGCTGATCTCGATCCCGACCGGCGTGAAGGTGTTCAACTGGGTCAGCACGATGTGGAAGGGCGCGCTGACGTTCGAGACCCCGATGCTGTTCTCCATCGCCTTCGTGGTGCTGTTCAGCATCGGCGGCTTCTCCGGCCTGATGCTGGCCATCGTGCCGGCCGACTTCCAGTACCACGACACCTATTTCGTGGTGGCGCACTTCCACTACGTGCTGGTCACCGGCGCGGTGCTGGCGCTGATCGCGGCGGTCTACTACTGGTGGCCGAAGTGGACCGGGCGCATGTACAACGAGTTCTGGGGCAAGGTGCACTTCTGGTGGACGATGGTGTTCGTCAACCTGCTGTTCTTCCCGCAGCACTTCCTCGGCCTGGCCGGCATGCCGCGCCGCATCCCCGACTACAACCCGGTGTTCGCCGACTGGAATCTGGTCAGTTCGATCGGTGCGTTCGGCATGTTCGTCACCCCGTTCCTGATGGCCGCCATCCTGCTGTCGTCGCTGCGCAGCGGCCAGCGCGCCGAAGCGCGCGCCTGGGAAAGCGCCAAGGGCCTGGAGTGGACCGTGCCGTCGCCGGCGCCGGCGCATACCTTCACCGTGCCGCCGGTGATCCGGCCGGGTGACCTGGCCCACGACGACGTGACCCATTGAGGCGCGCGACGATGAGCCGTCCCGACTGGCAACCCGATGAGCTGGCCCTGCGCCGCCGCCGTTCGCGGCGCACGGCGCTGGTGGTGGGCGTGATCGCGGTACTGATCTACGCCGGCTTCATCCTGTCCGGGGTACTCGCGCATTGACCACGCCCGCGCCCCGGCCCGAACGCAATGCCGGCATCGTCCGGCTGCTCGGCGTGGCGCTGGGCGTGTTCGTGCTGACCTTCTCGCTGGTGCCGCTGTACCGCATCGCCTGCGAGAAGGTGTTCGGCGTGCGCCTTGAGCGTGGCGCCAGCCAGGCCGCCGCGTCCGCATCCGCCACCGGCAGGCGCCTGGTGCGGGTGGAGTTCGATGGCGGGGTCAATTCCAAGCTGCCGTGGGCGTTCCATCCGGAAAAGCTGACCATGGACGTGGTGCCGGGCGAGCTGAACGAGGCGCTGTACTTCGCCCGCAACGACAGCGACCACGCGCTGGTCGGCAGCGCCGTGCCCTCGGTGGCACCGGCGCGCGCGTCGGGCTATTTCAACAAGACCGAGTGCTTCTGTTTCACCGCGCAGACCCTGCAGGCCGGCGAGCAGCGCGAGATGCCGGTACGTTTCATCGTCGATCCGGACCTGCCCGCAGACGTCCGCACGATCACCCTGTCCTACACCTTCTTCAAGAACGACGCGCTGACGGCGCAGCTGGCACCGGCTTCGGCCGGCGGCTCGTCGCACGCGGCCCCCTGACCACGGATCCGGAAGCAAGCCATGGCCCATAACACGCCTGATGCCAACGTCTACTTCGTGCCGAGCCAGAGTCGCTGGCCCTTCGTCGGCTCGATTTCCATGCTGGTGCTGATGGTCGGAGTGGCCAGCTGGCTCAACGACGCCAGCTGGGGCCGCTGGACCTTCTTCGTGGGCCTGACGATGCTGGTGTTCACCTTGTTCCTGTGGTTCGGCGACGTCATCCGCGAGTCGGTCGGCGGCAACTACAACCGCCAGGTCGATGGCTCGTTCCGCATGGGGATGGTCTGGTTCATCTTCTCGGAAGTGATGTTCTTCGGCGCCTTCTTCGGCGCGCTGTTCTATACCCGCGTCTATGGCCTGCCCTGGCTGGGCGGCGAGGGCCACGGCGTGGCGACCAACGAAATCCTCTGGGACGGCTATTCGGCGGCCTGGCCGACCAACGGCCCCGGCGGCATCGGCGGTATGTTCCAGACCATCCCGGCGTGGGGCCTGCCGCTGGTCAATACGCTGATCCTGCTGAGCTCCGGCGCGACCCTGACCATCGCCCACCACGCGCTCAAGGCCGGCAACCGCCGGCAGCTGCTGATCTGGCTGGGCGCCACCGTGCTGCTGGGCTGCGTGTTCCTGTTCTTCCAGGCCGAGGAATACATGCATGCCTACGGCGAGCTCAACCTGACCCTGGGCTCGGGCATCTATGGCTCGACCTTCTTCATGCTCACCGGGTTCCATGGCGCGCACGTGGCGCTGGGCACGATCATGCTGATCGTGATGTGGCTGCGCTCGGCCAAGGGCCACTTCACCCGCGACAACCATTTCGGCTTCGAGGCCGCGGCGTGGTACTGGCACTTCGTCGACGTGGTGTGGCTGATGCTGTTCCTGTTCGTCTACGTGCTGTAAGCGGCAGAAAAGACAGGGAGCGGGGCATCGGGACGGGATCCCGGCGCATCGCTCCCTGGTTCACTTCATGGACGCGCCCGGTGTCAGCCGCCGACGCCGTGCGGCCTGATCCAGCCGCTGTAGATGCCCAAGATCACCAGCAGGATCAGCACCACCGACAGCACGATGCGCCGGGTCAGGGCATTGACCGTGCGTTTGGTCTGGCCGCGGTCGATCATCAGGTAGTACAGCCCGGCGCCAAGATTCCAGACGATGACGATCAGGAACGCGATCACCAGCAGTGTCTTCAGCGAATCATTCATGCACGGCTCTAGGAGTGGGAAGGCGTTGCTATCTCACCCGCTCGCGGCGCCGTTGTCATGACGCGACAGCACACGGGGCTGCTGGGCTGGCTGCTGGCGTTGGCGGTGGCCGCGCTGTTCAGCGCGCTCGGCGCGTGGCAGTTGCAGCGCATGCATGACAAGCAGGCGCTGCTGGCGCAGGTGCCGCCGGAGCGCGGCCACGGGCTGGCGCTGGCGCAGGCGATGCGCGCGCCGGCCACGCTGCACTGGGTGCACGACACGCTCGAGTTCCTGCCCGCCACGGTGCTGCTGGACAACCAGCTGCGCGATGGCCGCCCCGGGCTGAAGGTGTACCAGGCCGCGCGCGCGGAAGGTAATGCGGTGCTGGTCGACCTGGGCTGGCTGCCGTTGCCGGGCGATCGCCGGTTGCCGCCCATCGTGCCGCTGCAGGGGCGGATCGAGGTGCAGGGCCTGTGGGCGCCCCCGCCGTCACCGGGCCTGGCGCTGGGGCCGGCGCTGGCGGCCACCGCGCAGCCGCGGGTGTGGCTGGCCACGCGCCTAGACATTCCCGCCATCGCCACGCAGCTGCAGCTGCCGGCCGCTGCGTTACCGGGCCAGGTGCTGCGGCTGGATCCGGCCATGCCATTGGGTTACGCCCGCGACCTGGAGCTGCTGCCCAATACCCTGCCACCTTCGCGCCATCTCGGTTATGCGGTGCAGTGGTTCGCCATGGCGCTGGCGGTGCTGGTGATCGCCGGCGTGCTGCATGTCCGCCGCCGCGGGCGCTGAACGCCAAGCCATGGGAAAATGCCGCACATGAATGCCCTGACCCCGGAACAACTCGTCATCCGCAAGCGCGGCCGCCGCGTGCTGCTGCTCATCTTCGCCCTGTTCTTCGGGTCGATGGCGCTGGCGGGCATCCTGCGCTTCTCCGGCTGGATGCCGCAGGTAAACCGCAACCACGGGCAGCTGTTCGACCCGGCGCTGGACCTGCGCCAGGAACGGCTGCGGCTGGCCGACGGCAGCGCCTATGCATGGAACCCGGCCGCCCGCCACTGGCGCATCGTGCTGGCGCCGGCCGCCGATTGCGCGCCGGCCTGCGTCACTTTGTCGCAGCAGCTGGACACCGTATGGCGGCTGTTCGGGCATAACGCCGATAATGTCGAGATATTGTGGCTGGGCACGCCGCCGGAACAGGTGGTGGCCTCGCCGGCGCTCAAGGTGCTGCAGGCCTCGCCAGCGTTCCGCGCGAAACTGCCGGGGGTGGACGACCCCGCCGGCATCCCGGTTTACGTGATCGATCCCAACGGCTTCGTGGTCCTGCGTTATGCGCCCGGCTTCGACCCGGGCGGCCTGCGCACCGATCTTTCCAGGCTGTTGAAACTGAAGTGAGTTCCATCCGATGAATGCTCCCGCGCGTCCGGCGCTGTACCGCAATTTCCACCGCCTGGCGTGGTTCGCCCTGATCATGACCGCGAGCACGATCATGTTCGGCTCGTTCGTGCGCCTGTCCGATGCCGGGCTCAGCTGCCCGGACTGGCCGACCTGCTACGGCCGCGTCACTTGGCCGCAGACCCAGGTGGAGGCCGCGCAGCACGTGGCCAGCGAGATCCGCCCGCTGGAAAGCCACAAGGCCTGGCGCGAGCAGGTGCACCGCTTCCTGGCCGGCCTGTTGGGCGTCGAGGTGCTGGCGCTGGCGCTGCTGGCCGCGCGCCGCCACCGCCGGGGCGTGGCCCAGGTGGTGACCGCCTCGGCGCTGGTGGCGCTGGCCATTCCCCTGTACATGCGCGGCGAACATGTCGCCTCCAGCGTGCTGGCGATCGGCGGCGAGGCGATCCTGCTGCTGGCGGCGCTGCGCTGGTCCAATATCGACCTGTCGCGCGCGGCGGTACTGACCCTGGCGGTGGTGATCTTCCAGGCGCTGCTGGGCATGTGGACGGTGACCTGGCTGCTCAAGCCCATCGTGGTCATGGGCCACCTGCTCGGCGGCATGCTGATGTTCAGCCTGCTGGTATGGATGGCGTGGAAGGCCACGCACCTGCCGATCACCCTGGTACAGGCACCGCGCCTGCGCTGGTGGCTGCGCGCCGGGCTGGCGCTGCTGGTGCTGCAGATCGCGCTGGGCGGCTGGGTCAGCGCCAACTACGCGGCGCTGGCCTGCGGCGGCGGCAGTGCGTCGCTGGACAATTTCCCGCGCTGCGTGAGCCAGTGGTGGCCGCCGCAGAACTACGCCGAAGGCTTCACCCTGTGGCGCGGCATCGGCGTGGACTACGAAGGCGGCGTGCTTGATGGCGCCTCGCGTATTGCCATCCAGATGGCGCACCGGATGATGGCCGTGGTCGTGGCCGTGTACCTGCTGGTGCTGTCGGTGCGCCTGTTCCGCCTGCCGGGCATGCGCGGCTGGGCCAGCGCGCTGGGTGTGCTGGTACTGCTGCAGGTCACCCTGGGCGTGCTCAACGTCAAGCTCGCGCTGCCGCTGGCAGTGGCGGTGATGCACAACGGCGGCGCCGTGTGCCTGTTGTTCGTGCTGGTCTCGCTGCTGGCGCGGCTGCGTGCCCCGGAGTGAGCCGATGAGTACGACGTTGCGTGATTACTGGGACCTGACCAAGCCCAAGGTGGTGGCCCTGATCGTGTTCACCGCGCTGGTGGGCATGTTCCTGGCGATCCCCGGCTGGCCGACCGCCGCGCAGGCGCTGACCGGCGCGGTGGCCTTCATCGGCATCTGGCTCTCGGCGGGCGCCGCCGCGGCGATCAACCAGCTGCTGGATGCGCGCATCGACGCGCAGATGGCGCGCACCTCGTGGCGGCCGCTGGTGGTGGGCAAGGTGACCCCGCGGCAGGTGCTGGTGTTCGCTGGCGCACTGACCGCGCTGTCGATGACCATCCTGGTGCTGTGGGTGAACGTGATCACCGCGGTGCTGACCTTCGCCTCGCTGATCGGTTACGCGGTGGTCTACACCGTGTACCTGAAGCGGGCGACGTCGCAGAACATCGTCATCGGCGGCCTCGCCGGCGCGACCCCGCCACTGCTCGGCTGGGCGGCGGTGACCGGCATGCAGGGGGGCTCCGACTGGGCCTACGCCTCGCTGCTGGTGCTGATCATCTTCGTGTGGACGCCGCCGCATTTCTGGGCGCTGGCGATCTTCCGCCGCGCCGACTACGCCAAGGCCGCGGTGCCGATGCTGCCGGTCACCCATGGCGTGGCGCACACCCGCCGGCAGATCCTGTTCTATTCGGTGGTGCTGGTGGTGGTGACCCTGCTGCCGGTGGCGCTGGGCATGAGCGGGGTGTTCTATCTCGGCGGCGCCACCGTGCTGAACCTGGTGTTCCTGTGGTACGCGTGGAAGATGCAGGACCCGCCGGACGAGATGTTCAACATGCAGATGTTCGGCTACTCGGTGGTCTACCTGATGGCGCTGTTCGCCTTCCTGCTGGTGGACCACTGGCTGCTGCCCTGGCTTTGAGGCCGGGCCCGCGCCGCAGGTGCGGGGCTCGCCCCGCACGAAGCTTCACCGGGAACGCCTCCTGCGGGGCAAGCCCCGCAGCTACGGGGCGTGGCGCGCGTAGCGCTGCGCCACCACCGCGCAGACGATCAGCTGCAGCTGGTGGTAGATCATGATCGGCAGCACGATCGCGCCGAGGCTGCCGCCGGCGAACAGCACCTTGGCGATCGGCACGCCGGTGGCCAGGCTCTTCTTGGAGCCGCAGAACACGATGGGAATCTCGTCCTCGCGGCTGAACCCCAGCCGCCGCGCCAGCCAGGTGATGCCGGGCATGGCGATGGCCAGCAGCACCACCGCGACCCCGGCGGCGGCGAGCAGCGAGCCCACCGGGGTCTTGTGCCACAGCCCTTCCACCACCGATTCGCCGAACGCGCCATAGACCACCAGCAGCACCGTGCCCTGGTCGGTGTAGCGCAGCAGCGCGCGCTGCCGCTCCACCCAGCGCGCGATCCACGGCCGCAGCAGGTGCCCGGCGACGAACGGCACCAGCAGCTGCAGCATGATCGCGCCGACCGCGTGCAGCGGATCGGCCATGCCGCCTTGGCTGCCGGCCAGCAGGCCCATCAGCAGCGGGGTCAGGAACACACCGAGGATGCTCGACAGCGAGGCCGCGCACACCGCCGCCGGGATGTTGCCGCCGGCCATCGAAGTGAACGCGATGGATGACTGCACCGTGGACGGCAGCGCGCACAGGAACAGCACGCCGACGTAGAGGTCGGGCGTCAGCGCCCACCCGGCGAGCGGCTTGAACGCCAGCCCCAGCAGCGGGAACAGCACGAACGTGCAGGCCAGGATGACCAGGTGCAGGCGCCAGTGCAGCATGCCGGCGACGATGGACTCGCGTGGCAGGCGTGCGCCATGCAGGAAGAACAGGGCGGCAATGGCCAGGTCGGTGAAGCGGTCCAGCCCG
The DNA here is from genome assembly GCF_046267925.1 of Stenotrophomonas sp. Y-13. Taxonomy (NCBI): domain Bacteria; kingdom Pseudomonadati; phylum Pseudomonadota; class Gammaproteobacteria; order Lysobacterales; family Lysobacteraceae; genus Stenotrophomonas; species Stenotrophomonas sp. Y-13. The sequence continues at coordinate 271,393 of NZ_CP176501.1, forward strand.
CGCGCGGCATCGCCGGTCATCGGCAGCACGCTGGCCAGGGCCACGGTGGCGAGCAGGGCGAGGGTGAAGTTGTCCGGTCGCAGGCGCGACCACCAGCGGGTCATCGGCAGGGGTGTCCTTGTCGGTGTGGCGCGGTCATGGCCGCGCGGGGTGCTCCAGCGCCGCGCGCACGGCCGGCTCCAGCGACGTCAGGCCGGCATCGCGGCCGAACTGCAGCGCGGCTTCGGGGGAAGCGCCGTGCACGCGCGCCTGCGCCAGCGCCAGCAGCGCCCCGGCGCGGTTGCCCGAGGCACAGTGCAGCAGCGTGCTGCCGGGGTCCTGCCGCAGCAGGCGGTCCAGCGTGCGCGCGTTGGCCTCGCTGATGCCGCCGGCGCCGTCGATGGGCAGGCGCACGTAGCGCAGGCCCAGCGCCTCGGCGGCGGCGGCCTCGTCATAGCCGCGGTCCTCGTGCGGCATGCGCAGGTCGATGACACTGGTGACGCCGGCTTGCGCGGCGTCGCGCAGCTGCTGCGCGCTGGGCTGGCCGCCGGTGAACAGGCCCGGGCGTGGCTGCTTCAGTCCCTGCCCGGCGGCAGCGGTGGCGCCGGCGCAGGCCAGCAGCAGGAACAGCAGTTTCGGCAGGTGTTTATGCATCGCTTCGCTCCGTCCGCGCCTCAGCGCATCGTCGCGCGCGCCTTGAGCAGCTCGCGCAGTTCGAACTTGTCGGTCTCGTCCAGGCCCTGCTGGCGCTGCTTGGCCTGCAGCTCGTCCAGCCGCTGCTGCAGCAGCTGCTTCTCCAGCTGCACGATGGCGTCGTGCAGCTCCTGGGTCCAGCTGGCTTCGTCGCCGGGCAGGGCGACGGCGGCCAGCCGATGCAGCGCGGCCTGTTCCTCGCGGCCGTCGAAATGCTCCAGCAGCGCGCCGGTGCTGATGTCCGGGCGCTGCTGCACCAGTTCCAGCAGTTCCAGCAGCAGTTCAATGCCGGGCAGGCGCAGGCCGGCGATGGCATGGTGGCCTTCCAGGCTCAGCGCCAGCGAGGGTTGCTGCAGCAGGAGGGCAATGGCCGCGCGCACCAGGCTGCGCTTCTGCACCGGTGCGGCCGCCGCGCGGCGCACGGGCGCGGCGGCGGCTGCGGTGCCGGCGGGCGCGCGGCCGATGCCGGTCAGGCGCTGCAGCTCCTGCTTCATCAGGTCGCCGAAGGCGCCGTCGGGAATCTGCGCCAGCATCGGCCTGGCGCGCTCGGCCAGGCGCGCCTTGCCGTCCAGCGTGCCCAGGTTGATCTCGCGGGTGAGCTCGTCGAAGAAGAACTGCGACAACGGCGTGGCCTGCTTCAGCCGCGCGTCGAAGGCGTCGGCGCCTTCCTTGCGCACGATGGTGTCCGGGTCCTCGCCGTCGGGCAGGAACAGGAAGAACGCCTGGCGCCCGTCCTTCATCCGCGGCAGCACCGATTCCAGCGCGCGCCACGCCGCGCGGCGGCCGGCGGCGTCGCCGTCGAAGCAGAAGTACACGTCCGGCGCATTGCGGAACAGCAGCTCGGCATGGTCGGGGGTGGTCGCGGTGCCCAGCGTCGCCACCGCCTGGGTGACGCCGAACTGGAACAGGCTGACCACGTCCATGTAGCCCTCGACCACGATCAGCCGCTCGATCTTCTGGTTGGCCTGGCGTACCTGCCACAACCCGTACAACTCGCGGCCCTTGTGGAACAGCGCGGTCTCGGGCGAGTTGAGGTACTTGGGGCCGTCGTCCTTCTGCATGACCCGGCCGCCGAAGGCGATGACCCGGCCGCGGCGGTCGAAGATCGGGAACATCACCCGGTCGCGGAACTTGTCGTAGACATGGCCGCGGTCGTTCTTGGAGAACAGGCCGACGCGGTCGAGCAGCTTCATCCGCCGCTCGTCCTTGCCCAGCGCGTCCTTCAGCGCGCTGTAGCCGTCCGGCGCATAACCGATGCAAAAGCGTGCGCGGGTATCGGCGTCCACACCGCGGCCATCGAGGTAGGCCAGGGCCTTGTCGCTGCCCTCCAGCTGCTTCTGGAAGAAGCGCGCGGCGGCGTCGAGCGCGGAGTACTGGTCGCGGCTGTCATCCTGCTGCTGCGGGCTGCGCGGGTGGGCGTCGCGCGGCACCTCCATGCCGGCGCGCTTGGCCAGTTCCTCCACCGCGTCGAGGAACTCGAGGCGGTCGTAGTTCATCAGGAAGCTGATCGCGGTGCCGTGCGCGCCGCAGCCGAAGCAGTGGTAGAACTGCTTGGTCGGCGACACCGTGAACGAGGCCGAACGCTCGTCGTGGAACGGGCAGCGCGCCGCGTATTCCTTGCCCTGGCGCTTGAGCGGCACGCGCGAACCCACCACTTCGACGATATCGGAGCGGGCGAGCAGGTCGTCGATGAACGCGTCGGGGATTCGGGCCATGCGGGGGACTGGAGCACCGCGGCAGGCGGTACATGGCGAAGGTGTGCGGCAAGTGTACTAGACGCCCGGCCCGGGCATGGCCGTGGCCGTGGTCGCGCGCGCATGCGCGCGTTCGTCGATGACCGCGGTGACCAGGGCGCCGGCGAAGAACACCACGCTGGCGTAGTACACCCAGACCAGCATGATCACCAGGGTGCCCATCGAGCCATAGGCGCTGCCGGGCGCGGCGTTGGCGATGTACAGGCCGATGCCGTAGCGGCCCAGGGTGAACAGCACCGCGGTGATGGCGCCGCCGCCGAAGGCCTGGCGCCACGCCACCGGGCGGTCGGGCAGGTAGTGGTAGAGGAAGGCGAAGCCCAGGGTGTAGAGCAGCAGGGTGGACACGTAGCCCACCGCCGGCAGCAGCGACGGCAGGTGCGCGAACACCACCTGCAGCGCGGTGGTGGCGACCATCGACACGATCAGCAGGAAGCCCAGGGCCAGCACCACCCCGGCCGAGAAGATGCGCTTCTTCAGCCAGCCCAGCATCCCGTCGAAACGCTGCAGGTCGGCGCGGAAGATACGGTTCAGGGCGGCCTGCAGCTGGGCGAACACCACGGTGGCGCCGATGAACAGCAGCAACAGGCTCCACGCGCCGGCCAGCGAGCCCAGGTCGGGCTGCGCGCTGGCATTGGCGATCACCGTGTCGGCGACCTCGGCGACGCTATGCCCGGCCAGCGCGCCGATCTGGCCGACCAGTGCCTGCTGCGCGGGCGGGTAGAGCGAGGCCGTCAGCCACAGCAGCAATACCAGCAGGGGGGCCAGCGAAAGCAGGGTATAGAACGCCAGCGAGGCCGCCTGGGTCATCACGTCCGCTTCGGTGAAGCGGCGGACCAGGGCGGCCGGCAGGCTCTGCTGCAACCGCGCCAGGCGGTGCTTCATGTGCGGTGACAGGGGCGCCATGCCGCGCAGGATGGCATACCCGTCCGCGTAGCCGCCGTGATGGGCGGCCGCGCGCCGGCCCGCCGCTGGCGGCGGCGGCAGGCCGGGTGCGCCGGGCTCAGCCGGCCAGCGCCTGCTTGACCAGCTTCGACACCAGGCCCATGTCGGCCTGGCCGGCCAGCAGCGGCTTGAGCACGCCCATCAGCTTGCCGATGTCGGCCGCGCTGCTGGCGCCGGTTTCGCTGATCGCGGCGTTGATCGCGGCCAGGATCTCGGCCTCGCCCAGCTTGGCCGGCAGGTAGCGCTCGATCACCACGATCTCTTCGCGCTCGACCTTGGCCAGGTCTTCGCGGTTGGCGGCCTCGTACTGGGTCACCGAGTCCTTGCGCTGCTTGACCATCTTGTCCAGCACCGCGATCACCGCGGCGTCGTCCAGCTCGATGCGCTCGTCCACTTCCTTCTGCTTGATCGCCGCGTTGATCAGCCGGATCACGCCCAGGGAGTGCTTGTCGCCGCCCTTCATGGCGGCCTTCATGTCGTCGGTCAGTTGCTGTTTCAGGCTCATGGATCACCTCTTGCGGGATCGGAATGCGGGGATGCGCACGGGGCGCGGGAACGCAAAAAGCCGGCTACGCTCGCGCGTGCCGGCTTCCACTCCGGTCACGGAAGGCCGAAGCCCCCGTTCAGGAGTTGCGTCCGATCAGTACAGGCGCTGACGCTTGGTGACGTCGCGCGAGGAACGACGCAGCTGGCGCTTCACGGCAGCAGCAGCCTTGCGCTTGCGTTCCTGGGTCGGCTTTTCGTAGAACTCGCGCTTGCGGGTCTCGGCCAGCACGCCGGCCTTTTCGCAGGTGCGCTTGAAGCGGCGGAGCGCAAACTCGAAAGGTTCGTTCTCGCGGACTTTGACGCTGGGCATGGAATCTCCGGGACACAGTGAGACCGGGTCACGCCCGGTGAGCCGCGCATTATAGCCGCTTTGAATCCGGGCGCAAGTGGGCCGGCAGGACGGCGCGGCGCGGGGGCGGGCGTGGCCGCCGTCCCGGCCGCCGGGCCGGGCCCCGGGCGGTTCGTAAACACGCGTCGGCAGGTTCACAATACCGGCATGAAAGTCCTTGGCATCGAATCCTCCTGCGACGAGACCGGCGTGGCGGTGTACGACACCGCGCTGTCGGGCGTCGACGCCCTGCGCGCCCATGCGGTCTACAGCCAGATCGCGCTGCATGCCGAGTACGGCGGCGTGGTGCCGGAGCTGGCCAGCCGCGACCACGTGCGCAAGACCCTGCCGCTGATCCGGCAGACCCTGGACGAGGCCGGCATCGCCGTGTCCGAACTGGACGGCGTGGCCTACACCGCCGGCCCCGGGCTGGTCGGCGCGCTGCTGGTCGGCGCCGGGGTGGCGCGTTCGCTGGCCTGGGCGCTGGACGTGCCGGCCATCGGCGTGCACCACATGGAAGGCCACCTGCTGGCGCCGCTGATGGAGGACGACCCGCCGGAACCGCCGTTCGTGGCGCTGCTGGTCTCCGGCGGGCATACCCAGCTGATCGCGGTGGACGCGATCGGCAGCTATCGCCTGCTCGGCGAGACGCTGGACGACGCCGCCGGCGAAGCCTTCGACAAGACCGCCAAGCTGATGGGCCTGCCGTACCCCGGCGGGCCGCAACTGGCCAGGTTGGCCGAGATCGGCACGCCGGGGCGCTTCAGGTTCGCGCGGCCGATGACCGACCGGCCGGGGCTGGATTTCAGTTTCTCCGGGCTCAAGACCCAGGTGCTGCTGGCCTGGCGCGACAGCGACCAGAGCGAGCAGACGCGCGCCGATATCGCCCGCGGCTTCGAGGACGCGGTGGTCGACACCCTGGCGATCAAGTGCGAACGCGCGCTGGAGGCGGCCGGCTGCGACGTGCTGGTGGTGGCCGGCGGGGTCGGCGCCAACAAGCGCCTGCGGGCCAAACTGCAGGATGCGGCGCAGCGCCGCGGCGGCCGCGTGTGCTTCCCGCGCCCGGCGCTGTGCACCGACAACGGCGCGATGATCGCCTTCGCCGGCGCGCTGCGCCTGCAGGCCGGCCAGCACAGCCCGGCCGAGGTGAAGGTGGTGCCGCGCTGGGACATGGCGACCCTGCCACCGGTGTGACGCCACCCCGCGTCCCGGGCCGTGCGCCCGGGCGCCCCCTCCTGCGCCGTAACGGCAGGCTCAGCAGCGGCTCGTTACCATGTCCGTTCATTCACCGCGACGGACGCAATGGACAAGGTATTCATCGAAGGGCTGGAGATCGACGCCCTGATCGGCATCTATGACTGGGAACGGCGCATTCGCCAGACCCTGGTGTTCGACCTGGAGATGGGGTTCGACAACCGCAGGCCGGCGGCGACCGACGACATTGCCGACACCCTCAATTACAAGGCGGTCAGCCGGCGCCTGCAGGACTACGTGCGGGGATCCGATTTCGGCCTGGTGGAAACCCTGGCCGAGCGCTGCGCGGCCATCGTGCTGGACGAGTTCGACGTGCGCTGGCTGCGGCTGAAGCTGAGCAAGCCGGGCGCGGTGCGCGGCGCGCGCGCGGTGGGCGTGGTCATCGAGCGCGAGCGGGTCTGAGCACGTTGCCGGCGTCCGGCCGGTAAGCGCGCGGAACGAAGTACACGGAAACACACAGGAGACGACGGATGGTGGATGCGGTGGTGGCGGTACAGTGGCTCGAGCGGTTGCAGGACACACTGGAACCCTATCCCGGGGCTTACCTGGCCTTGACGATCCTGGCCCTGCTGGTGGCCGCGGGGTTGGCCAACTGGGTCACCAAGCGCATCCTGCTGCGCGGCCTGCGCCGGCTGCTCAGCCGCCTGCCCGGCGCCGAGACCGGGCGCGGCAGCCACCTGATGCGGGTGATCGCGCGCCTTTCCAACGTGGTGCCCAGCCAGGTGATCGCCGCCGGCATCAAGGTGGTGCCGGACCTGCCGCCGGGCGTGGTGACGTTCGTCGTCGGCGCCTGCCAGGCGTGGGCGGTACTGACCGTGGCGCTGGCGGTATCGCATGCGCTGGACGCGGCCAACGACCTCTACGAGCGACGCCCGGACGCGCGCGACAAGCCGATCAAGGGCTACCTGCAGGTCGCCAAGATCGTGATCTTCGTGATCGCCGGGCTGTCCATCGTCGCCACCCTGGCCGGCGTGGACCTGCGTTACCTGGTCACCGGACTGGGCGCGGCCACCGCGGTGCTGATGCTGATCTTCCAGGACACCATCCTGTCGCTGGTGGCGAGCGTGCAGATCAGCGGCGACGGCCGCGTGCGCATCGGCGACTGGATCGAGATGCCCAGCCAGAACGCCGATGGCGACGTGATCGACATCGCCCTGCACACGGTGACGGTGCAGAACTTCGACAAGACCATCACCACCATCCCGACCAAGAAGCTGGTCACCGAATCGTTCAAGAACTGGCGCGGCATGCAGGAGGCGGGCGGGCGCCGGATCAAGCGCGCGCTGTACCTGGACCAGCACAGCGTGCAGTTCCTCGACGCGGCGGCACTGGGCCGGCTGCAGCGGTTCGGCCTGCTCGACGATTACCTGGCGGGCAAGCAGGCCGAGCTGCAGCGCTGGAACACGCAGGTGGCGCAGGCGCACCCGGAAGAGGTCAACGCGCGGCGGCTGACCAACCTGGGCACCTTCCGCGCCTATGTCGAGCGTTACCTGCGCAGCCACCCGGGCATCCACCAGGACATGACCCTGCTGGTGCGGCAGCTGGCGCCGGGGCCGCAGGGCCTGCCGCTGGAGGTCTACTGCTTCACCGTCACCACCGCGTGGGGCGAGTACGAGGCGATCCAGTCCGATGTGTTCGACCACCTGCTGGCGATCCTGCCCGAGTTCGGCCTGCGCGTGTTCCAGGAATCCAGCGACGCCATGCTCATGGCGATGCGCGGCGGGCCGGCCACGGGCTAGCGTACGGCGGCCTGGCCCGGCGTCGCCGGCTTCACGGCGACACGGCTAGAATCCGCGCTCTGAAAGCGTTTCCACAAGGACCGCCGCTGGTGGCAGACCGCATCGAATCCCTCATCGCCCGCATGACCCTGGAAGAAAAGGTGGGCCAGCTGGGCGTGTTCGCCGACATGGTCCGCCCGTTCGCGCCGGACGTGAATCCCGAGGCCAACGTGCGCAACGCCGCGCAGGTGCTGGAGCAGGTGCGTGCCGGCCGCGTCGGCTGCCTGTTCAACGGCGTCGGCGCCGCGCAGGGCCGCGAGATCCAGCGCGTGGCGGTGGAGGAGAGCCGGCTCGGCATCCCGGTGGCGCTGGCCGCGGACGTGATCCACGGCATGCGCACGGTGTTCCCGATCCCCTTGGGCGAGGCCGCCAGCTTCGAACCGGCGCTGGCCGAGCGCACCGCGCGCGCCACCGCCATCGAGGCCACCGCCGCCGGCATCCACTGGACCTACGCACCGGCGGTGGACATCGCCCGCGACCAGCGCTGGGGCCGGGGCGCGGAATCGGCCGGCGAGGACGTGGTGCTGGGCTGCGCCTTCGCCGCCGCGCGCGTGCGTGGTTTCCAGGGCCCGGACCTGGCCGCCGCCGATTCGCTGCTGGCCACGCCCAAGCACTTCGCCGGGTATGGCGCGGTGGCTGCCGGCATGGAGTACGCACAGGTGGACATTTCGCCGCAGACCCTGCACGACGTGCACCTGCCGCCGTTCAAGGCCGCGCTGGCGGCCGGCGCGCGCGCGCTGATGAGCGCGTTCAACGACATCAACGGCGTGCCGGCCAGCGCCAACCGCTGGCTGCTGACCGACCTGCTGCGCGGGCAGTGGGGGTTCGACGGCGTGGTGGTGTCCGATTACACCGCCGACATGGAGCTGATCGCCCACGGCTACGCCGCCGACGAAACCGACGCCACCGCCAAGGCATTCCTGGCCGGGCTCGACCTGAGCATGCAGAGCGGCTTCTATGCCGCGCACCTGCCGGGGCTGGTGCGCAGCGGCCAGGTGCCGATGGCGGCACTGGATGCCTCGGTGCGCCGCATCCTGCGCCTGAAGGAGGCCATCGGCCTGTTCGACGACCCTTACCGCTCGCTGGACCCGGCACGCGAGGCCGATACCTCGCACCTCGCCGCGCATGACGCGCTGGCGCGCGACGCAGCGCGGCGTTCGATCGTGCTGCTGAAGAACGAGGGCGCCGCGCTGCCGCTGCGCCGGGCCGGGCAGAGGATCGCGCTGATTGGGCCGTTCGCCCGCGACCGCGACAACATCGAAGGCTGCTGGACCCTGTTCGGCGACAAGACGCGCTACGTGACGCTGGAAGCCGGCATGCGCGCGGCGCTGGACGACGACGCGCTGCTGGAGGTGGTGCCCGGCTGCGCGCTGGAAGACGCGGTCGAAGGCGGCATCGAGGCGGCGGTGGCCGCGGCGCGGCGCGCCGACGTGGTGGTGCTGGCGCTGGGCGAGCCGCAGCGCTACAGCGGCGAGGCGCAGTCGCGGGTGGAGATCGTGCTGCCGGCGGTGCAACAGGCACTGGCCGAAGCGGTCGCCGCGACCGGCACGCCGGTGGTGGTGCTGCTGCGCAACGGCCGCGCGCTGGCGCTGCAGGGCGCGGTGCGCGACGCCCGGGCCATCGCGGTGACCTGGTTCCTCGGCACCCAGACCGGCCACGCCGTGGCCGACGTGCTGTTCGGTGGCTACAGCCCGTCGGGCCGGCTGCCGGTGAGTTTCCCGCAGCATTCCGGGCAGCAGCCGTACTTCTACAACCACCCGCGCACGGGCCGCCCGGAGCTGCCGGAGATGTCCGAGTTCAAGGCGCGCTGGCGCGAGATCCCGAATGCGCCGCTGTACGCCTTCGGCCATGGCCTGGGCTACACCACGTTCGCCTACGGCGCGCCGCGCCTGAGCGCGCCGCAGCTGGACTGGGACGGCGAGCTGGTCGTCACCACCACCGTCACCAACACCGGCACCGTGGCCGCCGAGGAAGTGGTGCAGCTGTACGTGCACGACCGCGTCGCCAGCCGCGTGCGCCCGGTGCGCGAACTCAAGGCGTTCGAGAAGATCGCGCTGGCGCCCGGCCAGGCTAGGGACGTGGTGTTCCGGCTCGACCGCGGGCAGCTGGCCTTCACCAACAGCGAAGGCGTGTTCGCCGCCGAGCCCGGCCTGTTCGACCTGTGGGTGTGCGCGTCGTCGGCCGATGGCGAACCGGTGCGGTTCGAACTGCTGGCGCCCTGACCGCCTGCCCCGACCCGCCTGCCGGGCCGGGATGACGACCGGCATCTTGAAGCGGGCAGCGGGCGTGCGATGCTGTCGCCGCGCCCACGGAGACCCGCCATGCCCGCACCGATGCCCACCTACCTGCCGTGGCTGATGACTGCCGGTTTCGGCTGGATGTACTACCGCCGGCTCCGCCGCCACTTCGGCTGGCAGCCCTGGCAGCCGCGCCGCACCCTGGCGCGCATCGTGATCCTGGCGCTGGTGGCGGCGATGCTCGGGCTGGCGGCGGCCTTCGTGCCGCACGTGGCCGCCGGCATGGCCGTGGGCGCGCTGGCCGGCATCGCGTTGGGATGGTTTGCGCTGAAACACACGCGCTTCGACGCGCGCGAAGGCCGGCCCGGCTATACGCCCAATCCGTGGATCGGCGGCGCCCTGTCGCTGCTGCTGGTCGCGCGCCTGGCCTGGCGCTGGCAGGACGGCGCCTTCAGCCAGGGCATGGCGCCCGGCGCCGCCAACGCCAGCCCGCTGACCCTGGGCCTGGCTGCCGCCCTGGTCTGCTACGGCCTGACGCAGGCCATCGGCCTGCACCTGCGCCTGCGCTACAAACCGTAGCGCAGGCCCGTTGCGCGAGGGGCGTCAACGGCACGCCCTCCCGCGTACGACAGTGGCGGCTACGTGCGCGGCGTCAGCTTGAGCAGGCGCGCGTTGCTGCCGTCCTCCAGCAGCCACAGCGCGCCATCGGGGCCCTGCGTCACCGCGCGGATGCGCGCGCCCATGTCGAAGCGTTCGGCCTCGCGCGCGTTGTCGCCGTCGAAGGCGATGCGCACCAGCGACTGCGACGACAGCCCGCCGATGAAGCCATTGCCGCGCCACTGCGGGAACAGCGCACCGTCGTAGATGATCAGGCTGGACGGGGAAATGACCGGCGTCCAGCTGACCTTCGGCGCGACGAACTCCGGCCGGGTGTGGTGGTCGGGAATGTCGCGGCCGTCGTAATGGTCGCCGTTGGAGACCAGCGGGTAGCCGTAGTTGCCGCCGCGCCGGATCAGGTTGAGCTCGTCGCCGCCCTTCGGGCCCATCTCGTTTTCCCACAACCGCCCGCGCGCGTCGAACGCCAGCCCGAGGACGTTGCGGTGGCCGAGCGACCACACCTGGTTGGCCGGCGAACCCTGCGCGGCGAACGGGTTGTCGGCGGGCACGCTGCCGTCGTCGTTGAGGCGGATGATCTTGCCGAGGTTGCCACCCATGTCCTGCGCGGGGTCGAACTTCTGCCGTTCGCTGGAACTGATCCACAGCTTGCCCTCGGGCCCGAACAGCAGGCGGTGCCCGTAGTGGCCATTGCCGCTCACCTTCGGCGTCTGCCGCCAGATCACCTGCGGCTCGACCAGGCGGCCGCCGCCCTGCGCGTCGAGCACCAGTTTCGCGCGCGCCACCGCGGCGCCGCGGGTGTCGTTCGCGCCGGGCTCGGCGTAGCTGTAGTAGACCAGCCCGTTGCGGGCAAACTGCGGGTGCAGGGCGACATCGCCGAAGCCCCCCTGGCCGGCATGCGCCACCCGCGGCACCCCGGCGATCTCAAGGCGGCGGCCGCTGGCCGGGTCGAAATGCACCAGCCTGCCCGCCTTCTCGGTGACCAGCAGGCTGCGGTCGGGCAGGAACGCCATCGCCCACGGGCTGTCGAAGCGGGCCACCTCGGTGGCGGTGAACGGCCATTGCGCCGGCTTGACCGCGGCCTGCGCGGCCGGGTCCGCGGCACAGGCGGTGATGGACAGGACGGGCGTCAGCGCAAGGGCCAGGCTGAGCAGCAGGGGGCGGGGCATGGCGAACTCCAGGGCGGCAAGCGGTGGAACCGCACACCTTATGCGAAGCCGGCGCGCGAGGCACGCCGGCATGCACGATCGTGCGTGCCCGCCGCGCGGATCAGGCCTCGTCGGCCGGCGCCATCCGCCTGGCGACGATCGAGGTGGCGGTCATGTCGCCGGTGGTGTTGCCGATGGTGCAGAACACGTCGGGGATCGTATCCACCGCCAGCAGCACGCCCAGCGGTTCGACCGGCAGGCCCATGCTCTGCGTGACCGGCATGTTGTTGGTCATGAAGTTGGCCTGGCCCGGCAGCCCGGTGGAGCCCATGCTGATCGCCGCGGCCAGCAGCACCGCCACCGCATACTGCGAGAACGTGATGTCGATGCCGTACAGCCAGGCGATGAAGCTGGCCACGGCGATGTACTGTGCCGGGCTGGTGACCCGGAACAGCGACACCGCCATCGGCAGCACCAGCGAGGTCAGCGCGGTGGGGTAGCCCAGCCGGTTGCGCGCGCTGTCGATCATCGCCGGCAGCGAGGCCAGCGACGACTGGGTGCTGCCGGCGATGACCTGCACCGGCACCAGCGCGGCGGCGAAGCGGCGCAGGCCCTCGCGCGCGGCCAGCACCGCCACCACGTACAACAGCAGCGTGATCAGGATGTAGACCACGCACATCAGCAGGATGTAGTAGCCGAGGATGCCGAGCACGCTCATCCCGACCTCGGCGCAGACCACCAGCACCAGCGCGAACACGCCCAGCGGCGCGGCCCACAGCACCCAGCGCACGATGGTGATCATGGTGTCGCCGATGATCTTGATGATCTCCAGGATGCGGTCGCGGCGCTCGGCGTCCTGCCGGCTCAGCGCGAAGCCGAAGAACATCGCGAACACCACCAGCGGCAGCATCGCGTTGGCCGACGCCACCGCCAGCACGTTGCTTGGAATCAGCGACGAGATCCATTGCGCGGCGGTCGGCGCCTTGGACAGCGTCTCCGGCGCGTGCAGCGCGGCACGGAAGGTCTGCATGGTGGCGCTGTCGTGCGGCACCAGGCCCAGCAGCGCCGGGGTCACCACCGCCGAGAAGCTCGCCGCGGCGACCAGCAGCACGATGAACACCAGGATCGCGTTGCGCGCGGTACGCCCGGAGGCGGCGGCGTTGCTGGCGGTGTTGACGCCGACGATCACCAGCGCGGTGACCAGCGGCACCACCGTCATCTGCAGCGCATTGAGCCACAGCCGGCCGATGGGCCGGGCGAACTCGGCGACCTGCAGTGCCAGCGCCGGGTCGTGGTGGGTCAGTGACAGCCCGACCACCGCGCCGACCAGCAGCGAGATCAGCACTTTGACGGGAGCGGAGAGCCGGAAACGTCGGGTCGTTGGGGTCATGGAGGGCCGGATTGCGGAAGGAGGGAAACAGGGCAGGGGGCGAGCCCGTGCCACGAGCGAGGCGCCACTGCCGGGCGCGCCTCATGCCTCAGGGCGATGCCTGAGGCGACCGGTTCGCCCATCCATGGCGTGGCAGGCACCGCCTGCCGCGGGAATACGGGAGCGCCCGGGCATGGCGCCGGTCAATGACCGGCCTTGGCCGCAGGCGCCGGCAGACCCCAGTGTTGCTGCAGGCGCCGGTACTCGGCCTCGGGCAGCAGCACGAACAGCGGATGCGCGGCCGGGTCCAGCCAGCCGAGCAGGGCGGACATGTGCTCCGGTTCCATCGCGGTGCAGCCGGCCGTCGCCTCGCCGTGCTGCCGCCACAGGTGGGCGAAGATGCAGCTGCCGCGTCCGGGCTCGGCCTTGGGGTTGTGCTCGATCACGAAGCCCTCGCGGTAGCGGCGGTCGCCCTGGTTGTGCAGGTCCAGCCGCATCGGCTCGGTGGAACCCTCCACCGCGTCGCTGCCCACCACCTCGGCATCGACGATGCGGTTGTACAGCGGGGAATCGGGCACGTCCATGCAATAGCTGGTGGCCAGCATCGGCTGGTAGGGCAGCGCGCTGTCGATCCGCGGCGCGTAGCCGAAGGCCTCGCCGATGCCGAACACGCCGGCCGGGCTGCGGCCGTCGCCCTCGCGTTTCTGCGGGCCGTCCGTCTGCGCCGGGTGCCGGCCAAGGCCCCAGGCACTGCCGTTGCGGCCCAGCGATACCTCGAATCCGGCACCATGCGGCGTCCAGCCCTGCGCGGTGCGCTCGTAGGCCTGCAGGCGGCCGGCAGGGCTGTCCCACGATGGCGTGGTGACCACTACCAGCTGGCGTGCATCGTGCACCGGCGCGGCCGGCGTCGCGGCGCCGGCAGCAGTGGCCACGGCCATCGCCGCGAGCGACGGCAGCAGGCAGCGGGCGAAGGAACGGAACAGGGAAGGCATGGCGACGGCTCCGGCAATCAGTTGTCGATCAACTGCTGGATGCGCTCCTGGTTCAACGCCAGCTGGCGCTGGCGGTCGGAGTTGGCATGGCACAGCAGCACGAACACGAAATCCAGCAGGTACTGCAACGAACAACGGTACAGCAGCTGCGCCACCGGCGGCTGCGGGTCCTGCGCGCAGATCGCCAGCGAGGCGTCGGCATGCGCGCGCAGCGGGTTGGCGGTGTGGCGGGTGATCGACACCACCCTGCCGCCCATCTCCTGGAACTGGCGCGAGAGCTGCCACAGCTGCGGCAGCTTGCCGAACTCGGAGAACACCAGCAGCACATCGCCCGGGCGCGCGGCCGACAGGTTGGCGGTCATCAGGATCGGGTCGGCATGCTGCACGGTAAGGATGCCCAGCAACGCCAGGCGCATGGCGAACTCGCGGGCATACAGGCCGTCGTCACCCAGGCCGTAGACGAACACCTTGGGCGCGGCGTCGATCAGCGCGATCACCGCTTCGACCTCTTCCTGCGGATTGGCGACGCGGGTCTCCTCCTCGGCCGCGGCCTTGCTGCGGCGCAGGCCCTCGGCTACCTGCAGGTACCCGTGCGGATCGTTCTCCGGCGGCCATTCGGTGACGTTGCCGTTGCCGTTGCTGGCCAGGGCCACCGCCGCGCCAACCGAGTACTTCAGGTCCGGGTAGCCCTTGAACCCGAGCTTCTGGCTGAACTTGACAACGCTCGACTGGCTGATGCCCAGCGCGTTGGCCAGCTGCTGCGACGAGTAGTCGCGCAGCAGGTGCGCGTTGTCCAGGATGAAGTCGGCGATACGCCGTTCGATCGCCGACATCTGTTCGCGTTCGGAGCGGATTTTTACCAGGGGTGGCATGGGTGGGCCGTCGGCTGCGATGGGGTGACTCTAAAAGGATTTTGCGGAGCCGGTAAGGCTTGGCATCCAGCCGGGACGTTACGTTGGCAAGGCAGCCGGGGGAAGATCGGCTGTTGCTCTTGTAGTTGCATGTGCTTTTGACGTCCCGGGTCCCCTTCCGCAGCGACGGAGCCGGCGGACAAGACCCCGTAGGGGCGACGTGCAGGGATGCACGTCGTTTCTCGACGAGACAGGGATGTCTCGTCGAAAAATCCCGCCGGCGGAGTGGACCCGGCCCGCGTAGCGGGCTGGGCGCAGAGGCAGGGGCGTGCTTTCTCTTGGTTACTTCTCTTTGCACGAGCAAAGAGAAGTAACTCGCTCCTGCGAAGCAGGGGCGAAAGCTCTGCTTCATGCCTTGGCTGCTTCGCGCTTTGACTGTTGCTTCTTTCCAGAGCAAAAACCCAAGCAACGGCTGAAGCAGGATCAAGGGCTTTCGCCCCCCTCCGGGGAGCGAGCCACCTTTCTTTGCTCGTGCAAAGAAACGTGGCCCAAAGAAACACGGGCCGGGACGCGATCCGTCGGGCTGCGCCCGCCGGTCCCCTGCGCTCCTCGCGTGCCAAGGGGACGGCGCACAACTCGCTTCGCTCAGACACGTGCGCCTCTTTGCCCCTCGGCCCGCTGTGGTGCTCGGCCCGCTCTACGGCCGGGGAAATCAAAAGCCGAAGAGCAAAATCACGGGCAACGGCAACGGCAACGGCAACGGCAACGGCAGAAGCAACGGCAGAAGCAACGGCAGAAGCAACGGCAGAAGCAACGGCAGAAGCAACGGCAGAAGCACTCCCCACTGCTTCCTGCGATGCGGCCCACCCGCGAGGGAGTGCGACAGCAACAAGGTCGGTTGCCGTCGCCATGCCGGTCATGCCTTCAGCATCTCCAGCCCGCGTACCTCGGTGATGCCCAGCCCCGGCGCATCGGTGATGCTGATCTCCGATTCGTTGAAGATCACCCCGCCATTGACCGGGTTGAACAGGCTCAGCGACGGCCCGTCCAGGTCCACCTTGGTGATCGCCCCCGACTTGGCCACCGCCAGGTGCACCGCCGCGGCCACGCTGATGCTCGATTCGAGCATGCAGCCGATCATGCACGGGATGCCGTACAGCGAGGCGATGTCGGCGACCTTGATCGCGTTGGAGATGCCGCCGGTCTTCATCAGCTTGATGTTGATGATGTCGGCCGCGCGCTGCTGGATCAGATCGAACACCTGGTGCGGGCCGAACACGCTCTCGTCGGCCATCACCGGGGTATTGACCCGCTCGGTGACGTACTTCATGCCGTCGATGTCGGCCGCCTTGACCGGCTGCTCCAGCAGCTCCAGCACCACGCCGGCGTTCTCCAGCGCGCTCATGGCATACACCGCCTGCTTGGCGGTCCAGCCCTGGTTGGCGTCCAGCCGCAGCAGCGCACGGCCCTCGACCGCGGCGTGGATCGCCTTGACCCGCTCGATGTCCAGGCCGATGTCCTTGCCGACCTTGATCTTCAGCGATTCGAAGCCGCGCTCGATCGCCGACAGCGAGTCGGCCACCATCTTGTCGATGTAATCCACGCTGATGGTGATGTCGGTGGTGATCACCGGGTCGCCGCCGCCGAGCATCTGGTACAGCGGCGCGCCGTGCAGCTGCGCCCACAGGTCGTAGATGGCGATCTCCACCGCGGCCTTGGCGCTGGTGTTGCGTTCCAGCGAGGACTGCACCAGCCCGCAGATGCGGTTGAGGTTGGCGATGTCCTCGCCGATCAGGCGCGGCTTGATGAAGTTGTTGATGGCTTCGATGATCGAGCCATGGGTGTCGCCGGTGATCACCGCGGTGGCCGGCGCCTCGCCGTAGCCGGTGTGGCCGGTATCGGTGCGCACCAGCACCACGATGTCCTCGACCGATTCGACGGTGCGCAGCGCGGTCTTGAACGGGGTTTTCAGGGGCACGCGCAGCATGCCCAGTTCGATATCGGTGATCTTCATTTGGTGGTATGCGGGCGGATGCGCTGGATGTTGGTGATGCGGTCGACGTAGCTGGCGGTATCGCTGGCCATCATCGGCTGCAGCGGCGTCACCGAGACGCCATTGAGGTGGGCCTGGACCCGCTTGCCATCGGCACCGAACCAGCTGCCACCGGAGGTATCGTGGATCATCCAGGCCATGCCGTCGGCATGGCCGATGGTCATCATCACATGCCCGGGGATGTAGACCAGGTCGCCGACCTGCAGCGCGTCCACCGCGGCGTCGCGCCGCGCCTTGCCGTCCTTCTCGCCGAGTGCGATGCGGTCCAGCGCCGGGCTCACCGCCTGCGCGCTGGTATTGCGCGGCAGCAGCACGCCGAAACTGCGGTAGACCTCGGAGACGAAGCCGCTGCAGTCGCGGGTGTCGTAGGAGTGGCCCCAGCCGTAGCGCTCGCCCAGGAACTTGAAGGCCTGGGTGAGCAGGTTGCGCGGGGTCAGCGCCAGGTAGTCGTCGCTGCTGTCCTGCGAACGCGGCAACAGCGCCGGGGCGAAGCCCAGGCGGCCGTCGGCGTCGCGCACCGGCAGCTGGATGACGTGCGCGGCATGGCCCTGCTGGCCGTTGACCGGTTGCTGTGCGGGCCAGTCGGCCAGCACCGGTACGCGCACGCCCATGTCCAGCTGCAGGCGCGAGACGCGCGGTTCTTCCGGGGTGTACGTGGTGGTGGCGGTGGCGCCGGTGATCACCCGGTACGGGCCGCTGGCGCCGTAGCCGAACACCTGGGCGGCGTCACCGATGCCGACGAAGCGCTTCTCCACCCATGCGACATAGCGCTCGCTGGCGACGAACAGCCATTGGCCATCGGCGCTCTCATGCAGCACCGCCACGGCATCGCCGGGGAACAGCGCCGATTCCTGGAAGCGGTCGATGTCGGTGTCGCCGCTGCTGGAGAACACGCGCAGCCCGGTGGGGAACGCGCGCAGCGCGGCGCGGTGCACGGCCAGGCCGTACTGCAGCGGGCGGGTTTCGCCGATCCGGTCCAGCGCCAGGTTGTCGCTGATCGCGCGCAGCTGCGCGGCGTCGACCGGCTTGCCCTGCACGTCGTACAGCGTGCGGGTCGGCGGGCGTGAAATCGCCTCGATCTGCGCGCGCACGAATTCGCGCGTCAAGTTCGCCGGCAGTGCGCGCAGATCGTGGATCGACGCGTCCAGCTGGCGCATGCGCGCGTTCTGCGCCGCGATCCCGGCGCGGTCGAGGATCACCCGGTCCGGATCGGACAACTGCGCGATCCAGTGCGCGGCCGACAGGTATTCCTCGCGCAGGCCGATGACGCCGGCATGGTCCTGCGGCGAAGCGGTGGCCGCGCCGAGCGCGAAGGCCGGTGCCGCGCACAGCGGTGCGGCGAGCAGCAGGGACCAGCACGCCCAGGCGAGGCGCCGGCGGCGGGGATGGACGGGGGTGGCGATCATGAGGACTCCCTCTGGGTGCATTGGAATACTTATTCCTTTCTTCCTTGAAATCAAGAATAAATTATTGACCCGTTGTCGCACGCGTGTTACACAACCGTTATCCCGCGTACCCGTGGAAGTGTTGCCGTGGATCCAGCGTTGCGCCAAGTCCCAGTCGCTTTCAGGCCTGCCCGGTACCGGCTCATGGCAGGCCTGCTGCTGTGCCTGGTGTCCGCCACGGCGGGCGCCGTGGACACGCCCGGGCAGCTGGCCGCGCGCGTGGACCGCGGTGATTTTGCCGGTGCGCAGGCGCAGATTGACGCTGCACTGCAGCAGCCGGCACTGGACGCCAGCCAGCGTGACGCCTACCTGTTCCAGCGCGAGCGCATGCGCCGCATGCGACTGGATTTCAGCCTGGACCGCGAGCACGCGATGGCCGCCGTGCGCCGCATCATTCCCGACCTGCGCGAGGACGAGTTCCGTGCCTGGGACGAGGCCGGGCTGATCGAGCACTTGGACATCGATGGCCAGCGCCGCTGGTTCAACCGCGCACCGTCCAACCTGTTCCGGGTCAGTGCCGCGGCGGCCGCACGGCGCTCGCCGGCGATCAGGCCGCCGGCACCGGGCCCGTTCGAGGTGGTCACGCCACATCACCTGGAGGTGCTCGAGCGCGCGCAGGCCGATGCCGCCAGCAGCGTCGCGCCGCGGCGGGTACGGGTCACCCAGTCGCTCACGGTCAAGGCCGATGCGGTACCGGCCGGCGAGACCATCCGCGCCTGGATCCCGTACCCGCGGGCCATTCCCGGGCAGCAGCAGGACATCCACCTGCTGGGCAGCGTGCCGGACGGGGCGCAGGTCGCGCCCGAAGCCACGCTGCAGCGCACCGCCTACCTCGAACGCAAGGCCGTTGCCGGCACGCCGACCGCGTTCTCGGTGAGCTATGAGGTCACCGTGTACGCGCGCCATTTCGCCATCGACCCGGCCAGGGTGCAGCCGACGCCGGACGACCCGGCGCTGGCACCGTACCTGGCCGAGCGTGCGCCTCACATCGTGTTCACCCCGGCGCTGCGCGAGTTCTCGCGGCGCGTGGTGGGCAGTGAAACCAACCCCTACCGCGTCGCGCGCAGGTTGTTCGACGCGGTCGACCGCATTCCCTGGGGGGGCGCGCGCGAGTACTCGACCATCGGCAACATCAGCGACCACGCGCTGCATGCTACCCACGCCGACTGCGGGCAGCAGACACTGTTGTTGATGAGCCTGCTGCGCCTGAATGGCATACCCGCGCGCTGGCAGTCGGGCATGGTGTACTCGGACAACGCCACCGGTTACAGCAACCTGCACGACTGGGGCGCGCTGTACCTGGCGCCCTATGGCTGGGTGCCGATGGACGTCACCACCGGCGCGCTCGACAGCCCGGTGCCGGCGGTACGTGATTTCTACTTCGGCGGGCTGGATGCCTACCGCATCGCGTTCAACGACGACTACGCGCAGGCGCTGGTACCGGCCAAGCAGCACTTCCGCTCCGAAACCGTGGACTCGCAGCGCGGCGAGGCCGAATGGGCGGGCGGCAATCTCTATTTCGACCAATGGAACTACGACTTCCAGTGGCAGGTCTTGCCGCCACCGGAAGATTGACGCTTCGTGACACCGCTGTAATACACAACACTGCAGGAGAGAGCAGGGGATGAACAGGAAAATGCTGAAAAAGGCGGCGCTCAGCGTCGCGCTGGGTGCGTGCCTCGGGGCGCTCGCACCGACCGTCATGGCGCAGAGTGCCACCGGCGCCATCGCCGGCCGCGCCAACGCCGGCGACCAGATCACCATCACCAACACCGCCACCGGGCTGACCCGCACGGTCACCGCCGGGGGCGACGGCAGCTACCGCCTGAGCCAGCTGCCGGTGGGCGACTACAGCCTGACCGTCAAGCGCGACGGCCAGGCCGACAAGGAGCCGGTCGCGGTCAACGTCTCGTTGGGCGGCACCACCAACGTC
This sequence comes from Stenotrophomonas sp. Y-13, assembly GCF_046267925.1. Lineage (NCBI taxonomy): Bacteria > Pseudomonadati > Pseudomonadota > Gammaproteobacteria > Lysobacterales > Lysobacteraceae > Stenotrophomonas > Stenotrophomonas sp. Y-13. The sequence goes on from NZ_CP176501.1 coordinate 291,310, forward strand.
AACCTGGGTGGCAGCGACACCGGCCCGGTGACGCTGGATTCGGTGCAGGTGGTCGGTTCGCGCATCATCAACCGGGTGGACGTGTACTCGACCGAGTCCTCGTTCAACATCAACCGCGAAGAGCTTTCGCGCATGCCGGTGGACCAGAGTGTGGCCGCGGTCGCGTTGCTGGCGCCGGGCGTGGTCAGCTCGGGATCGAGCTTCGGCGGCCTGAGCTTCGGCGGCTCGTCCGTCGCCGAGAACGTGGCCTATATCAATGGCCTCAATGTCACCGACCCCTACCGTCGCCAGGGCTTCTCGACGGTACCGTTCAATTTCTACGAAGAGTTCCAGATCAAGACCGGCGGCTACTCGGCCGAGTTCGGTCGCAGCACCGGCGGCGTCATCAACGCCATCACCCGTTCGGGTACCAATGAGTTCAAGGGCGGCGTCCAGGTCACCATGGAGCCCTCGGCCTGGGCATCGGCGAAGAAGGACCATTTCCACCGCGACGGCACCATCGACGAGCGCGACCGCACCAGCCGCGACCGCAGCCCGCTGCTGAAGACCAACGTATGGGCGTCCGGCCCGATCCTGAAGGACAAGTTGTTCTTCTTCGCCATGTACGAGAACCGCGACAGCAAGTCGCAGGACGTCGATACCACCGAGGCATGGAAGACCAAGAGCAACAACGATTTCTGGGGCACCAAGCTCGACTGGTACATCAACGACAGAAACCGCCTGGAACTGCTTGCGTTCTCGGACAAGGCCGATTCGGTCACCACCAGTTACGACAACTACAACTGGGATACGAACGTCTTTGGTGATTCCAGCGGACAGAGCAGCGGCTCCTCCGGTGGCGACAACTGGTCGCTGACCTATACCGGCACGCTTACGGACAACTTCGTCGCCAAGGCGATGTACGGCGTCAACAAGCGCAGCGCGCTGAGCAACAGCCCGATGGATGCCGAGTGCAGCATCATCACCCTGGCGTCGAGCTACACCAAGAAGTACGGCCCGAAGACCAACGAGGGCTGCCACCCGACCAACGCCGCCATCAGCAGCCGCGAGGACAAGCGCGAAGCAGCGCGCCTGGACTTCGAATGGACCCTGGGCGACCACCTGGTCCGCTTCGGCATGGACCAGGAAGTGATGGATTCGGACAGCTCGGTGGTCTATCCGGGTGACGGATTCATGTACCAGGCGCTGGTGGTCAACGCCGGCAGCTCGGTCAATGGCGTGGTGCTGCCGCCTGGCGTCACCGACATCATCGACGCCCGCTACAAGGTCACCGGGTCGCCGGTCAGCACCAAGGCGCAGGCGTTCTACGTGGAAGACAACTGGAACGTCACCCCGAACCTGCTGTTGAACCTGGGCGTGCGCTTCGACCAGTTCCACAACAAGCTGGCATCGGGCGCCACGTTCGCAAAGAGCACCTTCAGCGACATGATCTCGCCGCGCCTTGGCTTCAGCTGGGACGTGCAGGGTGACGGCTCGATGAAGGTGTTCGGCAACGCCGGTCGCTACTACACCCCGCTGACCAACAAGATCGCCGACTACTTCGGCGGCGGTACCACCGACGAGCACACCTACTACGTGCTCCAGGGTTGGTCGCAGAAGCAGAGCTCGACCGGCAACACCTACCTGGTGCCGGTGCTGGGCCAGCAGATCGGCCCGGTCAACACCGATGGCAACGCGCCGGCGCCTTCGGACGTGCGCACGGCGGTGGCACGCGACCTCAAGCAGGTGTTCCAGGACGAGTTCATCCTGGGCTTCCAGCAGGCGCTCAACGAAGAGTGGTCGTACGGCGTGAACGCCACCTACCGGCGCATGACCCGTGCCGTCGAGGATGCGCGCATCAACCACGTCGAAGGCTGCCCGTGGTACTCGGGCGACTGGCCGATCATCAACCCGGGTGAGACCAACCAGCTGTGGTGCCCGGACACCAACAGCTGGGTGACCCTGGATTCGTCCAAGGACGGCTACAAGGCCTCGGGCAGCGGCGCCATCATGGGCTACAAGAGGCCGCGGCGTACCTACAAGGCGCTGGAGTTCCAGCTCGACCGCGCCTGGAACGACAAGTGGGCGTTCAACGCCAGCTACCTCCTGTCCAAGAGCGAAGGCAACATCGAAGGGCCGGTGAACTCGGATACCGGCTACAACGACACCAACCTGGTGCAGTACTACGACCACCCGGCGGTGAACGAGCGTTACGGCGTGACGTTCAACGACGCGCGCCACCAGTTCAAGCTGCGTGGCACCTTCAAGCTCAACGAGCAGTGGTCCTTCGGCAGCACCCTGTCGGCGCGTTCGGGCGGCCCGATCACCGCGTTCGGCGTGGTGTGGCCGAACGACAACCGCAACGCCGGTGGTCCGGGCGAGTACAGCGGCGGTGGTTCGGGTTGGCTGTGTACCGCCAACTGCTCGAGCTGGGCCAACCGCGAACTGGTATACACCGAGCGCGGTGCGTTCGGTCGCATGCCGTGGGTGGTCGATCTGGGGGCCAGCGTGATGTGGACCTTGCCGGTCGAGGGCATCGACCTGAAGGCGCGGCTGTCGGTCTACAACCTGCTCAACCGCCAGGCAGTGGTGAACGTCCACTCCCGCTACGAGAGCACTCCGGGGACCAAGATGCCTTACTTCGGCGAGGGCACCCACTGGCAGGCACCGCGCTACACGAATCTGGTCGTGACCTGGAACTTCTGACCGGGCCGCGGCGCACCATGATGGATTTGCGGTACTGAGTTCCTCCTCTGGCGGCCCCTGCATGGGGGCCGCCATCTTTTTTTGGAGCAATGCCTTGGATCAGGGATTCACACGAGATGGCCTGTGCGGTCTGCCGGAGGCGTTCCGGCAGGCCGACCTGGTGGAGCTGGCGGCCCGCGAGGGCACCCCGCTGTATGTCTATGCCGCGCCGGCCATCCGCCAGCGGGTACGGGCGCTGCGCGAGGCGCTGTCCGGGCTGGACGCGGGTATCCGTTACGCGGTCAAGGCCAACGGCAACGGCGCGGTGCTGCGCCTGCTGGCCGAAGAAGGCGCGGGTGCGGACATCGTGTCCGGTGGCGAGCTCGAACGCGCGCTGCGCGCCGGCATCGCCGCGGCCGACATCGTGTTCTCCGGCGTGGGCAAGTCCGACGCCGAGATAGCGCTGGCGCTGGACGTGGGCATCGGCCGCTTCAACATCGAGTCCCGCGCCGAGCTCGACGCGATCCAGCGCATCGCCGCCGCGCGTGGCGTCACCGCGGTCGCGTCGGTGCGGATCAACCCCGACGTGGACGCGAAGACCCACGCCAAGATTTCCACCGGCAAGGCCGAGAACAAGTTCGGCGTGTCCATCGCCGAGGCGCGCGCGTGGTTCGACGCGAAGGCGCAATGGCCCGACGTGCGCCTGGACGGGCTGCACATGCATATTGGTTCGCAGCTGCTCAGCCTGGACCCGGTGCGCGAGGCGCTGGCACGCATGGCCGCGTTCTGGAAGGAACTGGCCGCGGCCGGGCACGCCATCGCCAGCATCGACGTCGGTGGCGGGCTGGGCGTGCGCTACCGCGAAGGCGAGCAGGCGCCGGATGCGCGCGCGTATGCCGATGCCATCCGCCAGGCACTGGCCGGCTTCGGCGGGCGCATCCTGGTCGAGCCGGGCCGCTGGCTGGTGGCCGAGGCCGGCATCGTGCTGACCCGCGTGCTGCTGGAAAAGCACGGCCAGGCACGCCGCTTCCTGGTGCTGGACGCGGCGATGAACGACCTGCTGCGCCCCAGCCTGTACGACGCCTGGCATGACATCGTGCCGGTGGGCGCCGCCGCCGGGCGCGAGGCCGCGACCTATGACGTGGTGGGGCCGGTGTGCGAGACCGGCGACACCTTCGCCACCGCGCGCGCGTTGCCGCGCTGCGAGGCCGGCGACCTGGTGGCGATCCTCGGCGCCGGGGCCTACGGTGCATCGATGGGGTCCACCTACAACTCGCGGCCGCTGCCGGCCGAGGTGTTGCTGGACGGCGACCGCTACGCGGTGGTGCGCCGGCGCCAGAGCCTGGATGAAATGCTGTCCGGCGAACAGCCGGCCAGTGACTGGAGGCGGACATGACCCATCGGAAAACCCGTGCTGCCGAGGCGCCGGGCTGCGGACGTGGGCCGGCCCGTGGGCTGCCGCGGCTGCTGGTGGCGCTGCTGCTGCTCGTGCTGTTGAGCGCCTGCGCGCACCGCAATCCGCTGGCCAGGTGGGAACGTTCGCCGAACTTCGACGCGCGGCGCCCGGTGGTGGTGGTGCTGCACTACACCGCCGGCAAGACCGCCGAGGGCAGCCTGCGCACGCTGCGGACCGCCAACAGCAACGGCCCGGTCAGCGCGCACTACCTGCTGGGCAAGGACGGCACGCTGTACCAGCTGGTGGACGAGCGCAAGCGTGCCTGGCATGCCGGCGACGGACGCTGGGGCACCATCACCGACCTCAACTCGGCGTCGATCGGCATCGAGATCGACAACGACGGTTACAGCCCGTATCCGGACGTGCAGATCGAAAAGCTCATCGTGCTGCTCGACGACGTGACCCGGCGCCTGGGCATCCCGCGCCAGCAGGTCATCGGCCACGAGGACATGGCACCGGGGCGCAAGATCGACCCGGGCCCGCTGTTCCCCTGGAAGCGCCTGCACGAGGCCGGCTTCGGCATCTGGCCCGACCCGGCCGCCGGCGATCCGCCGCCGGCGTTCGACGCCTGGCTGGCGATGGTCGCCATCGGCTACCCGCTGGACGACCGCGCCAACGCCCTGCAGTCCTTCCGCCATCACTTCCGTGGCATGCGCAGCGAGGGCGCCGAGCTGGATGCCGAGGACCGGCGCATCCTCTACGGCCTGAGCCGGTCGCTGCTGCAGGCCCGGGCGCCGTCGGCGCCGGCCACGGCCGACACGCCGTAACGGCACGGAGCGCGCCGATGAAACCGATCCTGCTGTGCCTCGCCCTGCTGCCGGGCATCGTGCACGCCACCGCACCCGCCGCCGATGCCGATGCCGCGTTCTACGACACGGCGGTGCAGCAGGCCTTCGAGCATTACCGCCTGCCGGGCCTGGCCGTGGGCGTGATCGAGGACGGCAAGGTGGTGCACGTCGCCACCCGCGGCGAGCTGGTCGCCGGCGAGGGACGGCGCGTCGATGGCGACACGCTGTTCAAGATCGCCTCCAACACCAAGGCGATGACCGCGGCGGTGCTGGCGCGGCTGGTGCAGGCCGGGCGCCTGCGCTGGGACGATCCGGTGACCAGGTACCTGCCCGCGTTCCGCATGTACGACCCGTGGGTGACGCGCAACATGCAGGTCCGCGACCTGCTGATCCACAACAGCGGCCTGGGGCTGGGCGCCGGCGACTTGATGCTGTGGCCGGAGCCCAACCACTTCAGCCGCCAGGACATCATCGCCGGGCTGGCGCACCTCAAGCCGGCCGGCAGCTTCCGCGCCGACTACGCCTACGACAACCTGCTCTACGTGGTGGCCGGCGAGGTGGCCGCGGCAGCCGCCGACAAGCCATACGCGGCACTGGTGCGGCAGGAGATCTTCGGGCCGCTGGGCATGGACCGCTGCCAGGTCGGCGAATGGTCGCCGGCGAAGGCGGGCAATGTCGCCCAGCCGCATTACCGCCAGGACGGGCGCAACGTGGTGGTGGGGCGCGATGGCGACGTCGCTGCCGACTTCCCGTCGATGGCCGCCGGCGGCGTGCGCTGCAGCCTGGATGACATGCTGCGCTGGATGCAGGCGCTGCTCGATCCGGCGCGGGTACCGGGCTGGCTCGACGCCACCCAGCGCCGTGCGCTGTGGACCGCGCACATGCCGATGCCCATCGGCCAGCGCCTGCGCGACTGGGACAACACCCACTTCCTAGCCTACGGCTACGGCTGGCGCCTGTCGGACATGGACGGGCAATGGAAGGTGGCGCATACCGGCACGTTGTCGGGCATGTACTCGTCGCTGGCACTGCTGCCGGACCGGCGCAGCGGCGTGGTGATCCTGATCAATGGCGAGGGCGAGGACGCGCGCACCGCGCTGATGCAGGCGCTGCTCAAGCGCCAGACCGCGCCAGCCGCCAGCCATGATGTGCTGCACTACGCCGGGCTGCTGGAACGCGAGCGGACCCAGCGCCGCGCGGCCGGCCACGTGCGCCCGGTGCTGGCGCCGGCAGCCGCGGTCGCCGCGGGGGAGTTCGGCGCCGATGCCGGGGTGTGGGCCGACCCCTGGTTCGGACAGGTCACGCTGTGCCCGGTCGGTACCGGCATCACCTTCGCCGCGGCGAAATCGCCGGCCCTGCGCGGCCGGGTCATGCGCTCGGCCGGACGCCCGTGGGTGCAGTGGCAGGGGCTGGGCGAAGACGCCGAGGCCTGGCTGGTGTTCTCCGGCGAGGGCGCGCAGCGCACCCTGCACATGCGCGCCATCGATCCGGACATCGACTTCAGCTACGACTACCAGGATCTGGAATTCCGCCGCGTGGGCGATTGCCCGTGAAGGCGTGGGCGACGGGCCGCCGGCCCGCGCCCGGTTCCCTCGGTCCGCCAGGCGCGCTTGCGTGATGCCGCGCCGGGGTTGTGCGACGCATCACGAAAATATTTTATTTCCATAGCCTTGGGGTATGGGGAATAGTTTATTGACCGCCGGATTCAGCCCGTGTTAAACAGCTGTGAAACGGGGTCTGGGCGGGAGCGCATGCGCCCGCCGCTTCACCGCCCGGGACTGCATGACGCAGCGTCCGGGTGGCAGTCCCGGTGCTGGACAGGTCTGCGGTCGGGGCCTGGCATGTTGCAGGCCGGCAGACAAGGACGCTCCCCGGTGTGGTGCAACCATGGAAGGAGAGGCGCGGCCCCCGCAGCGGTGGCCGTGGATCCCATTGCCCAGGCGGAATCGTGCCGCCCCCCCTTGAGGATCGATGGATGGTCGTCGTACCCCCGCCAGCCCGGATGAGCAAGGGCGCCGGCATCGCTCCTGCAGCACCCACGTTACGCGCCCTTTTCTGGAGAGAGAGCATGTCCGCAACCGCACGTCCCCCCCGCATGCACCACCTGAGCGCCGCACTGTTGCTGGCGCTCGGCAGCCCGCTGGCCGCGTTCGCGCAGGCGCAGCCCGCGGCTTCCCCGGCGTCGCCGGAGGCGCGCACGCTCGACAAGATCGAAGTCACCGGCTCGCGCATCAAGCGCACCGACGTCGAAGCGGCGATGCCCGTCACCATCATCCAGAAAGCCGAGATCGAGGCCCAGGGCATCACCTCGGCCGAACAGCTGCTGCAGCAGCTGAACATCGCCAGCAGCGGCCCGGACAGCCTGGCCGCCAACAGCGGCGTCGCGCCCCCGGGCACCCGCGGCAACAACGGCGTATCCGGCGCCAACCTGCGCGGGCAGGGCGCCGACGCGACCCTGGTGCTGCTCAACGGCCGCCGCGTCGCCGCGCACGGCCTGGCGGGCCAGGTGGTCGACCTGAACTCGATCCCGTTCGCCGCGATCGAACGCGTGGAAGTGCTGCGCGACGGCGCGTCCGCCGTGTACGGCACCGACGCCATCGGCGGCGTGATCAACTTCATCACCCGCAACAACTACCAGGGCATCACCCTCACCGCCGGCGCCGACGTGACCGAGGAGGGCGGCGGCAACATCTTCCACGGCAGCCTGCTGGGTGGCTGGGGCGACCTGGACAACGACCGCTGGAACGTCTGGGCCGCGGTCAACGTGAAGCAGAACAAGATCCTGCGCGGCAACCAGCGCGATTTCGTCAACAGTTTCCAGGCCGACCGCGGCCTGTCGCCGGATACCCGCGGCACGCCGTTCGCCAACATCGTCACTGGCACCGGCAGCATGATCGGCGGCGGCCTGAAGGACCCGGTCACCGGCCTCACCAAGACCACCATCAACACGCTGCGCCTGCCCGGCGGCGCCGGCTGCGTGAACGGCGGCGACATGATGGGCGATTACGGCGACAAGATCTGGGCCAGCCCCGGCGCCAGCTTCGGCTGCGCCTGGGACTATGGCCGCGCGCGTACCATCCAGCAGCCGGTGGACACGGTGCAGGGCATCGGCCGCGCCACCTTCAAGGTCGGCGACAACCATGAGTTCTTCGCCGAGTTCATGGGCTCCAAGGTGACCTCCAAGCGCCAGTTCGAAGCGCAGCAGATCACCACCAGCATCAACGCCAGCGCCACCCAGCTCGATGCCTACGAGCTCAATGCCAACACCAAGGCGACCTACGACGCCATCTACAACCAGCTGCACGACTATTTCGGCAACCAGGCCAACCTGGTCTACGGCAGCCCCATCGCCTACCGCTGGCGCTGCGAAGTCTGCGGCCCGCGCCAGATCGAGACCACCACCAAGGCCTACCGCGCGCTGCTGGGCATGACCGGCAGCCTCGGCAGCTGGGACTACAACATCGGCCTGTCGCGCGCGCAGAGCAAGGCCGAGTCGGTGACCGCCGGCGGCTACTACTACACCCCGCAGCTGAAGGCGGCGCTGAAGAATGGCGTGCTCAACCCGTTCCTGATGCCGGGCCAGAGCCAGTCCCAGGCCGCGTATGACGCGCTGGCCGCGGCCGACGCCAGCGGCCTGCAGATCTACGAAGGCACCTCGACCACGACCACCTTCGACGCCAGCTTCAGCGGCAGCCTCGGCTTCCGCCTGTGGAGCGACAACGACGTGCAGGCGGCGGCGGGCGTGGACGTGCGCCGCGAGGAATACGAGTTCGGCGGCCCGGCCGAATGGGTGGCGGGCAACGCCTACGTGTTCGGCGTTCCCGGCGATGCCTCCAACTACATGTCGCCCAAGCAGCGCAACGTCAAGGCGGTGTTCGCCGAGGTCAACCTGCCGGTGGTCGACAGCCTGGAAGTCAACCTGGCCGTGCGCCACGACCGTTACGACGGCTTCGGCGGCACCACCAACCCGAAGTATTCGTTCAAGTGGCAGCCGATGGACTGGCTGGTGTTCCGCGGCTCCTACAGCACCGGCTTCAAAGTGCCCGATTTCGCCAAGCTGTTCCGCGGCATCACCGAGAGCCAGTACACCGGCCTTGACCTGGCCGATCCGGCGACCTGCCCCAAGGGCCAGTACAACCCGGACGTGCCCAACTGCAGCGAGCAGATCCGCCCGGACATCATCACCGGCGGCAATCCGAACCTGAAGCCGGAAGAGGCCGAACAGCGCAGCATCGGCTTCGTGATCGCGCCCAACGGCAACTTCAACGTCAGCGTCGACTGGTGGGAGATCGAGCGCACCAACACGATCCGCAGCGGCTTCAACCTGTCGACGATGACCGCCAACTACCCGCTGTACGCCTCCAACTTCATCCGCGATTCGGGCGGCAAGATCATCGCCATCGACCAGCGCTACATCAACACCGGCGGCACCCTGACCCGTGGCATCGAGCTGGACTCCAACGTGCGCGGCGACCTGGCCGGCGGTACCTGGAACGTCCACCTCAACGGCAACTACCTGGATACGTTCAGGACCAAGACCTTCGACAGCCTGCCCTACAGCGATAACCTGGTCGGCGAGTACGAGCGCTACTACAACCTGCCGATCCGCTGGAAGCACACCGTCAGCGCCGGCTGGGCGCGGGGCGACTGGGCGCACACGCTGACCCAGGTCTACCGTGGCGGCTACAAGGACTGGAAGCCGGGCGGCATCGTCAACGGCTACAACCCGCCGGCGTGGGACGGCAACGTCGATGCCTACATCACCTACAACTACAGCCTGACCTGGACCGGCATGGAGAACCTGAAGGCGACGTTCGGCATCCGCAACCTGCTCAACACCGATCCGCCGTTCACCGTCCGCTACCTGGACGATGGCGACGGCGCCGGCTGGGAAGCGCGCGTGGCCGACCCGCGCGGCCGTTCGTTCAACCTGCTGCTGGAGTACCGCTTCCAGTGACATGCCCACGGGCCCGGTTGCCGGGCCCCTTTCGCCGCCGCCCGGCAACCGGCGGCGGCGAAGGCGCTTTCTTCGTGTTGTCGGCAGGCCGCGCGCCGGTCCTGCCCTGATCCACGCACCACCGTCGTGCAAGCGAGGCGTTGATGAAGATGTCCACCAAGCTGTTGCTGCCAGCCGCGCTGCTGGCCCTGCTCACCGCCTGCGGCCACGCGCCGCCGCGCAACCCGCTGGCAGGCTGGGTGCCTTCGCCGAACCAGGACGTGCGCCGGCCGAACCTGATCGTCATCCACTTCACCGAACAGGATTCGGTGCAGCAGAGCCTGGATACGCTGCGCGGCCGCAACAGTGGCGGCCCGGTCAGCGCGCACTACCTGATCGGTGCCGACGGCACCCGCTACCAGCTGGTCAGCGACGAGCGCCGCGCCTGGCATGCCGGTGCCGGCAGCTGGGGCCCGTTCACCGACCTCAACTCCGCCTCGATCGGCATCGAGCTGGACAACGACGGCAGGTCGCCGTTCGCCGAGGCGCAGGTGCAGAGCCTGCTGGTGCTGCTGGAGGACCTGTGCACGCGCCTGCGCATCCCGCGCAGCCAGATCATCGGCCACCAGGACCTGGCGCCGACGCGCAAGCCCGACCCGGGCCCGCTGTTCCCGTGGAAGCGCCTGGCCGATGCCGGCTTCGGCCGCTGGCCCGTCGCCGATGCGCCGCCGGCGCCGGCCGGGTTCGACCCATGGACCGCGCTGCGCCTGATCGGCTACCCGCTGGACGACCGCGCCGCCACCGTGCGCGCGTTCCGCAACCATTTCCGCGGCCAGGGTGGCAGCGAACTGGACGCCGAGGACCTGCGCATCCTGCATGCGCTGGCCGCGGGCAACCTGGCCGCCCCGGCCGCCAACCCCTGAGGCGGCCGCATGACCCGACCGAACCGTGCCTCCTTCCCCCGTACTGGACGCATTGCCATGACGTTCGCCCTGAGCCTGGCGGCGATCAGCCCGGCCGCGCTTGCCGCCGATGCCGGCGAGCGGCTGGGGCTGCCGCCGTCACCGGCCTCCACCGGGTTCGTGCAGCAGCGCACCCAGTTCCAACTGCATACGCTGCTGACCGAACAACGCCATCCCCGGACCTGGAACCTGAGTGAAGTCGCCGCGCACGACCCGGCGCAGGCGCTGGCGCAGCTGTTCTCGGTGGACGAGGACGTGGCCCGCGCCTTCGCCGCGCTGGCCGACGATCCGCAGCGCATGGCGAAGCTGCACGCCGCCTCGAGCGAGGTACAGCGCGCGCTGCGTGACGGCCATCGCATCTACTTCTACGGCACCGGCTCGACCGGGCGCCTGGCCGAGACCCTGGAAAGCGGCGTGTGGCGGCCGTTCTGGAAGCGCCTGCAGGCCGACCCGGCGTGGCCGCGCATCGCCGCCCGGCTGCCGGCCGGGCTGGGCGAGCGCGTGCGTGGCGAGATCACCGGTGGCGACCGCGCGCTGATCAGCTCGCTGGAAGGCTTCGAGGACCTGCAGCTGATCGGCGCGCTGCAGATGCGCGACGACGGCATCGGCGCCGACGACGTGGTGTTCGCGGTGACCGAAGGCGGCGAGACGTCGGCGGTGATCGGCACCGCGCTGGCCGCCGCCGACCAGCGCGGTGCGGGTACCGACCGGGTCTGGTTCGTCTACAACAACCCGGACGAGGTGCTGCGCCCGTTCGAGCGCAGCCGGCGCGTGCTCGATGACGCGCGCATCCACAAGATCGCCCTGCCCACCGGGCCGCAGGCCATCACCGGGTCCACCCGCATGCAGGCCACCACCACCAGCCTGTACGCGCTGGGGCTGGTGCTGGAAGACGCGCTGCGCGCGCTGCTGCTGCCGCAACTGGACGCCGCCGATGCGCAGCGCCTGGGGCTGGATGCCCGCGACACCATCGAAAGCCGCCTGCGCGGCTTCGCCGGCCTGCAGCGCCGCGTGGCCGCCAGTGCCCCGCAGCTGGCGCAGTGGACCGCGCGCGAGGCGCAGGCCTATGCCGACGGCCGCCACGCCACCTACCTGGCCGGGCAGGCGCTGATGCCGGTGTTCGTTGACGTGACCGAACGCGCGCCGACCTTCCGGCTGGCGCCGCTGGACCGCACCGACACCACGCCGCCGGCGTCGTGGATCCGCGTGTGGGCGCCGGTGGCGACAGCGCAGGCTGCCTGGGACGCACTGCTGCACCGCCCGTTCCACGGGCTGGATGCGGCGCAGTACCGCCCGCAGTTCGAGCAGAACGTGGACGATCCGGCGCTGCGCGCCACCGCGCTGCGCAGCCTGGAACGCGCCGGCGCCGAGCAGCAGGCGCTGTACGACCTGTCCTGGTCGCCGGGCAACCGCGAGCGGCTGCCGCCGCAGGCGGGCGACCTCGGCGTGCTGCTGCGTTACGCCGGCGAGCCGGTGGACGCACTGGCCCGGCAATGGTGGCAGGCGTTCGCCGATGCCGGCGCCGGCCGGCTCGCCGTCACCGTGGGCCATGGCGCCGGCACCGGCGATGATTCCCGCGCGCTGGACGGCGCGGCGCCGGGCGTCGCGCTGGACCTGCCGCGCAGCAACGACCCGCTCGGCCTGGACCGCACGCTGGCGCTGAAGATGCTGCTCAACGCGCATTCGACCGCGGTGATGGCGCGGCTCGGGCGCACCGTGGGCAACACCATGACCGCGGTGCAGCCGGGCAACCTCAAGCTGATCGGCCGCGCCACCTACCTGATCCAGTCGCACGTCAACGCCGTGCTCGACGGCCAGCGCTGGCGCGCGCGGCACGGCAACACCGCGCCGCTGAGCTATGCCGAGGCCAACCGCGTGCTGTTCGAGGCGATCGACCAGCGCGCGCGCCTGGCCGAGGCGGCGCAGCTGCCCGAGGTGGAACTGGCGATCGTCGCCGTGCTCGAGCGCCTGGACAGCGGCAAGCCGCTGGATTGGGCCGGTGCCGCGCAGCTGCTGCGTGCCAAGGGCCTGAACGGCTACCTGCGCGGGCGCGCCTGAGCCATGGGCAGAGCCATTGCGATGAATGTCCGGTATTGGATCGCGTTGCCTGTGCTGGCCGCCTGCGCCGCGGCGCAGGCGGCGGTACCGGCGGTGTCCCCGGCGGCCACCCCGGCGCAGGCCGGCATGCTGGATGTCGCCACCCTGGCGCCCGGGTTCTCGCTGGACATGCGCTATGCCGGCAGCGACAACTTCACCGGCCGCCCGGTGCCCGGATACGACGCACCGCGCTGCTACCTGCTCGCCCCGGTCGCGCAGGCGCTGGCGCGCGTGCAGCGCGCGCTGCAGGCGCAGGGCCACGCACTACGCCTGTACGACTGCTACCGCCCGGTGCGCTCGGTGCAGTCGTTCGTCGCCTGGGCGCACGACCCGGGTGACCAGCAGGCCAAGGCCCGCTATTACCCGAACATCGACAAGAGCCGGTTGCTGGACGGCTACATCGCCGAGCATTCCGGGCACAGCCGCGGCGCCACCGTCGACCTGGGCCTGCTCGACTGCCGCCAGGGCGGCTGCGTGGAGCTGGACATGGGCACCGGCTTCGACCGGTTCGATCCGCTGGCGCATACCGACAGCCCCGGGATCACCGCGCAGCAGCGCCACAACCGGCGCCTGCTGCTCGACGCGATGGCGGCCCAGGGCTTCGCCAACTACCCGATGGAGTGGTGGCACTACACCTTCCGCCCCGAGCCGACGCCCGATACCGCCTACGATTTCCCGGTGCGCTAGCACCATCGGCGCCGCGTCCGGCGGCGCTGCCGGCGTGTCGGCACCTGATGGCGTGGCCAGCAAAGCCGCAGCGCGGCCGCCGGCGCACCTGCAGGCTGTGTGCCGCCGGCTACACTGCGCCGTCCCCGTTGCCATGACCGACCCCCGATGAACCTGGAACTCCACTACGGCCTGCTGGGCTCGCTGGAAGCAGCCCTGATCGCGCTGGCGGTCGGCTTCGTGGTGTTTTCCCTGTGGTGGCAGGTGTGCCGCCGCAGCGGCCTGTCGGCGGGCCATGCGATCGCCTGGCCGTGCCTGGCCGCGGTTGCGATCGGTGCCGGGGTGGATGGCTGGAACCTGTTCTACCTGGGCATGGTGCAACTGGAGTCGCCGCTTTACGCGCGGCTGGCGCTGGCCGGCATCCACGACCCCGACCAGCTGGGCACGCGGGTGGTGCTGGAAGTGGCCGGCGCGCTGGTCGGGGTGGGGCTCGGATGGCGGGCGTTCAGCCCGCGCGCCACCGCCAGGGACGACACCCGCGGCGACTGACGCCGGCCGATCCGCGCGGGCGTGCCGCGGATGGAACGCCCGAATGCGCGGCTTACCTGCGGCTCACGCATCGCTAACCAGGGCGGTAGCGGTTCCGGCGCGTGCGTTGGTTAACGCCGTGTCTGCGGCGATTCCGCGGGGCGTGCGCGATTCAGCACCGGCCTGCGAGGGTGGCGGCGTGCGGAATCACCGCGCTTTCCAGACCGCAGGAGGAACCCCCTGATGACCGTTCGCAACCGCAATCCGCTGTTCGCCCTCGTCGCCGCCGCCGGTGCCGCACTGGCCATGCCGGCCATGGCCCAGGACGCCCGCGCCGAACAGCAGCACCAGGCGCACGAGCAGGCGGCGCAGGCCAGTGACACCGGCCAGGATGCCGCCGACGATGCCGCCACCCGCGGCAATGGCCAGTCGTGGGCCAGCCTGGACGCCGACGGTGACGGCAGCATCAGCCGCGCCGAATCGCAGGCCCACGCCGGGCTGGCGCAGGTGTTCGACGCGGCCGATGCCGACAAGGACGGCAAGCTGACCCCGGACGAATACCGCACCTACACCGCCTCGCAGCAGAAGTAACGCGCCGGCGCCGGCGCCGGCGCCCCGGTCCCGGAAGAGCGGCCGCCGGCCGCTCTTCCCCCGGGGGCGGGTTGCTATCCTGTGGCGCATGACGCACGCACCCCACGCTCCCACCCCCTCTTCCGCCATCGGCCTGGTCGGCTTCGACGGCGACGACACGCTCTGGAAGAGCGAAGACTATTACCGCCTGGCCGAGCAGGAATTCGAGTCCATCCTCGGCCACTACGTCGACCTGCACGATGCCGGCACCGCGCAGCACCTGCTCAAGGTGGAGCGGCGCAACCTGGCGATATTCGGCTACGGCGCCAAGGGCATGACCCTGTCGATGATCGAGGCGGCGATCGAGCTGACCGACGAGCGTATTTCCGCCGCCCACCTGCGCCAGATCGTCGAGATCGGCCGCCGCACCCTGCAGCATCCGGTCGAGGTGATCGACGGCGTGCGCGAAGCGGTGTCGGCCATCGCCGCGCGCTGGCCGGTGGTGCTGATCACCAAGGGCGACCTGTTCCACCAGGAGCAGAAGATCGAACGCTCCGGCCTGCGCGACCTGTTCCCGCGGATCGAGATCGTCTCGGAGAAGGACCCGTCCACCTACGCCCGGGTGCTGGCCGAGTTCGGGCTGCCGGCCGAGCGCTTCGTGATGGTCGGCAACTCGCTGCGCTCGGACATCGAACCGGTGCTGGCGCTCGGCGGTTGGGGCGTGCATACCCCGTACGCGATGACCTGGGCGCACGAGGCCGAGCACGGCGTGTCCAGCGAGGAGCCGCGCCTGCGCCTGGCCGACACCGCCTGGCAGTGGCCGCAGGCAGTGGCCGCGATCGAAGCGGCCGGCCGATGAACCGGCGCGTGCGCGCGGTGCCACGGGTGGCATGGCTGCGCCGCTGCCTGCCCGCGTTGCTTGCGTGCGTTTCCGCGTGGCCCCTGTTCCCCGCGGTGGCAGCGGCACAGGCGGCCGCCGCGGACCCGGCGGCCACCGCGCCCGCCTACGAACCGGGGACCGGCGATGCCTGGCTCGACCGCCAGCTGGCCGACGTCAACCGCTACGCCGAGCGCTACCCCGACGCCTTCATCGACGAGCTGGTGCGCTATGGCGGCGCGCGCCGCGGTTACGTCGAGGCGCTGCTGCAGCAGCATGGCTGGGTGCCCGGCGACGTCTGGTTCGCCTGCTTCTGGGGCCAGGCCATCGGTGCCAGTTGCCGCGAGCCGGTGCAGGCGCGCAGCCGGCTCCCGGGCGAGGGCTGGCGAACCGTGGTGGAAAGCCTGCCGGTGGCGCCGGACAACCTGCACTGGCGCGCCGTGCGCCACGCCCTGGTCGCCAGCTACGACCACTGGGACCGGCCGATCCGGCTGGACGCGCTGCTGCAGCGCCAGCTCGGTGACCGCGCGCGCCGCGATGCGGCCGCCCGTGGCCACGACTGACCGCCCGCGTCGCGGTGCCGTCGGTGCCGCGAAAGTATCCAATGCAATGGATGACCGGCTGACCCCATCCGGGCGAAAATAGCGGTTTCCCCTGCCGCGCCGCGCGCCCCGCCATGACCGCCGACCGTTTCGTCTCCGCCGATCACATCCGCAGCCTGTTCTCGCAGGCGATGTCGCACATGTACCGCACCGAGGTGCCGCTGTACGGCACGCTTGTGGAGCTGGTCGGCGAGGTCAACGCCGGCGTCCTGGCGGCGCAGCCGGAACTGGATGCGCAGATGCAGCGCAGTGGCGAGCGCGAACGCCTGGACGTGGAGCGCCACGGCGCGATCCGGGTCGGCACCGCGCAGGAGCTGTCCACGCTGCGCCGCCTGTTCGCGGTCATGGGCATGCAGCCGGTGGGCTACTACGACCTGTCGGTGGCCGGCGTGCCGGTGCACTCCACTGCGTTCCGCCCGGTCGATGGCGAATCGCTGAACCGCAATCCGTTCCGGGTGTTCACCTCGCTGCTGCGGCTGGAACTGATCGAGGACGAAGCGCTGCGCGCGCAGGCGGCCGGGATCCTGTCCCGGCGCACGATCTTCACCCCGGGCGTGCTGCAGCTCATCGAGCAGTGCGAACGCGATGGCGGCCTGTCCGGCGAGGATGCCTGGCGCTTCGTGGTCGAGGCACTGGAGACCTTCCGCTGGCACAACGAGGCCACCGTGTCGCTGCAGACCTACCACGCCCTGCATGCCGCGCACCGGCTGGTGGCCGATGTGGTCAGCTTCCGTGGCCCGCACATCAACCACCTGACCCCGCGCACCCTCGACATCGACGCCGCGCAGGCGGCGATGCACGCGCGCGGCCTGGCCGCCAAGGCGGTGATCGAAGGCCCGCCGCGCCGCGCGTGCCCGATCCTGCTGCGCCAGACCAGCTTCAAGGCGCTGGAGGAACTGGTGCACTTCCCCTCGGGCGAGGACAACGCCGCCGGCACCCATACCGCGCGTTTCGGCGAGATCGAGCAGCGCGGCCTGGCGCTGACTCCCAAGGGCCGCGCGCTGTACGACGCGCTGCTGGCCCAGGCGCGCGACAACGGCGGCGCCGGCAGCACCGGTCGCGACTACATGCAGCGCCTGCAGGCGGCGTTCGCCGGCTTCCCCGACGACCACGCCACCCTGCGCCGCGAGGGCCTGGGCTACTACCGCTACGCGCTGACCGATGCCGGCCGCGCGCTGCCGGTGGCTGAGCGCGCACTGCCGGCCGAGGTGCTGATCGAGCGTGGCCTGGCCGTCGCCGAACCCATCGTCTACGAAGACTTCCTGCCGGTCAGCGCCGCGGGCATCTTCCAGTCCAACCTGGGCGGCGAGGAGCAGCGCGCCTATGCGGCGCGCGCCAACCGCGAAGCGTTCGAGCAGGCACTGGGGGCCACGGTGGCCGACGAATTCGCGATCTACGAGCGCCTGCAGGCGGAATCGCTGGCGCAGCTGGTGGCCTGATCCGTGGCGATGGGGCCGGTACGACACGCCGGCTGCCGGCGCGACTGTGCTTGCCCCATCTGCTGCCGGCCTCCATCCGCCGGCCATGTCGCTGCGGACGGAAACCCGCACGTATGAACCGCGTGCAGCCGTTGGCCGGGGTGACGGCTGCGTCGCCGCGATGGTGATCTCCGCGATGCCGCGCAATGCCAGGCAGGGACGTTCCCGGCTACGTTCCAGCGGAACGTAGCCCCGTGCAGGAGACGATCAGGCCCGTGCGATCCGCCGCTGGCCCTTGCGCTCGCGGCGGCGTGCGCGCCAGCTGCGCCAGTGCTGCTGCAGGCAGGAGAAGATCACATACAGCGCCGGGGTGCTGAGCAGGGTCAGGCTCTGCGAGATCAGCAGGCCGCCGATCATCGCGATGCCCAGCGGGCGGCGCAGTTCCGAGCCTTCGCCCAGGCCGATCGCCAGCGGCAGCGCCGCCAGGATCGCGACCATCGTGGTCATCATGATCGGGCGGAAGCGCACGATGCTGGCCTCGCGCACCGCTTCGGCCGGCGACCTGCCGTGTTCGCGCTGCGCCACCAGGGCGAAGTCGATCATCATGATCGCGTTCTTCTTGACGATGCCGATCAGCAGCACCAGGGCGATGGTCGAGATCACCGACAGGTCGGTGTTGGTCACCCACAGCGCCAGCAGCGCGCCCATGCCGGCGGCCGGCAGGGTGGACAGGATCGTCACCGGGTGCACCAGGTTCTCGTACAGCATGCCCAGCACGATGTAGACGGTGGCGATGGCGGCGATGATCAGCATCAGCATCGCCGCCGGGTCCAGCGCCTGGCGGAAGCCGCCGGGTTCGGCCTGGCGGATGTCGCCGGGCATGCGCAGGCCGTCGATGGCGGCCTTGACGATGGCGTCGCCCTCGCCACTGCTGACCCCGGGCGCCAGGTTGTAGCTCAGGTCCATCACCGTGTACTGGTTCTGGTGGGTCACCTGCGACGGCGCCAGCCCCGGTTCCTGGTGGGCGAAGGCGGTCAGCGGGATCATCTGCCCGCTGCTGGAGCGCACGTATACGTCGTCGATGGCCGCCGGGCTGCCGGTCTGTTCCGGCAGCGCGTTGACCACCACGCCGTACTGGTTGAGATCGGCGTAGATGGTGGAGATCTGGCGCTGGCCGAAGGCACCGTACAGCGCGCCGTCGATCGCGCCGATGCTCACGCCCAGGCGCGAGGCCTTCTCGCGGTCGATGACGATCTTCTGCATCAGCCCGCCCTTGTCCACGTCCGAGCCGACATCGCGCAGCTTCGGGTTCTGCTTCAGCACCTCGACCAGCTTGGGCAGCCATTCGGCCAGTTGCGCGGCATCGTTGCCCTGCAGGGTGACGCGGTTCTGCGCGCCCTGGCCGCCACCGCCGCCGCCGTCGGACGGCAGGTCCTGGATGGCGCGCAGGCGCACGTCCAGGTCCGGGAACTGCGCCGCCTTGGCGCTGAGCCGGGCCACCACCAGGCTGGTCGGCTCGCGCCGGCCCTCGGCCATGGTCCTGAGCTCGATGTTGAACTGCGCGCTGCTGCCCTGGCGGCTGGAGCCCAGCCGCGAGCCGACCATCTTCACCGCCGGGTCGGCCAGAAACATGTCGCTCAGGCGCCGCTGCCGCTGGCTCATCTCGTTGAACGACACCGTGGCGCTGGAGCTGGCGCGGCCCCAGATCAGGCCGGTGTCCTGTTCGGGGAAGTTGCCCTTGCCGACCGCGCCGGCCAGGTAGAACGTGGCCACGATCAGCAGCAGCGGGGTGAGCGCCAGCAGCAGCGCATGGCGCAGCGAGAAGTCCAGCGCCACCGTGTACACCTTCAGCATGCCGCCGTGCACGCGGTCGAGCAGGCGGTGCATGCGCGATTCGCGCACGTGTGCCGCGTGCGGCTGCAGGAAGCGCGCGCACAGCGCCGGGGTCAGGGTCAGCGACACCAGCGCCGACACCATGATCGCCGCCACCAGGGTCAGGGTGAACTCGCGGAAGAACGCGCCGAGCATGCCCTGGGCGAAGATGATCGGCAGGAACACCGCCACCAGCGAGGCGGTGATGGAGACGATGGTGAAGCCGATCTCGCGCGCACCCGCCATCGCCGCCTGCAGGCGCGGCATGCCGGCGTCCAGGTGGCGCATGATGTTCTCGATCACCACGATGGCGTCGTCGACCACGAAACCAATGGCGATGACCAGCGCCAGCAGGGTCAGGTTGTTGAGGGTGAAACCCAGCACCATCATCACCACCGCCGCGCCGGCCAGCGACAGCGGCACGGTGACCGCGGCGATCAGCGTCGGCGCCAGCCGGCGCAGGAACAGCGCCATGGTCAGCACCACCATCGCCAGGCTGATCATCAGGGTGATCTGCACCTCGGCCAGCGACGCGCGGATGGTCGGGGTGCGGTCGAAGTAGGGGGTGAGCGTGGTGCCGGCATCGAGATGGCTGGACAGCGCCGGCATTTCCGCCTTGACCCGGTCCACGGTCGCCACCAGGTTGGCGCCGCTGCGCAGGTACACGTACATCAGCACGCCGCGCTTGCCGTTGAACCAGGCCGCCTGGAACGCGTCCTGCTGACCGTCGTAGACGGTGGCGATGTCCTTCAGCCGCACCACCGCGCCGTCTTGGCTGGCGATGGCGATGTTGGCGAAATCGGCGGCCCTGCGTACCTGGTCGTTGAGGACGATGGCGGTCTGGCTGCGGCCGTCGTCGAGGAAGCCCAGCGGCGAGGCCACGTTGGCCGCGCGCATGGCGTTGCGCAGGTCGTCCGGGCTCAGCCCCAGCGCGTTCATCGCGCGGAGGTTGAGGTCCACCCGCACCGCCGGGGTCGAGGCGCCGGCGATGTCCACCTGCGATACCCCCGGCAACTGGCGCAGACGCTGCGCCAGCAGCGAATCGGCCAGGTTGTAGAGCTGCGCGACCGACTGCGTGTCCGAGGTCAGCGACAGCGCGATCACCGGGTCGTCGTTGGGGTTGGCCTTCTGGTAGGTGGGCGTGTTGATGCCGGCCGGCAGGTCGGCCATGGCGGCGTTGATCGCCGCCTGCACGTCCTGCGCGGCGGCGTCGATATCGCGGCTGGTGTCGAACATCAGGAACACCATGCTGCGCCCGTCGCTGCTGCTCGAGCGCATGGTGCTGATGCCCGGCACCTGGCCGAGGTGGCGTTCCAGCGGCGCGGTGACGGTGGCGGCCATGGTGTCGGCGTCGGCGCCGATGTTGCTGGCCTGCACGAAGATCACCGGGATCGACAGGTTCGGCAGCGCCGCCACGCCCAGCCGCAGGTAGCAGAGCAGGCCGGCGAAGAACAGGCCGATGGCCAGCAGGCTGATGCCGATCGGGCGCTTGATGAAGGGCGCGGAGATGTTCATGCCGTGCGCTTGCCGGCGGCCTGCAGGCGTGCGGCCGCGCGCTGCTCGCGGCGCCGCGCGGCCCACTCGGAGAACCGCTCGAAGTACAGGTAGATCACCGGCGTGGTGTACAGCGTGACCAGCTGCGACAGCAGCAGGCCACCGACGATGGCCACGCCCAGCGGGCGCCGCAGCTCCGAGCCGATGCCGGTGCCCAGCGCCAGCGGCAGCGCGCCGAGCATGGCCGCGGCGGTGGTCATCATGATCGGGCGGAAGCGCAGCAGGCAGGCGCGGCGGATCGCGTCAAAGGCGTTCATGCCGGCGCGCTGCGCGTCCAGCGCGAAGTCGATCATCATGATCGCGTTCTTCTTGACGATGCCGATCAGCAGCACGATGCCGACGATGCCGTCCACCGACAGGCTCATCCCGCACAGGTACAGCGCCAGCAGCGCGCCGACCCCGGCCGGCGGCAGGGTGGAGATGATGGTCAGCGGATGGATCCAGCTCTCGTAGAGCACGCCGAGCACGATGTAGATCACCGCGATGGCGGCCAGCAGCAGCATCACCACGTCGGTCTGGCTGCTGGAGAACTCGGCCGCGGTACCGACGAACTGCGCCTGCATCTGCGGCGGCAGCTGCAGCGCGGCCACGGCCTTGTTGATCGCCGCCACGCCTTCGGACAGCGAATAGCCCGGGGCCAGGTTGAACGAGATCGTCGCCGACGGCAGCTGCTGCTGGTGGCTGACGACCAGCGGCGCGGTGCCCGGGGTGGCGGTGGCGATGGCCGACAGTGGAATGCTGCCGCCGGCGCCCAGCGCGATGCCGGTGTTGCTGTTGCCGATGCCGGTGGCGGTGGAGGAGTTGCTGGAGCTGACCTGGCCCAGGGTGGTGGCGTTGCTGCCGGTGAGCGCGCCGCTGCCGTTGCTGCCGATCGCCAGCTGGTTCATCAGCGCGTCGGCGGTGCGGAACTCCGGCGCCACCTCCAGCACCACGCGGTACTGGTTGAGCTGGGTGAAGATGGTGGAGATCTGGCGCTGGCCGTAGGCGTCGTACAGGGTGTCGTCGATGGTCTGCATCGGCACGCCGTAGCGGCTGGCCTTGTCGCGGTCCACTTCCACGTGCAGGGCGCGGCCGTGGTCGGCCAGGTTGTTGTCGACGTCGGCCAGCTCCGGCAGGCGGCGCAGCGCGTCGGTGACGCGCGCGGCCTGTTCGGCCAGCTCCCGGCTGTCCATGTCCGACAGCGAGAACTGGTAGGCGGTGGCGGCCACGCGCGTGTCCAGGGTCACGTCCTGCACCGGCTTGAGGTACAGCGCGACGCCGGGGATGTGCGCGGCGGCGGCCTGCAGCCGCGGCAGGATCGTGTCCAGGCTGCCGCGCTCGCCGCGGTCCTTGAGCACGATGTTCAGCTGGCCCTGGTTGAGCGTGGGGTTCATCGAGCCGGCGCCGATGTAGGCGGCCACGCCGGTCACCGCCGCGTCCTGGCGCAACGCCTCGGCCACCGCCTGGGTGCGCTGCTGCATCTGCTCGAAGGCCACGTTCTGGTCGGCGATCACCACGCCGGTGATCATGCCGGTGTCCTGGTCGGGCAGCAGGCCCTTGGGAATGGCGATGTACAGCAGCACGGTCAGCAC
Source organism: Stenotrophomonas sp. Y-13 (assembly GCF_046267925.1). Lineage (NCBI taxonomy): Bacteria > Pseudomonadati > Pseudomonadota > Gammaproteobacteria > Lysobacterales > Lysobacteraceae > Stenotrophomonas > Stenotrophomonas sp. Y-13. The sequence continues at coordinate 313,871 of NZ_CP176501.1, forward strand.
CACCGAGCCCAGGGCGATGCCCAGGGTCATGCGCTGGTGGCGCAGCACCCAGTCCAGGCTGGATTCGTACAGGTGCACCAGCCGCGACCACGCCGTCACCTTGCCCTGCGCGGCGGCGCGCTCGTGGGCATCGTCGCCCTCGGGCAGCGCGTCGGGCTTGAGCAGGTAGGCGCACATCATCGGGGTGAGCGTCAGCGAGATCAGCATCGAGATCGCCACCGCGATCGACAGCACCCAGGCGAACTCGTGGAACAGGCGACCGGTGACGCCGGGCATCAGGATCAGCGGCAGGAACACCGCGATCAGCGACACGGTCAGCGACAGCACGGTGAAGCCGATCTCCCTGGCGCCGGTTTCGGCGGCATCCTGGCCGTCCTTGCCCTGCTCGATGTAGCGCACGATGTTCTCGATCATCACGATCGCGTCGTCGACCACGAAGCCGGTGGCCACGGTCAGCGCCATCAGCGACAGGTTGTCCAGCGACATGCCGGCGAAGGCCATCACCCCGAAGGTGCCCAGCAGCGACAGCGGCACCGCCACCGAGGGGATCACCGTGGCCCACAGCCGGCGCAGGAACACGAAGATCACCGCCACCACCAGGCAGATGGTCAGGATGAGGGTGAACTGCACGTCGTGCACCGAGGCGCGGATGGTGACGGTGCGGTCGGAGAACACGTCCAGCTTCACGTCCGCCGGCAACATGCCCTGCAGGCCGGGCAGGATCTGGCGGATGCTCTCCACGGTCTTGACGATGTTGGCGCCGGGCTGGCGCCGCACTTCCAGCAGCACCGCCGGCTTGCCGTCGGCCCAGGCCGCGATCTGGTCGTTCTCCACCCCGTCGACCACGCTGGCCACGTCGCGCAGCCGCACCGGCGCGCCGTTGCGGTAGCGCACGATGATGTCGTTGTAGTCGGCCGCGTCGCTGAGCTGGTCGTTGGTGGACAGCGTGTAGCTCTGGGTCTTGCCGTTGAGCGAGCCCTTGGGCGCGTTGACGTTGGCCTGGGTCAGCGCGCTGCGCAGGTCTTCCAGGGTCATGCCCATGTTGGCCAGCTGCGCCGGATTGGCCTGGATGCGCACGGCCGGGCGCACGTTGCCGGCGATCGACACCAGGCCGACGCCGTCCACCTGCGACAGGCGCTGCGCCAGCACCGAGTCGGCCAGGTCGTTGACCTCGCGCAGCGGGCGCGTGTCCGAGGCCAGCTTGAGGGTCAGGATCGGCGCGTCGGCCGGATTCACCCGGTTGTAGACCGGCTGGTACGGCAGCGAGCCGGGCAGGGTGGCCTGGCGGATCGCCGCCTGCACGTCCTGGGCGGCGGTGTCGATGTCGCGCTCCATCGAGAACTGCAGCACGATCGTGGACAGGCCGGCCGAGGAGTCGGAGGTCATCAGGTCCAGGCCGGAGATCTGGCCCAGCTGCCGCTCCAGCGGCGTGGTCACCAGCGAGGCCATGGTCTGCGCGCTGGCGCCGGGGTATTGCGTGGTCACCACCAGGCTGGGTGCTTCGATCTCGGGCAGGGCCGAAACCGGCAGGCGCTGGTAGCCGAGGATGCCGAGCAGCATCAGCCCGACCATCAGCAGCGAGGTGGCGATGGGGCGGCGGATGAAGAGAGTCGAGAAGCCCACGGTCGATTCCTGTGGTGAGAGTGTGCGCGGCGCGGGGCGGTCAGTGCCTGCCCCAGCTCCGGCCGCGCGCGTCGCGTGCACCGCACCGGGTGTTCACGCGTGCATAGGGAGCCGGTGCCCGCGCCGCGCCGTCGCGCGCGGCAGGCAGCGGTCGCGCCTCAGCGCGGGCCACGGCCACCCCGGCCGCCGCCGCCACGCTTCTCGCTGGCAGCCTTGAGCTGCGCCTCGGTCGGTGCCGGCGGCGCCTGCCCCGGCTGCAGCGGATTGACCGCGACGCCTTCCTTGAGCCGGAACTGGCCCTCGGTCACCACCTTGTCGCCCGGCTGCAGGCCCTTGCTGATGACCACGTGGCTGTCGTCGACCTGGCCGCCCTGCACCACCTCGCGCAAGGTGACGGTGTTGTCCGGCTTGATCAGGTAGACGAAGTCGCCGGTGCTGCTGCGCTGCACAGCTTCGGCCGGCACCACCACCGCGTCGGGCAGCTCGTCGAGCTTCATGCGCACGTTGACGAACTGGCCCGGCCACAGCGCCTGGTCGGCGTTGGGGAACTCGGCGCGCAGGCGGAAAGTGCCGCTGCTGGCGCTGATCTGGTTGTCCACCACCTGCAGCCTGCCGTCGGCGTTGACCACGCTGCCGCCGGCGCGGTCCAGCGTCGCGGCTTCCAGCGGTCCCTTGCCCTGCGCCGCGCGCACCGCCTCCAACTGCTGCTCGGGCAGGTTGAACAGCACGTAGATCGGCTGCAGCTGGGTCAGGGTGACGATCGCCGTACCGGCGCTGACCACGTTGCCGGGGTCGACCGCGCGGATGCCGGCCACGCCGTCGATCGGCGAGACGATGCGGGTGTAGCCCAGCTGCACCCTGCTCTGGTTGGCGCTGGCCTGGGCCGCCGCCACCGCGGCCTGGTACTGCGCGACCTGGTTGCGCAGGGTGGTCAGGTCGGTCTGCGCCACGTACTGGCGGTAGGCCTCGGAATTGGAGCGTTCGTAGTTGGACTGGGCGGTCGCCAGCAGGGCCTGGTTCTGGCGCTGGCTGGCGATGGCCTGGTCGTACTGGGCCTGGAAGGTGCGCGGGTCGATCCGGGCGAGCAGGTCGCCCTTCTTCACCGTCTGCCCTTCCTTGAAGTCCACGCTCAGCAGCTCGCCCCCCACCTGCGGGCTGACCGTGACCGTGTTGTAGGCGGCCACCGTGCCCTGCGCGGTGACATACACCGGCACGTTCCTGCGTTCGGCCGCCACCGCGGTGACCGGCACCGGATCGCGTGCCTTGTCGCCGCCGCCCCGGCCTCCCGGGCCGCCTGCGGTTGGTGCCGCGCCCCCGGCCTGCTTGCCGCCCCCCATCATCCGGTAGCCGATTCCCGCCGCCAGCAGGACGGCGATGACGAGCAGCACGATCTTCCAGAAACGCGACATGCAAAAACTCCCGAGGAACCGATGGGCGAAGGGGCGGGCACAACGGCGCAGAGCATAACGCCGGGCCATGACAGCGGCTGCATGACCGATGGGCCACGCGCTCTGACCGGCAAGGGGGGTGAACGGTTCCGCGCGGCATCGGTTGACACTCGTCGCCCCGGTTCGTTTGCCCTACATTCACCTCTCGATTGCCGACGAGGAATGCCTGGATGATCCGCAAGACCGTTGTGTTGACCGCGCTGGCGTGCGCCCTGGCCCCTGCGGCCGCGCTGGCCGGCGATGCCCAGCGCCCCGAGGTCGCGGCCGCCGCCGCGCGCCTGCAGCAGCAGGTGGTGGAGTGGCGCCGCGACTTCCACCAGCATCCGGAGCTGTCCAACCGCGAAGCGCGCACCGCCGCCAAGGTCGCCGAACGCCTGCGCGCGATGGGCCTGCAGCCGAAGACCGGGGTGGCCGTGCACGGCGTGGTCGCGGTCATCAAGGGCGGCTTGCCGGGCCCCAAGATCGCCCTGCGCGCGGACATGGACGCACTGCCGGTGACCGAGCAGACCGGGCTGCCGTTCGCGTCCACCGCCACCGCCGAGTACCGCGGCGAGAAGGTCGGGGTGATGCACGCCTGCGGCCACGACGCCCACACCGCCACCCTGCTCGGCGTGGCCGACGCGCTGGTGGCGATGCGCGACACGCTGCCCGGCGAAGTGATGCTGATCTTCCAGCCGGCCGAGGAGGGCGCGCCGCCGCCGGAGCAGGGCGGTGCCGAACTGATGCTCAAGGAAGGGCTGTTCAAGGACTTCAAGCCGGAGGCGGTGTTCGGCCTGCATGTGTTCTCCAGCGTCCAGGCCGGGCAGATCGCCGTGCGTGGCGGCCCGCTGATGGCCGCGTCGGACCGCTTCGCCATCACCGTCAACGGCCGCCAGACCCACGGCTCGGCGCCGTGGAACGGCATCGACCCGATCGTCGCCGCCTCCGACCTGATCGGCACCGCGCAGACCATCGTCAGCCGCCGCGCCAACCTGTCCAAACAGCCGGCGGTGCTCACCTTCGGCGCGATCAAGGGCGGCATCCGCTACAACATCATCCCCGACGCGGTGGAGATGGTCGGCACCATCCGCACCTTCGACCCGGACATGCGCCGGCAGATCTTCGCCGACCTGCGCAGCGTCGCCGAGCACACCGCGGCCGCGCACGGCGCCAGCGCCACCACCGACATCTACGAGAAGGACGGCAACCCGGCCACGGTCAACGATCCGGCGTTGACCGCGCGCATGCTGCCCAGCCTGCAGGCCGTGGTCGGCAAGGACAATGTCTACGAGCCGCCGCTGCAGATGGGCTCGGAGGACTTCTCGCTGTACGCGCAGCAGGTGCCGGCGATGTTCTTCTTCGTCGGCTCGACCGGGCAGGGCATCGATCCGGCCACCGCGCCCAGCAACCACTCGCCGAAGTTCCTGCTCGACGAGACGGCGCTGGACGTCGGCCTGCGCGCGCTGCTGCAGGTGTCGCTGGACTACCTGCACGGCGCCCGGGGCTGAGCCGCGGCGGGTACCGGCAACGGCGGGCGGCCGCACAGCCGCCGCCCGCCTGGCCGTGGCGCCGGGCCCTGGCCCGGTGACGCGCGCGCCTGTGTGCCCCCGGGAAGGCAGCTGCGGCCCGGCCTCCCGGCCAGCGCCCGGCGGCGCTGGCACCGGCGGCGATGCGGGGTGCAGGCAGGGCTCACCCGGCACCCCCTACAATCCGCGCATGAATACCCCCCACGATTCCAGCCTCGGCCGCGAGGTCGCCTATCCCTCGCAGTACGACCCGGGCCTGCTGTTCCCGATCCCGCGCGCCACCGCCCGCGCCGCGATCGGCCTGGATGCCGCCTTGCCGTTCGTCGGCCAGGACCGCTGGCATGTCTATGAGCTGGGCTGGCTGGACAGGCGCGGCAAGCCGTGCGTGGCGACCGCGACCCTGTGGGTGCCGGCGGCCTCGCCGCACCTGGTCGAGTCCAAGTCGCTCAAGCTCTACCTGAACTCCCTCAACGCGGCGCGCTTCGACAGTGCCGACGAGGTGCGTGCGCGCATCGCCGCCGACCTGTCCGCCTGCGCCGGGGCCGCGGTCACGGTCGAGTTCGGGCTGCCGCCGGTGGCCGACGCCGAAGGCCACAGCATCGATGGCCTGGACCTGGACATCGACCACTATGGTCCGCCGCAGGCCGGCTTCCTGCATGCCGATGCCGGCGAGGCCGTCGCCGAGACACTGGTCTCGGCACTGCTCAAGTCCAATTGCCCGGTCACCGGCCAGCCCGACTGGGCCAGCATCAGCATCCGCTACGCGGGCCCGCGGATCGACCGCGGCGGCCTGCTGCGCTACCTGGTCAGCTACCGCGACCACGCCGAGTTCCACGAGCAGTGCGTGGAGCGGATCTTCCTCGACCTGATGCACCACTGCGGCTGCCATTCGCTGGACGTGGAGGCGCGCTACACGCGCCGCGGCGGGCTGGACATCAACCCGCGCCGGTCGACCCGGGACCTGGCCGCCGGCCACCGGCCGTTGCGCGACCCGCGCCAGTAGGCCGGGCCGCCCGCACCGGGTACACGCCGGCTTTACGCCGGCGCGATGGTTCCTTAACGCGGCCGGTGCAATGGTGGCACCCAGCCGAGGAGGAACGACCCGATGAGCAATGACAAGAAGGCCGATTTTTCGGACGTGACGTCCACGGTGGACAGCACCGCCACCGTCGCGCCGAAGGCTGATTTTTCCGATGTGACCGCGCGGGTGGATTCCACCGCGCAGATCGCCGGCGGGCAGCAGTACACCGTGCAGAAGGGCGACAGCCTGTCGCGCATCGCCAAGCACCTGCTGGGTGATGCCAATGCCTGGAAGCAGATCTTCGAGGCCAACCGCGACGTGCTTTCCGACCCCGACAAGATCTTTCCCGGGCAGACCCTGACGATTCCCCCGCGCCAGGGTTGAGGCCGCCAGGCCCGGTGCCTTTTCCTCCCATTCCGGAGCATCCCATGAAGAAGATTTCGCTCAGCAGTGTCCTGATGATCACCCTGGCCGGCACCCTGGCCGTGGCCGGCTGCAAGAAGCAGGAAGAGACCGCGCCGCCGCCGATGGAAAGCACCCCGGCGCCGGCGCCGATGAGTGAACCGGCACCGCCGCCGGCGGCCGCACCGGCGGTCAGTGTCACCTCGGTCACCGTCGGCACCACCGCGGCGGCGGACAAGTCGGTGGCGCCGGTGGCCATGATCGGCGGCAAGGACAAGATCATCGTGTCGGTGAAGACCGACGGCGCCGCGACCAACGCCACCCTCGGCGTGAAGCTCACCTACCAGGACGGGCAGGTGGCCGGCGAGCAGACCGCAACGCTCACCGCCACCGGTGCCGAGACCACCAACGTCGAATTCAGCAAGGCAAGCGCATGGCCCGCCGGCAAATACCGCGCGGACGTGACCCTGGACGGCCAGCCGGCTGGCACCACCCAGGAGTTCGAAGTGAAGTAGCAAGCGGCATCACCTGTCGCCCCTCTCTCCCGACAGGTGCAGGCCATGGGCGCAGTCGCAGGACTGCGCCCTTTTTTATGGCCGCATGCGCGGTGGCCGTGCCAGCGCGGCGTCGGCGTCGCTGGGCGCCCGCGCCGCGACGCCACGCGTCCGCCTGATGCCCGCCCCATGCGCCGATGCCATGCGCCGGCGCGGCGGCGCACTGCCGCAACCGTACCGGCCCGTTTTGCCCGAACCGTCGCGACGCGCGACAATGCAGTGCTGACTACCCGCATTTACTTCCGACGGAAACCATCCCCCATGTCCGATACGCCGAAGATCATCTACACGCTCACCGACGAAGCCCCGTTCCTGGCGACGCAGTCGCTGCTGCCGATCATCGATGCGTATGCCACCACCGCCGGCATCGCGGTGGAGACCCGCGACATCTCGCTTTCCGGCCGCATCCTGTCGCAGTTCCCGGACTACCTGCAGGACGGGCAGAAGATCAGCGACGACCTGGCCGAGCTCGGCGAGCTGGCGACCCGGCCGGAAGCCAACATCATCAAGCTGCCCAACATCAGCGCCTCGGTGCCGCAGCTCAAGGCCGCGATCAAGGAGCTGCAGGACCAGGGCTACGCGCTGCCGAACTACCCGGATGCGCCGGCCGACGACGTCGCCCGCGACATCAAGGCGCGCTATGACAAGGTCAAGGGCAGTGCGGTGAACCCGGTGCTGCGCGAAGGCAACTCGGACCGCCGTGCGCCGCTGTCGGTCAAGAACTACGCGCGCAAGCACCCGCACCGCATGGGCGCGTGGAGCAGCGACTCGAAGTCGCACGTGGCGCACATGGACGACGGTGATTTCTACGGCAGCGAGAAGTCGGCCACGCTGGCCGCCGCCGGCAGCCTGAAGATCGAGCTGGTGCAGGACGATGGCCGGACCGTGGTGCTCAAGGAGAAGACCGCGGTCAAGGCCGGCGAGATCGTCGATGCCTCGGTGATGTCGCGCCGCGCGCTGGCCGCGTTCGTCGCCGCGCAGATCGCCGACGCCCGCGCCCAGGGCGTGCTGTTCTCGCTGCACCTGAAGGCGACCATGATGAAGGTCTCCGACCCGATCATGTTCGGCGTGGTGGTGGAGGAGTTCTACAAGGACGTGCTGGGCAAGTACGCCGCCGAGCTCAGGCAGGCCGGCTTCGACCCGAACAACGGCATCGGCGACCTGTACGCGCGGCTGCCGTCGCTGCCGGAAGCCACCCAGGAGGCGATCAAGGCCGACATCGCCGCCGAGTACGCCAGGCGCCCGGCGGTGGCGATGGTCAACTCCGACAAGGGCATCACCAACCTGCACGTGCCCAGCGACGTGATCGTTGACGCCTCGATGCCGGCGATGATCCGCGACTCCGGCCGCATGTGGAACGCCGAGGGCAAGCTGCAGGACACCAAGGCGCTGATCCCGGACCGCTGCTACGCCGGCGTCTACCAGGCGGTGATCGAGGACTGCAAGGCGCATGGCGCGTTCGACCCGGCGACCATGGGCAGCGTGCCCAACGTCGGGCTGATGGCGCAGAAGGCCGAGGAGTACGGCAGCCACGACAAGACCTTCCAGATCCCGGCCGACGGCACCGTGCGCGTCAGCGATGACGCCGGCAACGTGGTGTTCGAGCACAGGGTCGAGGCCGGTGACATCTGGCGCATGTGCCAGACCAAGGACGCGCCGATCCAGGACTGGGTCAAGCTGGCCGTCAGCCGCGCGCGGCTGAGCAACACCCCGGCCGTGTTCTGGCTGGACGCCAACCGCGCGCATGACGCGCAGGTGATCGCCAAGGTCGAGAAGTACCTGAAGGACCACGATACCCAGGGCCTGGACATCCGCATCCTGTCGCCGGTGGAAGCGACGAAGTTCTCGCTGGAGCGCATCCGCAGGGGCCAGGACACCATCTCGGTGACCGGCAACGTGCTGCGCGACTACCTGACCGACCTGTTCCCGATCCTGGAGCTGGGCACCAGCGCCAAGATGCTGTCGATCGTGCCCCTGATGGCCGGTGGCGGCCTGTTCGAGACCGGCGCCGGCGGTTCGGCACCCAAGCACGTGCAGCAGTTCGTCGAGGAGGACTACCTGCGCTGGGATTCGCTGGGCGAGTTCCTGGCCCTGGCCGCCTCGCTGGAACACCTGGCCCAGCGCTACGACAACACCGCCGCCGCGGTGCTGGCCAAGGCGCTGGACCAGGCCAACGGCATGTTCCTCGACAATGACCGTTCGCCGGGCCGCAAGCTCGGCACCATCGACAACCGCGGCAGCCACTTCTACCTGGCCATGTACTGGGCGCAGGCGCTGGCCGCGCAGGACGAGGACGCCGCGCTGAAGGCCAGGTTCGCGCCGCTGGCCCGGGCGCTGGCCGACAACGAGCAGAAGATCGTCGAGGAACTGGTCGCGGTGCAGGGCAAGGCCGTGGACATCGGCGGCTACTACCGCCCGGACCTGGGCAGGACCAGCCGCGCGATGCGCCCGAGCGCGACCCTCAACGCCGCGCTGGCCGCGCTCTGATCGCAGCCGCCACGGCCGTTTGAGCCGAAGCCCGCATCGCCGCGCGATGCGGGCTTCGTGCTTCATGGTGCCGCGCATCCCCGCAACGCTGCGGGCACCCCGGTTGCCTGCGCGGCGGTGGCCGGGACACGCGCGCTGGCGCGGTGCGGTAGGGTGGTGGCCGGCGCCCCCGACTCTCCACTGCCGATGCCTGCCACCGAATCCGCCCACGCCATCGCCCGCTGCATCCGCGACGGCTTCGAGGACTACCACGCCCGCTTCGCTGCCATCACCCGGCGCGCGCGCGGGCGCTTCGAGCAGCGCGACTGGGCGGCGGCGCGCCAGGATGCGGTCGAGCGCATCGCGCTCTACGACCTGTGCGTCGGCGAGTGCATGGCGCGCCTGCAGGCGATCGCGGGCAGCCGGCCCGGCCGCGATGCGTGGACCGGGGTACGCGCGGCCTTCGTCGCGCTGGTGGAAGGGCAGATCGACGGCGAGCTGTACAAGACCTTCTACAACACCCTGACCCGGCGCCTGTTCGCCACCCGCGGGGTGGACGATGCCATCGAGTTCATGGCACTGGAGATCGAGCCGTCCGATGCCATCACCCATCCGGTGGCGCGCCATGTCTATACCGTTTCGGAGGCGCGCCCGGCCGAGGCCTTCGAGCGCGTGCTGGCCGACTACCGTTTCGACGTGCCCTACCGGCACCGCCTGCGCTGCGCCGCGGCCATCGCCGTGCGCCTGCAGGACGACCTGGCGCACTGGGGGCCGAACCCGGTGCGCGCCATCGAGCTGCTCGATACCGTGTTCTACCGCGAGCGCCGCGCCTACCTGGTGGGGCGCGTGTTCGGCGAGCACCGCTTCTCGCCCTGCGTGATCGCGCTGGTCAACGATGGCGACGACGGCCTGCGCGCGGAGGCGGTGCTGAGCCGGCGCCGCGACGTGGCCCACCTGTTCGGCGTGTCGCGCAGCTATTTCCAGGCCGACCTGCCCACCGTCGCCGATGCGGTGGTGTTCCTGCGCAGCCTGCTGCCCGGCAAGCCGGTGGACGAGATCTACACCGTGCTGGGCCGCGCCAAGCAGGGCAAGACCGAGCGCTACCGCACCTTCTTCCGCCACTTCCAGCAGCATCCGGACGAGCGCCTGGTACCGGCGGAGGGCACCCCGGGCATGGTGATGGCGGTGTTCACCCTGCCCAGCTACCCGCTGGTGTTCAAGCTGATCCGCGACCGCTTCGCCTGGCCCAAGACGGTCAGCCGCCAGGACGTGGAGGACCGCTATGCGCTGGTGTTCAACCTGGACCGCATCGGCCGGCTGCTGGATGCGCAGCCGTACCGCCACCTGCGCTTCCCGCTGGCGCGCTTCGCCCCGGCGCTGCGCCAGGAGCTGCTGGAGAGCTGCGCGCGCAGCGTGCGGGTCGAGGGCGATGACCTGGTGATATCGCTGTGCTACGTGCAGCGGCGGTTCCGCCCGCTCAACCTGTACCTGCGCGAACAGACCCCGCAGGCCGCGCGCGCGGCGGCGCTCGACTATGCGCAGGCCATCACCGACATGGCGCGCAACGACATCTTCCCCGGCGACATGCTGCTGAAGAACTTCGGCGTCTCGCGCCACGGCCGCGTGGTGTTCTACGACTACGACGAGCTGTGCCGGGTCAGCGACTGCACGTTCCGCGAGTGGCCGCAGCCACGCGATGCCGCCGAAGCCCTGGCCGCCGAGCCGTGGTTCCACGTCGCGCCCAACGACGTGTTTCCCGAGCGCTTCCCGTTGTTCATGGGCCTGCCGCGGCCGCTGATGGAGGCGGTGCGCGAGGCGCACGGGGAGCTGTTCGATCCGCGCTGGTGGCGTGGCCTGCAGGCCGCCTTCGCCCGCGGCGAGTTTCCCGATACCCCGCCCTACCCACGCGCACTGCGGCTGGCGTGAACATCGCCGCCGGAAGCGCTACAGTCGCGTCCTGGACATGGAGGGCAGGGAGAGCGTCATGCTGACGTCGTTGCGTCGCGGGGCCGTGCTGGCCGCGTTGCTGTTGGTGGCCGTTGCCGCGTCGGCCGCCGGGCCCGGGGCCGTGCGCAAGCAGGCCGAGATGGCCATGCAGTTGTCCGGGCAGATCGACATCGCGCTCGATGGCAGCGTGGAAGCGGTGCGGCTGGACCAGCAGGACCGGCTGAGCGCGGAGCTGTCCCGTTTCGTGCGCAGCTCGGTGATGGGCTGGACCTTCGTGCCGGTGGTCCGCGACGGCAAGCCGGTCGCCGCGCGTTCGCCGTTGATGCTGCGCCTGGTCGGCAAGAGGCTGGAAGACGGCGGCACCCAGGTGGCCATCCGCAGCGCCACTTTCGAGGCCTACGATCCGCAAAGCAGGAGCGCGGTCACCGCCTTGAAGATGACGCCGCCAAGCTACCCGCGTTCGATGTACGAGGTGGGGGCGCAGGGCAATGTCTACTTGGTCGTCAGGGTCGGGCGCGATGGCCGCGTCGAGGATGCATACGTGGAACAGGTCAACATGACCGTGGTGGCCAGCGAAGGCCAGATGCGCCGGTTCCGCCAGGTGCTGGGCGGCAATGCGCTGGCCGCGGCGCGCAAGTGGGAGTTCCGCGTTCCGGTCGAAGGCAAGGACGTGGATGCGCCGCACTGGAATGTGCGCGTGCCGGTGCGCTATGCGGTGGTCGACCAGGGCCGATCGATGCCGGACGAGTACGGCACGTGGCAGGCCTACATCCCCGGACCGCGCGAACGCGCGCCATGGATCAGCGACGAGGACTGGGAGAACGGCTCGGACGCACTGGCTGATGGTGGCGTCTACATGGCCGGCCGCGGTGGTGGACCGAAGCTGCTGACGCCGCTGGAAGGCTGAGCGCGCCGGCTGCACCCGCCACGAAAAAGCCCCGCGTTCGCGGGGCTTTTCCGTTACAGCCGATCCGGCGGGGGATCAGCGCTTCATCGAACCGAAGAATTCGTCGTTGGACTTGGTGTTCTTCATCTTGTCCAGCAGGAATTCCATCGCCGCGATTTCGTCCATCGGGTGCAGCAGCTTGCGCAGGATCCAGATCTTCTGCAGCAGCTCCGGCTCGATCAGCAGGTCTTCGCGGCGGGTGCCGGAACGGTTGATGTCGATGGCCGGGTACACGCGCTTCTCGGTGATGCGGCGGTTCAGGTGCACTTCGCTGTTGCCGGTGCCCTTGAACTCCTCGTAGATCACCTCGTCCATCTTCGAGCCGGTTTCCACCAGCGCGGTGGCGATGATGGTCAGCGAGCCGCCCTCCTCGACGTTGCGCGCGGCGCCGAAGAAGCGCTTCGGGCGGTGCAGGGCGTTGGCGTCGACGCCGCCGGTCAGCACCTTGCCGGAGCTGGGCACGACGTTGTTGTAGGCGCGGGCCAGGCGGGTGATCGAGTCCAGCAGGATCACCACGTCCTTCTTGTGCTCGACCAGGCGCTTGGCGCGCTCGATCACCATTTCGGCCACCTGCACGTGGCGTGCGGCCGGCTCGTCGAAGGTCGAGGAGACCACTTCGCCGCGCACCGTGCGCTGCATTTCGGTCACTTCTTCCGGGCGCTCGTCCACCAGCAGCACGATCAGGTGCACTTCCGGGTGGTTGGTGGTGATGGCCGTGGCGATCTGCTGCATCATCATCGTCTTGCCCGCCTTGGGCGGGGAGACGATCAGCGCGCGCTGGCCCTTGCCCTGCGGTGCCATCAGGTCGAGGATGCGGCCGGTGATGTCTTCGGAAGAGCCGTTGCCGCGTTCCAGGGTGAAGCGCTTGCGCGGGAACAGCGGGGTCAGGTTCTCGAACAGCACCTTGTTCTTCGACGCTTCGATCGGCTCGCCGTTGATGGTGTCGACGATGTTCAGCGCGAAGTAGCGCTCGCCGTCCTTCGGGAAGCGGATGCGGCCGGCGATGTGGTCGCCGGTGCGCAGGTTGAAGCGGCGGATCTGGCTGGGCGAGATGTAGGTGTCGTCCGGGCCGGCCAGGTAGCTGGCCTCGGCGGCGCGCAGGAAGCCGAAGCCGTCGGGCAGGATTTCCAGCACGCCATCGGCGGCCACGCCCTCGCCATGGCGGGTCAGCACCTTGAGCAGGGCGAAGATCACGTCCTGCTTGCGGGCACGGGCCACGCCGTCGGTGATCTGCAGCTGCTCGGCGATTTCCAGCAGCTTGTGCGCCGGCATCTTCTTCAGATCGCTCAGCGAATAGACCGGGAAGCCTTCCGGCACCGAAGGGTGCGGGCGCGGTACGAAGGTCTCGTTGCCGTTGTCGCCGGGCAGGCCGTCGTCGCGGAAGCGGTCGCGGTTGCGCTCACGGCGGTTGCGGAAGCGGTCGCGGCGATTGCCCTGGCCCTGACCTTGCTGGTTCTGCTGGTTCTGCTGGCCGTGGCGCTGGGCGTTGTTGTTGCCGTCGCCGCCGCGCGCCTCGCCACCCTCCTGGCCGGCGGACGGGTTGCCGGCCGGCGCGGGTGCCGGGGCGTCGTTGCCGGGGTCCGGGGTCGCAGGAGCGGGGGAACTGTCGCCGGCCGGCAGCGGCAGGGCGGACTGGGCCGGGGGGGAAGCGGGGCTGCTGCTGTCGGCGGCCTCGGCGGCCTTGGCGACACGCGGCTTGCGCACGCGCTTCTCGACGGGCGCGTCGGCGCTCCCGGTTTCGGAAGGAGTGTTCTCGGACAAGTGCTTGATTCCTCTCGCTGACGTGCGAGCGCCTGACAGGGCGGCGAACTGGTTGGGAATGATCCGGACGAGAACCCGGCCGGAGGGTGCGGCAGGCGAACGCTGCCGGATGCGGCGACACTAACACCGCCGCGCACGGCGGTGCAAGGTGGCGGGAAACGCCCGTTGGGCCGCGGTAAGGGCGGCCCGGAGCCGGCGGCCAGGCCGCCGGCGGGGAGGGGTCAGGCCAGCGCCTTGTCGATCATCTGGCTCAGCTGGCCCTTGCCGACGGCGCCGATCTGGGTGGCCTGGATCTGGCCATCCTTGAACAGCAGCAGCATCGGGATGGAGCGCACGTGGTACTTGACCGCGGTGGCGCGGTTGTCGTCGACGTTGAGCTTGGCGATCTTCAGCTTGCCGTCGTAGGCGTCGGCCAGTTCGTCCAGCACCGGCGAGATCATCTTGCACGGGCCGCACCATTCGGCCCAGAAGTCCACCAGCACCGGGGTGTCGGACTGCAGCACGGCGGCGTCGAAATCGGCATCGCCGACGTGTAGAACCTTATCGCTCACTTGAGGAGTCTCCTGGGGCAATGCGACGGCCCATGCCGGGTTGGCTGCCGCATTGCGCTAAACTGGGGCATTGCGCGGACCCAAAGGCTTGGCCTTGCGTCGCGCGACCCGGCGCAGGGGCCGCAGTGTGCGACGGTGCCCGATACGATGCAAGCCGCCCGGCCAACCTAGCCGGCTGGCACTACCAAGACCAAATAATGAGCGACAAACCGCTGACTGATGTGACTTTTTCCTCCTTCGAGCTGCAACCGGCGCTGTTGGCCGGACTCGAGGGAGCCGGATTCACCCGCTGCACCCCGATCCAGGCATTGACCCTGCCGGTGGCCCTGCCGGGCGGCGACGTCGCCGGCCAGGCGCAGACCGGCACCGGCAAGACGCTGGCCTTCCTGGTGGCGGTCATCAACCGGCTGCTGAGCCGGCCGGCGCTGGCCGACCGCAAGCCGGAGGACCCGCGCGCGCTGATCCTGGCGCCGACCCGCGAGCTGGCCATCCAGATCCACAAGGACGCGATGAAATTCGCCTCCGATTCGGGCCTGCGCTTCGCCCTGGTCTATGGCGGTGTCGACTACGACAAGCAGCGCGAGCTGCTGCAGAAGGGCGTGGACGTGATCATCGCCACCCCGGGCCGCCTGATCGACTACGTCAAGCAGCACAAGGTGGTCTCGCTGCATGCCTGCGAGATCTGCGTGCTGGACGAAGCCGACCGCATGTTCGACCTGGGCTTCATCAAGGACATCCGCTTCCTGCTGCGGCGCATGCCCGAGCGAACCACCCGCCAGACCCTGCTGTTCTCGGCCACCCTCAGCCATCGCGTGCTGGAGCTGGCCTACGAGCACATGAACGAGCCGCAGAAGCTGGTGGTGGAAACCGACAACATCACCGCCGACCGCGTGCGCCAGCGCATCTACTTCCCCTCCGACGAGGAGAAGCTGCCGCTGCTGCTGGGCCTGCTCTCGCGCAGCGAGGGCGCGCGCACCATGGTGTTCGTCAACACCAAGGTGTTCGTCGAGCGCGTCGCCCGCGCGCTGGAGAAGGCCGGTTACCGCGTCGGCGTGCTGTCCGGCGACGTGCCGCAGAAGAAGCGCGAGAGCCTGCTCAACCGCTTCCAGAAGGGCCAGCTGGAAATCCTGGTCGCCACCGACGTGGCCGCGCGCGGCCTGCACATCGACGGCATCAAGTACGTCTACAACTACGACCTGCCGTTCGATGCCGAGGACTACGTGCACCGCATCGGCCGCACCGCGCGGCTGGGCGAGGAGGGCGACGCGATCAGCTTTGCCTGCGAGCGCTATGCGATGAGCCTGCCGGACATCGAGGCCTACATCGAGCAGAAGATTCCCTCCGAGCCGGTCACCAAGGAACTGTTGACCCCGCTGCCGCGCCCGCAACGCGCGGCGCCGGCCGAGGGCGAAGGCGAAGGCGAAGAGAACGAAAGCGTCGGCGCGATCTTCCGCGAGGCGCGCGAAGCCCGTGCCGCCGAGGAAGAGCGCCGCGGTGGTGGCCGTAGCGGCGGGCGTTCCGGCGCCGGCCGTGGCGAGCGCCGCGATGGCGATCGCAAGCCGCGTGGCCCGCGCAAGCCGCGCGTCGAGGGCGAGCAGGGGGCGGCCGCGGCCGAACCCGCCGCCGCTCCGCGCCCGCCCCGCCCCCCGCGTGCCGAAGGCGCGCCGGAGGCCGCAGTGGAAGGCGAGCGCGCGCCGCGCAAGCGTCGCCGTCGTCGCCACGGGCGTCCGGTTGAGGGCGCCGAAGCCGCCGTCGCCGCGCCCGCGGTTGCGGCCGGCAACGGCCCGGTGCAGGTGCCGGCCACGCCGATGCGCGCGTCCGGCAGTGACAGCGACTCGTTCCTGACCCGCCTGGGACGCAAGATCCGGCGGATGCTGTCGGGCGATTGATCGGGCGCGCCGGCCCCTGGCCGGCGCCGTTGTCGTTCCGCGGCCGCGCCCGGCGGCGCGATGCACGCCGCGCTCCGGCTCCGGCATAATCGCTGCATGAGCGTCCTGCGTTTCGACAATGTCAGCAAGCACTATGCGGGCGGCCACCAGGCGCTGGTGGACGTCAGCTTCGAGGTGGCTGCCGGCGAGATGCTGTTCGTCACCGGCCATTCCGGTGCCGGCAAGAGCACCCTGCTGAAGCTGATCCATCTCAGCGAGCGCCCGACCCGTGGCGCCGTGCTGTTCGGCGAGCGCAACCTGCTCAAGGTGCGCGGCGGCAAGGTGGCGCTGCACCGCCGTGAAGTCGGTGCGGTGCACCAGGACCACCGCCTGCTGATCGACCGCAGCGTCGGCGAGAACGTGGCATTGCCGCTGATCCTGCGTGGCGACCGTCGCGCCGACACCGGCAAGCGGGTGCGCTCGGTGCTCGAGCGCATGGGCCTGGGCCATCGCGAGAAGGCGCTGCCCACGCAGCTGTCGGCCGGCGAACAGCAGCGCGTGGGCATCGCCCGCGCGATCGTCGCCGAACCCAGGCTGCTGGTGGCCGACGAGCCGACCGGCAACCTCGACCCGACCCTGGCCGCGGAGATCATGGCCCTGTTCGCCGAACTGCCCGGGCGCGGCACCAGCGTGCTGGTGGTCAGCCACGACCTGCCGCTGCTCAAGCGCATGCGTAAGCGCGTGCTGATCCTGGACCACGGTCGCCTGGTGGACGACATCTCGCCGCAGGACCTGGCCGAATGAGCAGCACTCCGGACAACAAGGACGCCGCGGGCAAGGCCGCCGCGCATGCCACGCCAGCGCCGTCGCGGCTGCGCGTGTGGTTCGCCCACCACCTGCACAGCGTGGTCTTCAGCCTCGGTCGCGCGCTGCGCAAGCCCTGGGCGACGGTGCTGACCGTGGCGGTGATGGCGCTGGCCCTGGCGCTGCCGCTGGGGCTGTCGATCGCGCTGGACAACCTGAAGCTGTTCGCCGGCAGCGTGCAGCAGTCGCGCGACATCAATCTGTTCCTCAAGCCCGAAGTCGACGGCGCCACCGCGCAGGACGTGGCCGCGGGCCTGCGCTCGCGTGCCGACGTGGCCGGCGTGGTGCTGCGTACGCCGGACGAAGGCCTGGCCGAACTGCGCCAGAGCGCGGGACTGGGCGAGGCGATCGACGCACTCGGCGAGAACCCGCTGCCGACACTGCTGATCGTCACTCCGGCCGGGGACCAGGACATGGCCCTGGCCAGCGCGCTGCAGGCGCTGCCGCAGGCCGACCTGGTCCAGCACGACGCACTGTGGCGCCAGCGCCTGGACGCCTGGCTCGGCTTCGGCACGCGCCTGGTGCAGGTGCTGTCGCTGCTGCTGGGGCTGGGCGCGGTGCTGGTGGTCGGCAATACCGTGCGGCTGGACATCCAGGCGCGGCGCGAGGAAATCGGCGTGCTGCAGCTGCTCGGCGCCAGCGATGGCTTCATCCGTCGCCCCTTCGTCTACCTGGGCGCCTGGTACGGCCTGGGCGCGGGCGCATTGGCGCTGGCGCTGGTGGGTGCCTGCGGCCTGGCCCTGCGCCCGCCGCTGGCCGCGCTGACCGGCAGTTATGGCAGTACCTTCACCCTCCATGGGCTCGATGCCCTGCATTCGGGGCTGGTGCTGCTGGGGACGGTGATCCTGGGGTGGCTGGGGGCGTGGCTGGTGACCGGGCACTTCCTCAGGCAGACTCGCCCGACCGATACCTGACACGCGCATGTCCACGCACGAACTCAAGCATCTGATCAGCGACGCCCCGCGGGTGATGGTGGTCGATGGCTCAAAACTGGTGCGCAAGCTGATCTCCGATGTGCTGCAGCGCGAGCTGCCGGACGTGGAGGTGGTGGGCTGCGCCAGCATCGAGGAAGCGCGCGCGGCGCTGGCAACCGGCCCGGTGCACCTGGTCACCACCTCGCTGGCCCTGCCCGATGGCGATGGCCTGGCGCTGGCGCGCAGCGTGCGCGAGGCGGCCGGGCAGGCCTACGTGCCGGTGATCGTGGTATCCGGCGATGCGCAGCGTCACCTGGAGCAGCGCCGCTTCAACGAGTTCGTCACCGACTATTTCGACAAGGCGCTGGGCCACGAGGCGCTGGCGACCTTCATCCGCGGCTACGTGCAGCCCGAGCCGGTGCCCGGCGCGACCGTGCTGTATGTCGAGGACAGCCGGGTGGTGGCCGAAGCCACCAAGCGCATGCTCGAGCGCCACGACCTGCACGTGGTGCACGTGCTCACCGCCGAGGATGCCTTCTCGCTGCTGACCGCCGAGTCGCTCGGGCGCACCACCCGGCGCATCGACCTGGTGCTCACCGACGTCACCCTCAAGGGCGAGCTCAACGGCCGCGACGTGGTCGAGCGCGTGCGCATCGACTTCGGTTACGGCAAGCGCCGCCTGCCGGTGCTGGTGATGACCGGCGACAGCAACCCGCACAACCAGTCCGCACTGCTGCAGGCCGGTGCCAACGACCTGGTGCAGAAGCCGATCGAGGAGCGCCTGCTGGTGACCAAGGTGCTGTTCCAGCTGCGCCTGACCCGGCTGGCGCAACCGGCCGTGGCGCTGTGAGCGCAGCGCCGAACATCCAGCTCGAGCCGGGCTGGAAGGCGCGCATCGGCGACTGGCTGCTGCGCCCTGACATGCGCGAACTGGCGGCCTTCCTGCGCCAGCGCAAGGCCGCCGGTGCGCGGGTGTTCCCGCCGGGGCCGCAGATATTCGCCGCGTTCGACGCGACCCCGTTCGAGCAGGTGAAGGTGGTGGTGCTCGGCCAGGACCCGTACCACGGCGCCGGCCAGGCCCATGGCCTGTGCTTTTCGGTGATGCCGGGGGTGCCGGTGCCGCCGTCGCTGCTGAACATCTACAAGGAACTGGAAAGCGACGGCAACGTCGCGCCGCCGTTCCAGCGCCCGGACCACGGCTGCCTGCTGCCGTGGACGCGGCAGGGGGTGTTGCTGCTCAACGCCGTGCTGACGGTCGAGGAAGGCCGCGCCGGCGCCCACCAGGGCAAGGGCTGGGAGGGCTTCACCGACCACGTGGTCGATGTCCTCAACCGCGAGCGTGAAGGCCTGGTGTTCCTGCTCTGGGGCAGCTACGCGCAGGCCAAGGGCAAGGTCATCGACACCCGCCGCCACCGCGTGCTGAAGGCGCCGCATCCCTCGCCGCTGTCGGCCCACCGCGGCTTCCTCGGCTGCCGCCATTTCTCCCAGGCCAACGAGTACCTGGTCCGCCGCGGACAGCGGCCGATCGACTGGCGTCTGCCCCCCCGCGCGGCGCTGGACGCCCGGCTCGCCGGTGGCTGAACGCTCCCTGCGCTGTCATGTGGCGGTGACCCGCTTCCTGCTACGCTGGGCTGATTCCCGGTTGATCCATACCGGGGGTTCTGAGGTGATTCGGCGGCTGTTTTTCGACAAAAATAGAACGCTGGAACTTTTTCTGTACCGGGCAGTCCAATAGTTCGACTGCTAAGATGAGGTCCTATGAGCCAGAACACCTCCACTGCCCTTGTGGCAAACAATCTTCCGATTCCCAGTGCGCTGGGTTCGCTGGATGCCTACATCGGTGCCGTGCACCAGATCCCGGTGCTCTCGGTCGATGAGGAACAGGAACTGGCGCGCCGCTTCCGCGACGAGCAGGACCTGGACGCCGCGCGCGAGCTGGTGCATTCGCACCTGCGCTTCGTCGTGCACGTGGCCCGCGGCTACAACGGCTACGGCCTGCAGCTGGGCGACCTGATCCAGGAAGGCAACATCGGCCTGATGAAGGCGGTCAAGCGCTTCGACCCGGACATGGGCGTGCGCCTGGTGTCCTTCGCGGTGCACTGGATCCGTGCCGAGATGCACGAGTTCATCCTCAAGAACTGGCGCATCGTCAAGGTCGCCACGACCAAGGCGCAGCGCAAGCTGTTCTTCAACCTGCGCAAGTCCAAGACCCGCCTGGGCTGGATGAACGCGGCCGAGGTCAGTGCGGTGGCCCGGGACCTGAATGTCTCCGAGCGCGAAGTGATGGAGATGGAGTCGCGCCTGTCCGGTCGCGACGTCGGCTTCGACGCGCCGTCCGACGAGGACGACGACCACGCACCGCCGTCGCCGGCGGCGTACCTGGTCGCGCGCGACGAGGACCCGTCGCAGGCCTACGAGCGCGAGGACAGCGAGGAAAACCAGCTGCAGCTGCTGCGCGAGGGCCTGGCCAACCTGGACCAGCGTTCGCGCGACATCATCGCCCGCCGCTGGCTCGATGCCGACAGCAAGGTGACGCTGCAGGAGCTGGCCGACGAGTACGGCGTGTCGGCCGAGCGCATCCGCCAGATCGAGGCCAACGCGCTGAAGAAGATGAAGGCGCTGTTCACCGCCTGATCGCCACGCCGCCAGGCGGGCATGCGAAAGGCCCGGGGAAGCCCGGGCTTTTTCGTTGCCGCTGGCCGCTACCGGCGTGGGCATGCCGGCGCCGTCTTGCCAAACCGCGACCGCCGACGGCCTGCGTGGCGTTGCCGCGGTGTAGATTGCGCGGACGCAATCCACGAACGGAGACGACGATGAAGGGAACCTGCCTGTGCGGTGCGGTCGAAGTGGTGGCCAACGATGCGGCGCAGATCGGCCTGTGCCACTGCAGCATGTGCCGGCGCTGGACCGGCGGGCCGTTCTTCGCCGTGCATTGTGACGACACGGTGCAGTTCAGCGGCGCCGCGCTGAAGACCTTCCGCTCCTCGGACTGGGCCGAGCGCGCGTTCTGCGGCACCTGCGGCAGCACCCTCTACTACCGCTTGGTGCCCGACGGCGCGTACTACGTCTCGGCCGGCCTGTTCCAGGAGCAGGCCTTCGAACTGGCCAGCCAGATCTTCATCGACGAGAAGCCGCCGTTCTATGTGCTGGCCAACCAGACGCCGACGCTGACCGGCCAGCAGGTGTTCGAGCAGTTCGCCGGCGGCAACGGCTAGTCCCGCTGCGCTCAGTCCGCCGGCGGCCGCGTGGGTGGATCGGCACCGGCGCCGGTATCGGCGTCGCCGAAGATGATGCGCGCGCTGCGCTGGTAGCTCCAGTACGCCACCGCCCAGTTGAGCAGCACCACCAGCCGGTTGCGGAAGCCGATCAGGAAGAACACGTGCGCCGCCAGCCAGAACCACCAGGCGAGCAGTCCGGAGAGCTTGAGCCGGCCCATGTGCACGATCGCGGCCATGCGCCCGATGGTGGCCAGGTTGCCCTGGTCGCGATAGCGGAACGGGGGCGGTGCCGCACGCTGCTGCAGCCGCGCGTGGATGGCGGCGGCCACGTACTTGCCCATCTGCTTGGCGGCCGGCGCCACGCCCGGTACCGGCCGGCCATCGGCCTGGGCCAGCGCGGCCAGGTCGCCGGCGACGAAGATCTCCGGGTGGCCGGACACGGTGAGATCGGGTTGCACCAGTACCCGGCCGGCGCGATCCAGCGGCGTCTCCAGCGTCCGCGCCAGCGGCGAGGCGGCGACACCCGCGGCCCAGACCACGGTACGGGCGGGGATGAAGTCCTGGCCCAGGCGGAAGCCCCGTGCGTCGATCGCGGTCACCGGCGTACCGGTATGCACGTCGACCCCGAGCCGTTGCAGTTGCCGGCGCGCCTTCAACGACAGCACTTCCGGGAAGCTGGACAGCACCCGCGGCCCGGCCTCGACCAGGCGCACTTTCGCCGATGCCGGATCGATATGGCGGAACTCGTTGCGCAGGGTGTGGCGCGCGATCTCGGCCAGGGTGCCGGCCAGCTCGACGCCGGTGGGGCCGCCGCCGACGATGGCGAAACTCAGCCATGCCGCCTTCTTTGCCGGATCCGGCTCGGCCTCGGCCTTCTCGAAGGCCAGCAGCAGCCGCCGCCGCAGCGCCAGCGCGTCGTCCAGCGTCTTCAACCCGGGCGCGTCGGGCGCCCATTGGTCGTTGCCGAAATAGGCGTGGGTGGCACCACTGGCCACCAGCAGCAGGTCGTAGTCGAGCGTGCCGCCGTCGCGCAGCCGCACCTGGCGGTGCTGCTTGTCGATCGCCTCCACTTCGCCCAGCCGCACTTCGACGTTGCGCTGGCGGCCGAGGATGTGCCGCAGTGGCGCGGCGATGTCCGGGGCCGACAGGCCGGCGGTCGCCACCTGGTACAGCAGCGGCTGGAACAGGTGATGGTTGCGGCGGTCGACCAGGGTGATACGCAGTTTCGCGGTGGCCAGGGCGCGTGTGGCCCAGAGGCCGGCGAAGCCGCCGCCGATGATCAGCAGCCGGGGAGGGCGGTCGTGGGGCATGCGTTACTCCGGTGGGGGCCGGGCGCGGCCGGCTGGAGAGCGTGACAACCGGCTTCCATCTTCGCACGGGGTGCGCGCGCGCATGTCGATGGTCGATACTGGGGCCAATCGACCGCCATGGAGACAACGCCGTGTCCGATCCGGAGAAGCGCATCGCCCTGCTGATCGACGCCGACAACGCGCCCGCGGCGAAGATCGACGAAGTACTGTCCGAGGTGGCGCGCTTCGGCGTGGCCAACGTGCGCCGCGCCTATGGCAACTGGAAGAGCCCGCGGCTGAAGGGCTGGGAGTCGGTGCTGCACGAGTACGCGATCCGGCCGATCCAGCAGTTCGCCTATTCCAAGGGCAAGAACGCCTCGGACATGGCGATGGTGATCGATGCGATGGACCTGCTCTATGCGCGCAACCTGGACGGCTTCGCCATCGTTTCCAGCGATGCCGATTTCACCCCGCTGGTGATGCGCCTGCTGACCGACGGGGTCAAGGTATATGGCTTCGGCGAGAAGAAGACGCCCGATCCGTTCGTCAACGCCTGCTCGCAGTTCACCTACCTCGAGGCGCTGGGGCAGCCGCACCCCAGTACCCCGGAAGTGGGCCCGGACGCGGCCGAGGAGGCGCGCCCGCGCAAGAGCGGCGCGGAGCTGCGCGGCGACACGCGGCTGGTGAAGATGCTGCGCCGCGCGGTGACCGCGGCCGAGGGCGAGGATGGCTGGGCGCACCTGGGGCCGGTGGGCAGCCAGATCGGCAACCAGGCCTCGTTCGATCCGCGCAACTACGGGTACGGCAAGCTTTCCGACCTGCTCGCGGCGATCGGCCTGTTCGAGCTGAAGAAGGACGGCAAGTCGTCCTACGTGCGCGCGCTGCCGCGCAAGGCCGCGCCCAAGGCCGGCAAGCCGGGCGCGGGCTGATGGCGCACCACCGCGGACGCCATCATGACGTGGGCTGGCGTATCGTGCGCGCCTGGCATCGGCCATGACGGGAACCGCAATGCTGAAGATCTGGGGACGCCACAATTCCAGCAATGTGCGCAAGGTGCTGTGGTGCGCCGAGGAGATCGGCCTGCCGTATGAATCGATCGAGGTCGGCGGCGCCTTCGGCGGCACCCAGACCCCCGAGTACCGGCAGATGAATCCCAACGGGCTGGTGCCGGTGATCGAGGACCATGGCCTGCCGGTGTGGGAATCCAACGCAATCGTCCGCTACCTGTCGGCGCGCTACGCGCTGGGTACGCTGTACCCCGAGGATCCGGCGCGGCGCGCGCAGAGCGAGAAGTGGATGGACTGGACCATCTCCAGCTTCGCCGTGGCTTTCCGCGACCTGTTCTGGGGCGTGGTGCGCACCGCACCGGCCGACCGCGACGCGGCGCGCATCGACGCCGCGCTGGTGCGTTGTGGCGAGCTGCTGGCGCTGGCCGACGCCGAGCTGTCGCGGCAACCGTGGCTGTCCGGGGAGACGTTCGCGATGGGCGACATCCCGCTCGGCGCGTTCGCGTATGCCTGGTTCGAGATGCCGGTGCAGCGCCCGGAGCTGCCGCACCTGGCCGGCTGGTACGCGCGCCTGCAGCAGCGCCCGGCCTACCGCAAGGGCGTGATGACGCCGCTGACCTGAGAACTGCCGGAATACCGCACACGCGCGGCAGGCCCCGCATCCACGCAGGGAGTCCGCCGGTGCGGGGCTTGTCCCGCACGGGGCGTTTCCGGTGAACCCCATGCGGGGCGAGCCCCGCATCTACAAGCGCTGCAAACAGCGACAGCCGCCTGTACCAGCGCGGCTGTCGTCGTCGGTGCCCGGAAGGCAGGGATCAGAACTTCCAGGTCAGGCCGAGATACATGACACGGCCGGCATAGTTGTTGGAGTAGAAGCGGGCCTTGGTGTCATTGCCCAGGTGGGTACGCGACTCTTCCTGGGTCAGGTTCAGCACCGAGGCGCTCAGCGAGAGTGCCGGAGTGATGTTGTAGGCCGCATTCAGGTCGATCTGCTGGTACGGCTCCTGGTAGAGGTTCAGGCCGCTGACCAGGCCCTGCACCACTTCGCCGCGACGGTTCCACGAGGCGCGCAGCAGCAGTTTCTCCACTTCATAGAACACCGTGAAGTTGGCCTGGTTTTTGGCGCTGCCGACCAGCGGTGACTTGCCGATCTCGGTGCCGTCCTCCAGGGTGATGGCGGCTTCGTTGGTGTCGTTCCAGGTGTAGTTCGCCTGGAAGCCCAGGCCGAAATCCAGCGTGTGCTGCGCATAGAACTCCACGCCCTGCGAAACGGCGTCGCGGCCGCCGGCGGTGGTCGAGTAGTTCTGCACCACCACGGTCTGGCCGCCGACGTTCTGGGTCACGTCCTGCACCACCGGCACCGAGAAGTTGCTGACGTCCTTGCGGAACAGGCCCAGGCCCAGCACCGAGCCGGGCTGGAAGTACCACTCCAAGCCGATGTCGTACTGGGTGGCCTTGTAGGCCTCCAGGTTCTTGTTGCTGCCCGAGCCGTACCAGCCCTGTTCGCCGGCACCGCCGGTGAGGCGGCGGTCGTTGACGTACTCGGGGCTGAAGTACTCCAGGCTGCCCGGGGCGGCGATGTTGCTGTAGCTCGGGCGCGCGATCACCTTGGAGGCCGCCGCACGCAGCAGCAGGTTGTCGGTCAGGTCATAGGCCAGGTTGAAGCTCGGCAGCACGTCGGTGTAGCTGCGATCCAGCCCGCTGACCGCGAACGATTCGGTGCGCGCCTCGCTGTCGGAGAGCCGCCAATAGCCTTCGGTGCCGCAGTAGGTACGGGCGGGGGCGCCGCCAGGTACCGTGTCACCGGCCTGGCATGCCAGCGGATTGCCATTGGCGTCGTCGTAGAAGTAGTCGTTGTAGGACGTGACCTTGTCGGTGGAATCGGCGTGCTGGCGGGTGCTGACCACGCGCACGCCGACGTTGCCGCGCAGGCGCTCGGTACGGAAGTTGGCCTGCAGGTAGGTGGCGTAGATCTTTTCGTCCACGTTGTAGACGAAGTTGTCCTCGTTGCGGGTCTGCATCGGCCCGTAGGTCTTGTTCAGATAGGCGATGTAGGCCGGGTAGTTGATGGCCGGGAACGCGCTGGCGTTGATGCCGCCGGCCAGGTTGCCCATCGCGTACAGGAAGTCGGGCGAGAACTGCTGGGCGAGGTCGTTGCAGCCGCCGTTCCAGTAGCGGTTCTCGTAGTCGGCCGGATCGCTACCCGGGCAGGTCCAGTAGCTGTTGCCGGTACTGCGGTGGATGCCGCCGTCGCGGTACTTGACGCCGAACTGCAGCGAGTCGAGGACGCCACTGTCGTTGTACCAGGTGCTGTCGATCTGCGCGTACTTCTGCTCGGTGGTGTTGCGGGTCCAGGACGAGCCGGTCGAGCCGAGGTCGACCTGCAGGATGCCGTTCTTCAGGTTCTGCATCAGTTCCGGCGAGAACGCCATCGACGGCGTGCCGGTCAGGTTCCAGGAGCTGGCCAGGTTGCCCAGGTTCCAGCTGCCGTCCGCGTTCTGGCTGCGTGGCTTGAGCGGCACCGAGAACTGCAGCGACGGGCCGCCCTTGGCCCAGGTGCGCCCACCCTTGAAGGCGATGTCAACCGACTCGCCGCGCCATTCGGCCGAGAAATCGGCGGTCTGCGACAGCGCCTTTTCCAGGTTG
The DNA here is from genome assembly GCF_046267925.1 of Stenotrophomonas sp. Y-13. Lineage (NCBI taxonomy): Bacteria > Pseudomonadati > Pseudomonadota > Gammaproteobacteria > Lysobacterales > Lysobacteraceae > Stenotrophomonas > Stenotrophomonas sp. Y-13. Next base: position 339,901 of record NZ_CP176501.1, read on the forward strand.
TAACTGCCGGTGATCTGTGGAGTCGGCACGGTGCAGTCGTCCGAACCCCAGCCGCCCGGCGCCATGCCGCCTGCTGCGGCCTGTTCCTCGCTGCAGTAATAGGTTTTGCCCGGGTGCCGGCTGTAATCGGCGCCGGTGACGATGGTGCCGCTCGGGTCCAGGGTCAGCCCGTCGAGCAGGCGTCCGCCGGCCCAGTTGCCGTCGCCCCAGTAGCGGGCGATGTTCCATTCCGGCACCTTGATGGTGTGGGTCTGGGCGTTCTGCGACAGGTCGAAGCGGAAGTAGTTCGCGGTCAGGGTCAGGTTGTCCAGCGGCTTGAACTGCAGGGTTAGCTGGCCGCCCTTGCGCTCGCGTTCCTCCTCCTTGACGTCCAGGTTCACCGAGGTCGGCATCATGAAGCCGGTGTAGTACCGGCCGCTCTGGTCGTAGAAGCCGGTGCCGCCCCACCAGTTGGAGTTGAACTTCGAGGGGTTGCCGTTGACGTCGACCGCGGTGCCGCCTTCGTCGCGGCCATACCACTGCCAGCTTTCGGTGCTGGCGCCCAGGGTGCGGGTGGTGCGCTTCTGGTCGGTGTAGCCGACGAACACGCCGAAGCGCTCGTCCTTGTCGTGCCAGGCGTACGAGGCCGAGGCCTGTCCGTCGGTCTTGCGGGTGGTATCGGCCCAGGTGCCTTCGACGGAGACGAAGCCGGTGTTGGATTCCATCTCCAGCGGACGCCGCGTGTGCAGGATCACCGTGCCACCGATGCCGCCTTCGTCGATGCGCGCCTCGGGCGACTTGAACAGCTCGGCGCTGCCCAGCATGTTCGACGGCAGCAGCGTGTAGTTGAACGAACGGGTCGGGTCGCCGTTGGATTCTGCGGTGGCGATGTAGTTGCCATTCAACTCGGTCAGGGTCAGTTCCGAGGACAGTCCGCGCACGCTGACGTTCTTACCCTCGCCGCCGCTGCGGGTGATGATCACGCCCGGCACGCGCTGCAGCGCGTCGGCCACGTTCTTGTCGGGGAACTTGCCGACGTCCTCGGCGGTGATGACTTCGACCACCGCGTTGGCGTCGCGCTTCTGCTGCAGGCTCTTCTCGATGGCATAGCGGTAGCCGGTGACGGTGACCGCATCCAGCGTGGTGGCATCCGGCGCCGGCGTGGCCGCCTGCTGGGCAATGGCGCTCACCGGCAGCGCCGCGGCGGCCAATGCGATGGCGATGGCGCCGGACAGCGAACTGCGGGCGTGCATGCGTGATGTCTGTTTCATTCCACTCTCTCCCTCTCCTGGATTTGGATCCGCTTCTGGTACGAAAGGACTTGAATCGATCTAAGTTCTGAAGCCACGCATCCCCGGCGCGCCGGGGGCGTTTCGTGCATGGATCGAGTGACGGACCCGGTCCGTTTTCCCTTGTCGCAGGCAATTGCCAGTCGATCTCTATTTGGATCGATCTAAACAAATGACGCAGTTTTTTTAGCACAGCGCCCTCCCCGCTGCATGTTGCTGCGCAATAAGACGCGGCGGGTCCGCGGGCTGGCGGCCCCCTGCCAGGGGGCGCCTGCCCGCGTCTGGCGCCGCCGGCCGTGAACGGGCAAGGGGGGGAGACGGTCTGGGCGCGCCCGACGTCGTCGCCGGGGCCGGGCAGATGACCTGGGCGGGTGGCGATGGTGCGCCGCAGAATGCGGTCCGGCAAAGGGCCGTGGTTTACTTGAATCGATCTAAATTCAACGCAGGTCCCGTTTGGACCGATGGAAGATCCCGCGAATGCCGGCTGTGGGCCGTTTCCGCAGCGCTGCACCCGCGGGTCGCAGGGGAGAACGCCATGACCGGATCGAATCACCCGTTGGCCCTGGCCGCGCCGTCATTCCCGGCGGGGCGGGCCGCGCGTCGCCCTGCCGCTTTCTGATCCCGGCTCCTCTCCCCATCCCGCACGGGATGGCCGGGTATCACCGGTCCGGCTTCGGCCGGACCCCCTTTTCCACCCACCGACATCGACCCTGAGGAACCACCGCATGCGCCGATCGCCGTCCACCGCCCCCCGCAAGGGTTCCGCCGCCGGGCTCGCCTGCCTGCTGGCCCTGGCCTGGGTTCCGTCGCTGGCGGCCGCGCCGCCCGCGCTGGAGCGCGAGGTCAACACCTTCATCGGCAGCAAGGACGACGGCAACACCTTCCCGGGTGCGTCGGCACCGTTCGGCCTGATCCAGGTCAGCCCGATCGGCAGCCATTACGCCGGCTGGCGCTACGACGACGAGAAGATCCGCGGATTCGGCCATTCCTTCCTGTCCGGTGCCGGCTGCTGGGAGCAGGGCGGGCAGGTATCGGTGCTGCCGGTCACCGGCAGCATCGGCCCCGGCGGTGATTTCGACACCACCGACGCCAAGGCCTTCGACCACAAGCGCTACGCATCGGCCTACAGCCATGTCGGCGAAGTGGGGCAGGCCGGCTACTATCGGGTGCGCCTGACCGACTACGGCGGCATCGACGTGGAAGCCACCGCGCGCACCCGCGCCGCGAGCGAGCGCTACACCTTCGCCACCGGCGCCGAGGGCCATGTGCTGGTCAACGTGGGCCAGGCCAACGAGCGCCATTCGGTGATCGGCAGCGTCATCGACGTGGTCGGCGACCGCGCCGTGGAAGGCAAGCTGGTGACCCGCAGTTTCTGCGGCGGCCACCAGTACACCACCTGGTTCCGCATCGAGTTCGACCGCCCGTTCAAGGCGCACGGCACCTGGGGCGAACAGGGCGGCCTGCCCGGCGCACGCCACAGCATGGAGGGCGAGCTCAAGCCCAATGGTGCGTGGTTGAGCTTCGATCTGGCCGACGGCCGTGCCGTCACCGCGACCAGCGCGATCTCGCACGTCGATGCCGAAGGTGCGCGCAGCAACCTGCGTGCCGATGGCATGCAGGACGGCCGCCTGCTCGGTTTCGAGCGCATGCGCGCGCTGTCGCAGCAGGGCTGGCGCGAACAGCTGGACGCGGTGCGCGTGCAGGGCGGCAGCCGCGATGACCGCACGGTGCTCTACACCGCGCTGTACCACGCGTTGCTGCAGCCGATGACCGGCAGCGACGCCGATGGCCGCTACCGCGGTTACGACGACGCGATCCACCGCGCCGATGGCTGGACCTACTACGAGTACTTCTCGCTGTGGGATACCTACCGCGCGCAGAACCAGTGGCTGGCGCTGACCCGGCCCGACGTGGCCCGCGACATCGGCCGCACCCTGCTGGCGATCGACGCCCAGGGTGGCTGGCTGCCGCGCTGGGGTTACGCCAACTTCGAGACCAACGTCATGACCGGCGACCCGGTCACGCCGTTCCTGGTGGACCTGTGGCGCTTCGGCGCGCTGGCGGGCCGCGAAGCCGAGGCCTGGGCGGCGCTGCGCCGCAATGCCTTCGGCATGCCGCCGCTGAACTCACGCGCGGCCGGCCGCTCCGGCAACGCCCGCTACCTGCGCGACGGCTTCGTCGCCTATGACCGCGCGTTCCCGTCCAAGGGCATGGACGTGGACCCGCACCACGGCGGTTCGGCCACGCTGGAGTACGCGCTGGCCGACTGCGCGCTGTCGCAGATGGCCGATGGCCTGGGCCATGCCGACGACGCGGCGGCGCTGCGCGAGCGCGGCCGCAACTGGCACAAGGTATGGGACCCGCAGGTGCGCGATGCCGAGACCGGCTTCAGCGGCTTCCCGCGCCCGCGCGACGAGAACGGCGCGTGGTACACGCCGGCCGATGGCCACTACAGCCCGCGCTCGCAGCATGGCTTCCACGAGGGCACCGCCTGGCAGTACCAGTGGCTGGTGCAGCAGGACGTGCCGGGGCTGGTGGCGGCGATGCACGGCCGCGAACAGGCCGGACGCCGCCTGGATGCATTCTTCGCCTACGACGCGCTGGTGCAGGCGCCGCTGACCGCCGCGCGCAAGGAATGGGTGGTCGGCCCGTACAGCTACTACAACCAGTACCGCTATAACCCGAACAACGAACCGGACCTGCATGCGCCGTGGATGTACACGCTGATCGGCCAGCCGTGGAAGACCGCCACCGTGGTGCGCGCGGCGCAGCAGCTGTTCACCAACGCGCCCAACGGCGTCACCGGCAACGACGACCTGGGCACGATGTCGGCGTGGTACCTGTTCAGTGCGTTGGGCCTGTACCCGGCGGTGCCGGGCAGCGGCCAGTTCCTGCTGCACGCGCCGCGCTTTTCCAGCGCCGAGGTCGCGCTGGGTAATGGCCGCACCCTGCGCCTGCAGGCACCGGGCGCCGACGGCCGCAGCCTGCAGTACATCCAGGCCGTGCAGGTCGACGGCAGGCCGCAGCGCGCGGTGTGGCTGGACTGGGCGCGGCTGCGCGCGGGCGGCACGATCCGCTACACGCTGGCCGCGCAGGCGCCGGAGCAGGGCTGGGGCACGGACGTGGCCGACCTGCCGGTGTCCTGGTGCGCCACCCCGGGCAGCGCCATGCGATGAGCCGGCGCCCTGCGGACGAGGCGGCGACGACCCGGGCGATGTGCCGGGCCACGGGGACTGATCCCGGTTCCCACTTCGTCATTGGCCGCTCTTAAGCTGTGACGTTCATGCCCACCTGCGAGCGACGATGAGCAACGACACCTCCACCGCCGGAAAATCCACGCGCCGGACCGGCAAGCGCGCGGTCACCGTGACCGACATCGCCCAGGCCGTGGGCGTGTCGCGCGCGACCGTGTCGCTGGTGCTGCGTGGCAGCCCGCTGGTCAACGTCGATACCCGCGCCCGGGTCGAGGCCGAACTGCGCCGCCAGCGCTACGTGTACAACCGTACCGCGGCCAACCTGCGGCGGCGCACCTCGTCGTCGATCGCGCTGGTGATCAACGACCTGTCCAACCCGTTCTTCGCCGAGTTCGCATCCGGCGTGGACGAGGCCCTGGGCGGCAAGGGTTACGTGACCCTGCTCGGCAGCACCGGCGAGTCGCCGGAGCGGCAGCAGGCGGTGCTGAGCACGCTGATGGAGCACACCCCGACCGGCTTCATCCTGTCACCGGCCGAAGGCAGCGACGCGGCGCAGCTGCGGCAGGTGCTCGGCAGCCACGCCAACGTGCTGTTGTTCAACCGCGAACTGCCCGGCGCCGACTGGGATTTCCTGACCATGGACAACCAGCAGGGCGCCTACCTGGCCACCCGCCACCTGATCGAGCGCGGCCATCGCGATATCGCCTTCTTCGGCGGGCACGCCGCGTCCAGCTCCTGCCACCAGCGCCGCGCCGGCTACCAGCAGGCATTGGCCGAGGCCGGCCTGCAGGCACGCCCGCAATGGATGATCGAGTCGGCACCCAACCGCTTGGAAGCGGCCGCGCGCACCGGCGAGCTGTTCGCCGACGGCCAGCGCCCCAGCGCCGCGGTCTGCTACAACGACACCGTCGCGCTGGGCCTGATGCTGGGCCTGACCTCGCGTGGCATCCGCCCCGGCGGTGATTTCGCCGTCACCGGCTTCGACGACATTTCCGAGGCCGCGGTGGCGGTGCCGCCGCTGACCACGCTGACCGCCGACCCGCGCGAGCGTGGCCGCCAGGCCGCCGCGCTGCTGCTGCAGCGGCTGGACGACCCGGATGCGCCGCCGATGCGCACGGTCGCGCCGGTACAGCTGCGCATCCGCGAAAGCAGCGCCGCGCGCCCCATCTGATTCCTTCCGACCCCGCACCCCGAGGCGCGCCATGCCGATACCGTCCACGCCCCTGTCAACGCCCGCGACGTCCACCCCGGTGGTCACGCCCCGGGTCGCGCTGGCGGTAGCCACCACGCTGTTCTTCATGTGGGGCTTCCTGACCAGCCTCAATGACGTGCTGATCCCGCACCTGAAGGCGGTGTTCGAGCTGAACTACACGCGGGCGATGCTGGTGCAGTTCACGTTCTTCGGCGCGTATTTCCTGATGTCGTTGCCCGCTGGCCGGCTGGTCGCGCACCTGGGCTACAAGAAAGGCATCATCGCCGGCCTCCTGATCGCCGCCATCGGCGCGCTCGGTTTCTGGCCGTCGGCGGCGCTGCGCACCTACGAAGCGTTCCTGGCCTCGCTGTTCGTGCTGGCCACCGGCATCACCGTGCTGCAGGTGGCGGCCAACCCGTACGTGGCGCTGCTGGGGCCGGAACAGACCGCCTCCAGCCGGCTGACCCTGGCGCAGGCGTTGAATTCGCTGGGTACCACCCTGGCGCCCTTGTTCGGCGGCCTGCTGATCCTGAGCACGACGGTCAAGAGCAGCGAGCAGATCGACGCGCTGCCGGCGGCCGAGCAGATCGCCTACCGCGCCGCCGAAGCGCAGTCGGTGCAGGGGCCCTACGTCGGCCTGGCCATCGCGCTGGCGCTGCTGGCGGTGTTCGTCTGCCTGTTCCGCCTGCCCAGCCTGACCGAGGCCACCGAGAAGGCCGACAGCGGCCACCACACCCTGCTCGATGCGCTGCGGCACCCGCACGTGCTGTTCGGGGTGCTGGCGATCTTCTTCTACGTCGGCGCCGAAGTGTCCATCGGCAGCCTGATGGTGAACTACCTGGCGTTGCCGGAGATCGGCGGCATGAGCGAGCAGCGCGCCACCCATTACGTGTCCGCGTACTGGGGCTGCGCCATGGTCGGGCGGTTCGCCGGCTCGTGGTTGCTGGTGCAGTACCCGCCGCGGCGCCTGCTGGCCGTGTTCGCCCTGGCCAACGTGGTGCTGCTGGGCGTGATCCTGGCCGCCAGCGGCGAGGTCGCGGTGTACGGCATCGTTGCCACCGGGCTGTTCAACTCGATCATGTTCCCGACCATCTTCTCGCTGGCCATCGAGCGCCTGGGGCCGCTGACCAACAAGGCCTCGAGCCTGCTGATCATGGCCATCGTCGGCGGCGCGGTGATCCCCCTGCTGCAGGGCATGCTGGCCGACCGCATGGGCCTGCACCTGAGTTTCGTGCTGCCGGTGGCGTGTTACCTCTACATCATTTTCTACGGCCTGGTCGGTTCGCGACCGCGGGCCGCCAGCGGCCAGGGAGGCTGAGGCCAGATGGGCAAGATTGTTTGTTTCGGTGAAATTTTGATCGATCTACTGGCGCAGCCGCCGGCCACGCCGGAGACCCCGCGCGCGTTCCTTCAGTATGCCGGCGGGGCGCCGGCCAACGTCGCGGTGGCGGCGGCGCGGCTGGGCGCACGCAGTTATTTCGCCGGCATGCTCGGCCGCGACATGTTCGGCGACTTCCTTGCCGACAGCCTGGCCGATGCCGGCGTGCTCACCGACTGCATCGTGCGCACCGATGCGGCCAAGACCGCGCTGGCGTTCGTCGCGCTGGATGCGGACGGCGAACGCAGCTTCAGCTTCTACCGGCCGCCGGCCGCGGACCTGCTGTTCCGGGCCGGGCATTTCCACCCGGCCTGCTTCAACGGCACCGGCTGCTTCCACGTCTGTTCCAACAGCCTGACCGAGCCGGATATCGCCGCGGCCACCTTCACCGGCATGGACCGCGCGCGCGACGCCGGCGCGGTGGTCAGCCTCGACCTCAACCTGCGTCCGGCGCTGTGGCCCGCCGCGGTCGACCCGACGCCGTGGCTGTGGCAGGCGCTGGAGCGCGCCGACCTGGTCAAGCTTTCGCGCGAGGAACTGGACTACCTGGCGGCCCCGTTCGGCGAGGACGGCGAGGCGCGGGTACTGCGGCGCCTGCTCGGCGCGCAGGCGCGCTGGGTGATCGTCACCGATGGCGCCGCGCCACTGCGCTGGTTGACCCGCGAGGCCCAGGGCCAGGTGCCCAGCTTCCGCGTGCCCGTCGTGGACACCACCGCGGCCGGCGACGCCTTCGTCGGCGGCGTGCTGTACGGCCTGGCCGAACGCGGCGGTACCGGCGCGGCGTTCGACGCGTTCTGCCACGACCACGATGCCATCACCGCCACCCTGCGTTTCGCCGCGGCGGTGGGCGCGCTGGCGGTCACCCGCAAGGGCGCCTTCGCCGCCATGCCCGAACTCGAAGAAGTGCAGCAGCTGCTACAGCAACAGGACGCCATCGCATGAACACTCCCGCTCCCGATTTCCGTTCCCCGGCCTTCCTGCGCGCGCACATCGCCGACACCATGGCGTTCTACCACCCGCGCTGCATCGACCCGGCCGGCGGTTTCTTCCACTACTACAAGGACGACGGCAGCGTCTACGACGCCCGCCACCGCCACCTGGTCAGCAGCACCCGCTTCGTCTTCAACTACGCCATGGCCTACCGCGAGTTCGGCAACCCCGAGTACCTGGCCGCGGTGCAGCACGGCGTGGATTACCTGCGCAACGTGCACCGCAATCCGGCCACCGGCGGCTACGCCTGGACCCTGCGCGACGGCACGGTCGAGGACGACATGAACCACTGCTACGGCGTGGCCTTCGTGCTGCTGGCCTACAGCTGCACGCTCAAGGCCGGCATCGAGCAGGGCCGCGAATGGATGGACGAAACCTGGCAGCTGCTGGAAACGCACTTCTGGGAGCCGCGGCACGGCCTGTACCGCGACGAGGCCGACGCGCACTGGAACTTCACCGGCTACCGTGGTCAGAACGCCAACATGCACATGTGCGAGGCGATGCTGGCCGCCTTCGAGGCCAGCGGCGAGCGCCGCTACCTGGAGCGCGCGCTGCAGCTGGCCGACAACATGACCCGCCGCCAGGCGGCCAAGGCTGGCGGGCTGGTGTGGGAGCACTACGACGCCGACTGGAACGTCGACTGGCACTACAACCTCGACAACCCGAAGCACCTGTTCCGCCCCTGGGGCTTCCAGCCCGGCCACCAGACCGAGTGGGCCAAGCTGCTGATGATCCTGGACCGCCACGTCGAGGCCGACTGGCTGCTGCCGACCGCGCGCCACCTGTTCGACAGCGCCGTCACCCGTTCGTGGGACGCCACGCGTGGCGGCCTGTACTACGGCTTCGCACCGGCCGGGCTGCAGCAGGCGCTGAACGAAGCGCAAGCATCGGCGCGTCCGGCCGTGGATGCCGGGGCTGCTGCGGAGGGACCGGCGGATATCTGTGATGACGACAAGTACTTCTGGGTGCAGGCCGAATCGCTGGCCGCCGCCGCGCTGCTCGCCCGGCGCACCGGTGACGACGCGTACTGGCAGTGGTACGGGAAGCTGTGGGCGTATTCGTGGGAGCACTTCGTCGACCACACCCATGGCGCCTGGTTCCGCATCCTCGACGCCGACAACCGCAAGTACGACGACGAGAAGAGCCCGGCCGGCAAGACCGATTACCACACCATGGGCGCCTGCCACGAAGTGTTGAATGTGGTGCGCGAGGGCATGCCGGGCTGAGGCCCGGCGACATCCGCCACGGCGACGACGGGAGGCAGGCATGCGCCAGGCGACATTCGGTTTTGGATCGATGCAAGTCCAGTTGGCAAAGATCTGGCGCGTGCTGCTGCCGTGCCTGCTGTGTGCCTTCGCCGGCATCGCCGCGGCCGCGCCGCTGCAGGCGCAGTGGAGCTTCCGCCTGTTGCCGGGCGATGCGCAGCTGCCGGCGCACCCCGGGCTCGATGCCTGGCGCCCGGCGCAGGTGCCGGGCAGCGTGCATGACGACCTGCACCAGGCAGGCGTGATCGGCGATCCCTACGTGGGCGCGGCCGAGGCCGGGCTGCAGTGGATCGGCCTGGCCGACTGGGAATACCGCGCGCGTTTCGACGTCGACGCGGCCACGCTGGCGCGCCGCCATGCCGAACTGCGCTTCGACGGCCTGGACACCTTCGCCGAGGTCAGCCTCAACGGCCAGCCGCTGCTGAAGGCCGACAACGCGCACCGCACCTGGCGCGCGCGCGTCGACGGGCGCCTGCGCGCGCAGGGCAACGAGCTGCGCGTCGTGTTCCGCTCGCCGATCCGCACCCTGCTGCCGCAGGTGCAGGCGATGCCGCACAAGATCGCCGGCAACTATCCCTCGCCCTATGGCGACGAGCCCAAGGACGCCATGGTCGGCAACTTCGCGCGCAAGCCGGCCTACCACTTCGGCTGGGACTGGGGCCCGCGCTACGTCACCGCCGGCGTATGGCGGCCAGTGCACCTGGACAGCTGGGACCAGCACCGCATCACCGACCTGGCCGTGCGCACCGACGCGCTGGATGACCAGCGCGCGCGCCTGGGCGTGCTGCTGCAGGTGGAGCGGGGCGCCACGACCGGCAAGGCCAGCGTCGCAGTGGATGTGCTCGACCCCGACGGGCGCCGCGTCGCCAGCCTCGAACGCGAAGTCACCCTGCATCCCGGCCAGAACACGGTGCAACTGCCGCTGGAGATCGCGCAGCCGCGGCGCTGGTGGCCGGTGGGCTATGGCGCACAGGACCGCTACACGGTGCAGGCGCGCATCGATGGCGGTGGCGATCCGGCGCGCGAGGCGCTGCGGCGCACCGGCCTGCGCACGGTGGAACTGCGCCGCGAGGCGGACGCCGATGGCGGCCAGGGCTTCGCCTTCGTCATCAACGGCGTACCGGTGTTCGCCAAGGGGGCCAACGTCATTCCGTTCGAATCGTTCCCGGCGCGGGTCACCCGCGAGCGCCTGCGCCACGACCTGCAGGCCGCGCGCGACGCCAACATGAACATGCTGCGCAACTGGGGTGGCGGCTACTACGAGAGCGACGACTTCTTCGACATCACCGACGAACTGGGCCTGCTGGTGTGGCAGGACTTCATGTTCGGTGGCGGCATGCAGCCCGGCTACGACCCGGGGTTCCGCGCCAACGTGGTGGCCGAGGCGCGCGACAACATCCGCCGCCTGCGCCACCACCCGAGCATCGTGCTGTGGTGCGGCAACAACGAAGAGGAAACCGCCTGGAAGGACTGGGGGCACGGGAAGGCGCTGGCCGCCGCCGACCCCGGGTTCGCGGCCAAGGTGTGGCAGGGCTACGTGGACCTGTTCGGCAACGACCTGCGCCAGGTGGTGGCCGAGGAAGCGCTGGGCGTGCCCTACTGGTCCAGCTCGCCGGGCAACGACCTGGACGCCAAGGCCAACGACTCCCGGCGCGGCGACAAGCATTACTGGGACGTGTGGGGCGGCCCGGCGCTGCCGGCGACCGCCTACCTGCGCGAGACGCCGCGCTTCATGTCCGAGTACGGCCTGCAGGCGTGGCCGCAGCTGTCCACGGTGGACGCATTTGCCACGCCCGACGAGCAGCACATCGACGGGCCGGTGATCCGCGCCCACCAGAAGTTCATGGCCGGCCAGGGCAACGAACGCCTGCTGCACTACATCGAGCGCGAGTACGGCACGCCGGCCTCGTTCGCCGACTTCATCTACCTCAGCCAGGTGATGCAGGCCGAGGGCATTGAACTGGCGGCGCTGCACCACCGCGCCTCGCGGCCGTACACGATGGGCTCGCTGTACTGGCAGCTCAACGACGTGTGGCCGGGCGCGTCATGGTCGAGCCTGGATTACTTCGGCCACTGGAAGGCGCTGCATTACCACGCGCGCCGCTTCTTCGCCGACGTGGTCGTGGCGGCGCTGCGCGACGACGACGGGGTCACCCGCTTCCGCCTGCTCAACGATGGCCGCCAGCCGCTCACCGCGCAGTGGCGCGTGCGGGTCATGGACGTGGCCGGTGGCGAGTTCGCGCGCCAGCAGGAAACCATCACCCTGGCGCCGATGGCCGCGACCGCGGTGGCCGATCTGGTCGATGCCGACCTGCTCAAGGGCCACGACCCGGCACGCAGCGTGGCGGCGTTCGAGCTGCTGCGCGACGGCGAGGTGGTCGCGCGGCGGCTGGTGCACTTCGTGCCGGCCAGGGAACAGGCGCTGGCCGCCGGCCAGCTGCGCGCCGAGCTGGTTGCCGACGGCGGCGACTATCGCCTGCGACTGCACGCCGATGGCCTGGTGCGCGCGGTGTGGGTCGATTTCGGCGACACCGGTGCCCGCGTGGACGACAACGCCTTCGACCTGCTGCCGGGCGAAACCCGCGAGCTGCGCGTGGACGCCGACGCCCGTCTCGATGCGCTGCGCGCCGCGCTGCGCGTGCACACCCTGGGCGACACCCTGCACGCCGCTTCCACTTCCCCGCACGACCCCGCTTCCACCCCGAGGACCCGATGATGAACCGAGCCCTGCGCAACGCCCCCCTGGCCGCCGCCCTGCTGCTGGCGCTGTCCGCCTGCAGCCCGCCGCCGCCCGCCACGCCGGCCGATGCGGCGACCACCGCCACCCCGGCCGCCACCGCCGACGTGCCGGCGGTCGACGCCGCCGAGGCCGCACGCATGGCCGAGCAGGTGCGCGAGGCCACCCGCCATGCCTGGCAGGGCTACATGCAGTACGCCAGGGGCCACGACGACCTGAAGCCGATCAGCGCGCAGCCGCGCGACTGGTACCCGGCGCCGCTGCTGATGTCGCCGGTCGACGCGCTGGACACGCTGCTGCTGCTGGGCCTGGACAAGGAGGCCAACGAGGCGCGCGAACTGATCGTCGGACAGCTGTCGTTCGACCAGGACATCGAAGTGCAGAACTTCGAGGTCACCATCCGCCTGCTCGGTGGCCTGCTGTCGGCCTACCAGATGACCAACGACGCGCGCCTGCTCAAGCTCGCCGACGACCTGGGCACGCGGCTGTCGCCGGTGTTCGACAGCCCCACCGGCCTGCCGTACACCCACGTCAACCTGCGCACCGGCAAGACCCGCGGCACGATCAGCAACCCGGCCGAGACCGGCACCCTGCTGCTGGAGTTCGGCACGCTCGCCAAGCTCACCGGCAAGCAGGCGTACTACGACAAGGCCAAGCGCGCGCTGGTGGAAACCTACAAGCGCCGCTCGAAGATCGGCCTGGTCGGGCTGAACATCGATGTCGAAACCGGCGAGTGGACCAACAAGGACGCCTCGATCGCCGGCGGCATCGACTCGTACTACGAGTACCTGCTCAAGTGCTGGAAGCTGTTCGGCGACGAGGACTGCAAGCGCATGTGGGAGGACAGCATCGGCCCGCTCAACCAGTACCTGGCCGACGACGTGCGCGAGGGCGAGCTGTGGTACGGCCACGCCGACATGGACAGCGGCGCGCGCACCTCCACCACCTACGGCGCGCTGGATGCGTTCATGCCGGGCCTGCTCGCCCTGGGCGGCGACCTGGACCGCGCCAAACGCCTGCAGGAATCCAACCTGAAGATGTGGCGGCTGCACGGCATCGAGCCGGAGTCGCTGGACTACGCGGCGATGCAGGTGCGCTCGCCGGGTTACGCGCTGCGTCCGGAAATCGTCGAGTCGGCCTACTACCTGCACCATTACACCGGCGACGCGCGCTACCGCGGCATGGGCAAGGAGTTCTTCGAGGACTTCGTGAAATACACCCGCACCGAACACGGCTTTTCGGCGCTGAAGGATGTGCGCAGCAAGGAGAAGGACGACTCTATGGAGAGCTTCCTGTTCGCCGAGACCTTCAAGTACTACTACCTGCTGTTCGCCCCCGCCGACACCCTGGACTTCGACGGCGTGGTGTTCAACACCGAAGCGCATCCGCTGCGCCGCACCTGGTGAGCGCACGCCGGCCCCCTCTCCCCGCGGGGGAGAGGGCGGCTGCGGTTGCGTCGCTTTAAACCTTTCTGCACCTGTCCGCCATCCAACCTCCAGTCGCGCACCTGTCGGTGCGCATCGGCCATACCCGACCCTGGAGAACATTGGATGCCGACCACGCTCCGCCGGCTGTTGCTGCTGGCGCTACTTGCCCTGCTGGCCGGCGCGCCGGCCACCGCTGCTTCCCTGGCCGATGCCAATGCCGCCGCCCGCGACTTCGTCCGCGCGACCATGAAGGCGCGGGGCATCCCGGGCCTGCAGGTCGCGGTGGTCCGCGATGGTCGCGTGGTGTTCTCCGAAAGCCACGGCCTGGCCAATGTTGAGAACCGCGTGCCGGTCGAACCCACGACCCTGTTCCCGATCAACTCCGCGACCAAGGCCTTCACCGGCGTGGCGGTGATGCAGCTGGAGCAGGCCGGGCGCGTCGACCTGGAGGCGCCGATCTCGACCTACCTGGCGGACCTGCCGCCGGCGTGGCGTGGGATCCGCGTGCGCCAGCTGCTCGCGCATACCTCCGGGTTGCCGGACATCGTCGACGCGCAGGGGCTGGTCGGCACCGGCGCGGAGCCGGACGCGTGGCAGGCGGTGGCGGCGATGCCGCTGCAGGCCGCGCCGGGCGAGCGCTTCGCCTACAACCAGACCAACTACGGGCTGCTGGCGCGGATCGTCGAAGCGCAGGGCGCGATGCCGTACGCGGCGTTCGTCGCCGACCACCAGTTCGCGCCGCTGCGCATGCACCGTTCGCGCTTTGGCGACAGCTACGACCTGGCCGCCGGCGCGGCCACCGTGTACAGCTTCCTGCCGCGCCGCAGCGATGCGCCGGGCATGCCCGCGCGGCTGTCGCACTGGTTCTACGACGTGCCGCACGGGCTGTGGGCGGGCGGCGGGATCCAGACCACCGCCGACGAACTGGCGCAGTGGCTGGTCACGCTGATGCAGGGGCGGCTGCTCGAGGCGGACGTACGCGAACGCATGTGGGCGCCGGAGCGATTGAACAATGGCGGCCTGGGTGACTGGGCCGCCGGCTGGCCGGTGGCCGGCACCGCCCCGCATCGCGAAGTGACCAGCATGGGCGGCGCCCGCGCGGCCTTCCGCATCTATCCCGACGAGGGCCTGGCGGTGGTCGTGCTGACCAACCTGGTCGGTGCCGACCCGCAGGATTTCATCGCCGGGATCGCCGGGTTCTATCGCACGGTGCCGGCCGCCGCGGCGCGCTGACCCGGTATCGCATGCCCGGCGCGCGGCCGGGCGCCGCGGTCAATACAGGTCCATCGGGTCCACGTCCAGCGACCAGCGCACGCGCCGTGCCTGCGGCAACGGGTAGACCTGCGGCATCAGTGTGTCGAGCAGGCCGTGCAGCGCACGCCGCTGCGTGGCCGACAGCAGCAGCTGGGTACGCTGGAAACCGGCGCGGCGCGGCATCGGCGCCGGCATCGGGCCGTAGCATTCGACCGGGCTGGCGTCGGGAACGGCCTGTTTCACCGTGGCCAGGAACGCATTGGCATGCTCCACCTGCCTGGCCTCGGCGCGGATCAGCGCCAGATGCGCGAACGGCGGGAAGCCGGCGGCCTCGCGCTGCGCCAGTTCGGCATCGGCGAAGGCGTGGTAGCCGCCGTTGACCAGCGTGTGCAGCAACGCGTTGTCCGGGTGGTGGGTCTGCAGCCAGACCTCGCCGGGGCGGTCGGCGCGGCCGGCGCGGCCGGCGACCTGGATCAACTGCTGGGCCAGCTTCTCGCTGGCGCGGAAGTCGGCCGAGAACAGGCCTTCGTCGATCCCCACCACCACCACCAGGGTCAGCCGCGGCAGGTCGTGGCCCTTGGCCAGGATCTGGGTGCCGACCAGGATGCCGGGTTGCGCGCCGAGGGTGGCCAGGGTCTGTTCCAGCGCGTCGCGGCGGGCGGTGGTGCCGCGGTCGATGCGCAGCACCGGGAAATCCGGGAACAGCTGCAGCAGCCGTTCCTCCAGCCGCTCGGTGCCGATGCCCTGCGGCTGCAGCGCCAGGCTGGCGCAGTCCGGGCAGGCCAGCGGCACGGGCGCGCGCGCGCCGCAATGGTGGCACTGCAGGCGGCGCCCGGCGCCATGCACGGTCATCGGGGTGGTGTGCAACGGCGTGCTGCAGCGGCTGCACGGCGCGGTCCAGCCGCAGTCGTGGCACAACAGCACCGGCGCGTAACCCCGCCGGTTCTTGAACACCAGCACCTGGTTGCCGGCACGCAGGTGCTGCTCGATGCCGGCCAGCACTTCCGGCGAGAGGCCGTCCTGCAGTGGCCGCTTGCGCACGTCGAACACCCGCACCGCCGGCGGTCGCGCGTCGCCGGCGCGCTGCTGCAGGCGCAGGTGGGTGTAGCGGCCGGCGCGCGCGTTGTGCAGCGATTCCAGCGACGGCGTGGCGCTGCCCAGCACCACCGGCACGTCCAGCGCCTTGCCGCGCACCAGGGCGAAGTCGCGGGCGTGGTAGCGGATGCCGTCCTGCTGCTTGTAGCTGCCGTCGTGTTCCTCGTCGACGATCAGCAGCCCGGCCTGCGGCAGCGGCGTGAACACCGCCGAGCGGGTGCCGACGATCACCCGCGCCTGGCCGCGCGCGGCCGCCGCCCACACCCGTGCGCGCTCGTTGTCGTTCAGTCCCGAATGCAGCGCGTGCACGGCGATGCCCAGGCGGCCGCGGAAGCGCGCCAGCATCTGCGGGGTCAGGCCGATCTCCGGCACCAGCACCAGCGCCTGCCGGCCCTGCGCCAGGCAGCGGGCGATGGCCTGCAGGTAGACCTCGGTCTTGCCGCTGCCGGTGACCCCGTCCAGCAGGAAGGGCTGGAAGCCGTCGGCCGCGGTGATCGCCGCGATCGCCGTCTGCTGCTGCGGGTTGGGGTCCAGCCCCGGCAGCGGCTGCGCAACCGCCGGTGCCGCCGCCAGCGCAACGCGCTGCGCGAAGCCGCGCTTGAGCAGGGCGCGCCCGGCCTCGCGCCAACCGTCCATGCGCGCGGCCAGCGCGTCCTCGGCCAGGGGACCGTCGCCGAGCAGCTCGGCCAGGCGTCGCGGCCGGCTGCCCGCGCGCAGCCGCGACAGGCCCTCGCGACCGGCCGCGGTCAGTTCCCAGCCCCACTCCTGGGTATCGGGCAGCGGTTCGCCGCGCCGCAGGGGCGCCGGCAGCGCGGTGGCGACCACCTCGCCGAGCGGCGCATGCGCATAGCGCGCCAGCCAGCGCAGCGAGGCGTACAGTTCACCGCCGAGCAGCGGCGGCCCATCCAGCCATTGCAGCGCCTCGCGCAGGGTCGCCGGGTCCTGCACCGTGCCGATGCCCTCGACCATGCCGACCAGCTCGCGGTTGCCGAACGGCACCTTGATCCGGCGCCCGGCATCGCCGGTGTCCGGCGCCGGACTGCCGGGCGGGGGCAGGTAATCGAAGGTCTGCGGCAACGGAACCGGCAGCGCGATGCGCAGGGTGGGGCAGGTGGGCATGGGCGGCAGTGTAGGGCGGTGGCCGGTGCCCGGCACACCCCCGCGCCCGCTGCCCGCGGGCGCGTTACTTGCGTGCGCTTGTGCAGCGCCAGAAGCATAAACACCGTGTAAACGCAGGCCCCGATTGGAGATTTGGGCTTATCCACACAACTTGTGGATAACTCTGTGCATCAGCGTTGTGCTCCACGCGTCCAAGGCGGTGGTTGAAGCCTTTCAGTCAACTTGGTCAAAAAATAGCCACGCCATCAATATATTTAAAATCAACAACTTGGCCGTGAAACAAAAGCGAAATGTGGGCGCGCTGGCGCAATCGCGGGCATCCGGGGCCGGACTATTGACGCTGTGCACAAGTTGCGGCATGGGCCGCCCGCAACGGCGTGAAGAGCGCGTGGAGGCCGCCGCCGGCGGCATCTGCAGGGCGGGATCGGCTGGGTATCATTCCCGCCGATGAAGGAGTCCACCTGATGGCTGCACCCGCCTCCCCCGCACCGGCCGCAGCCAGCGCCCTGTCCGCTTTCCTGAAAGGTGTCGAACGCCGCGCGCTGGTCGTCGCCAGCCTGCAGGGCGGCGACGAGGCCGCCGCCGCCCAGGCCGTGGCGGCCGCCATGCGTGCCTTTGCCGGCCCCGCCGCGGACCTGCCCATGGCCGACTGGCCGGCGCGCTTCTGGGCGTTGCTGTGCGGCAGCCCGCAACTGCGGGCAGCGTCCCAGGGCGGGCGCTGGCCGCCCGCGCTGCTGCACCTGCAGCGGCTGGCGCCCGACCCGCGGCTGGCACTGCTGCTGCGCGTCGGTGGCGGCCTGGACGAAGACGCCGCGGCCGCCGTGCTGGGGCTCACGCCCGAGGCATACCGGCGCGCGCTGGCCGCTGCCTGTCCACTGGATGCGCAGGGCCATCCGGATGCGCTGGCCTGGCGCGGGCTGGCCGAGCAGGTGCAGGCACGGGTCCGCGAGCTGCCGGCCGGGCAGGTACAACAGCTGGAACAACTGCGCGGGATGATGGCGGCCGCCGCCGCGCCGGCGCCGCGGCCGGCACCCGCGCCCCGGGTGGAGGCCGATGGACGCAGGGTACGCGCGCCGCGCCGTACCCGGGCGCGCTGGAGCCGGCGGACCTGGCTGTTGCTGTGCCTGCCGTTGCTGCTGCTGGCGCTGGTCCTGGCCTGGGGGTGGATCCGCCATGGCCCGGCGTTGCCGGGTGCGGCGGCGCCGGCCGCCGAGGGCGCGGTGGCGGACAACGGTCCGGTGCAGGTGGAAGCGCTGCCGGACGACGGCGCCCCCGCCGGGCCGGCGGCCGCCGGCAGCCATGCCGCCGACGATGCCGCGATGCTGGCCGATCCGGAGCTGGCGCTGGCGCGGGACGCCGACTTCCATGCCTGGTACGCCGCCGGCGGCCCGCTGCCGGTGGACGAATCGCAGGCGCAGCCCGGCCGCGCCGAACCTGCCGGCGGTGCACTGGAGACGGTCGATGCCGAGGATTGAGGGGCTGCTGGTGGTAGTGCTGGCGCTGTTGCCGGCCGCGCCGTCGTTGGCGGTGCCGGTGGCGCCTGTCCTGCCGGCGGGCAGTGCCACGCCCGCGCCCGATCCGGCGGTGGGCTGGCAGGCACTGGCCCCGGCCCAGCAGCGCGAGCTGCGCGCACGATATGCGGCGTGGCGCGCGCTGCCCGAATCCGAGCGCCAGCGGGTGCGCCGGGCCGCGGCCGAGGTGGCGGCATTGCCCGCGCCCGAGCGCGCGGCCGTGCGCAACCGCTTCCTCGGCCTGGACCGCCTGCACCGCGATGGCTGGCGGCTGGGCCCGCAGCTGGGCGCGCACTACCCGAAGCTGCAGCCGTTGCTGGGCTACCTGCCCGGACACCAGCGCGAACCGATGCTGGCGCTGCTGCGCCAGCTTGACGCCACGCAGTTGGCGCAGCTGGGCGTGCTGGCGCAGCGCACGCCGCCGCAGGAGCGCGATGCGCTGCGCGAGCGCCTGCTGGCGCTGCCGGCGGCGCAGCGCGGCGACTGGCTGCGGCAGCGCACCGAATCGCGCTGAGACGCGCACGCCGGCCATGGCGCCGGTGCCGCGGCCAGGGCGAAAGTGTCGTCAAGGTCGCGCCTTTCACCCGGCTTCATCCATAGCCATTACAATGCGTCCCCTCCGCGACCCGGCAACAGCGCGTCCCGCGCCGGCCGCAGTCCGCGCCATTTCCCGCATGTCCACCACCGCCACGCCGCGCTTCCGCCAGGAAGTGCGCGCCACCGGGTTGCTCGCCCTGCCGCTGGTCCTGGGCCATGTTTCGACCGGCCTGATCGCCTTCGTCGACAACACCATCGCCGGCCACCACGGTACCGATACCTTCGCCGCGGTCAGTATCGGCACCGCATTGCTGTGGCTGCCGATGCTGGTGCCGATCGGCACCCTGATCTCGCTGACCGCCTCGGTGTCGCAGCTGCACGGCGCCGGCCGCGAGCGCGACATCGGCCCGCTGTTCCGCCAGGCGCTGTGGCTGGGCGTGGGCCTGAGCGCGCTGATGTTCGCTTTCCTCAGCGTGGTGCCGGCGTTCCTGCCCGCGTTCGGCATCGCCCCGGAGATCGTTCCCGGCGCCACCGGCTTCCTGCACGCGATCCGCTGGGGCGTGCCGGCGCTGACGCTCTATTTCTGCATGCGTTACCTGAGCGAGGGCATGCACTGGACGCTGCCGACCATGCTGCTCGGGTTCGGCGGGCTGCTGGTGCTGGGGCCGCTGGGCTATGCGCTGTGCAATGGCCGCTTCGGCTTTCCCGAAATGGGTGCCGAAGGCCTGGGTATCGCCTCGTCGGTGACGATGTGGCTGCAGGCGCTGTGTTTCGCCGGCTACCTGTGGAAGACCCGGCGTTTCGCCCACCTGCGGCTGTTCGGCCATTTCGAGCCGCCGCGCTGGCGCGCGATCTGGGACCTGCTGCGTACCGGCCTGCCGATCGGCATCACCGTGCTCATGGAAGGCGGCCTGTTCATCATCACCGCGCTGCTGATCGGCCGTATCGGCGCGGTCGAGGCCAGCGCCCACCAGATCGCCATCAACGTCGCCCAGCTGTGTTTCATGATCCCGATGGGCGTGGCCGAGGCCACCACCGTGCGCGTCGGCCATGCGGTGGGCGGCAACGATCCGCTGGGCGTGCGCCGCGCCACCTGGGCCGGCTACGCGATCGTGCTGGTCACGCAGCTGCTGTCGATCACCGTGCTGCTGCTGGGCCACGACGCGGTGGTACGCCTGTACACCGATGACCTGGCGGTGGCCGCGCTGGCCTCCACCCTGCTGCTGTACGCGGCGGCCTTCCAGTTCCCCGATGGCATCCAGGTGCTGTCGGCCGGCGCGCTGCGCGGGCTCAAGGACACGCGCGTGCCGATGTTCATCGCCATGTTCGCGTACTGGGGGCTGGGCATGCCGCTCGGCGCCGGCCTCGGCCTGGGCCTGGGCTGGGGACCGCAGGGCATGTGGATCGGCCTGATCATGGGCCTGACCGCCGCCGCGGTGCTGATGGGCTGGCGCCTGCGGATCAGCAGCCAGCGCCTGTTCCTCCAGCCGGCCCCCTGACTTGAAGCCCATGCCGGGTCCGCCGGTTATGGGTATCCTGCTTTGCAACAAGCCCCTTCCGGAGCGTCCATGAATCCCCCACCGCTGCCTCGCCGCAACCCCATCGCCCGCTTTTTCGTCGGGCTGTGGGACGTGATGAACTTCACCCGGCGGCTGATCCTCAACCTCGTGTTCTTCGGCCTGCTGTTCCTGGTGCTGATCGTGATGATGGTGGCGATGGGCAAGGGCGCATCGTCGGCCAAGATCCTGCAGGACCGCACCACCCTGGTGATCGCCCCGGAAGGCCGGCTGGTCGAGCAGTACAGCACCGATCCGGTGAGCCGCGCGCTGGCCAAGGCGGTGGGCGACAACAACGCCGAGGAGATCCAGCTGCGCGACCTGATCCGCGCCATCGAGGCCGCGCGCGACGACAAGAAGATCGAACGCGTGGTGCTGGAGCTGGACAAGCTGCAGCCCTCCGGCTTCGCCTCGATGCGCGAAGTGGCCGCCGCGCTGCAGGAACTGCGCGCCTCCGGCAAGCAGCTGGTGGCCTTCAGCGAGAACATGAACCAGTCGCAGTACCTGTTGGCCGCGCAGGCCGACGAGGTCTACCTGGACCCGATGGGCAGCCTGCTGCTCGAGGGGCTGGGCCGCTACCGCCAGTACTTCCGCAGCGGCCTGCAGGACAAGCTGGGCGTGGACGTGCACCTGTTCAAGGTGGGTGAGTACAAGTCGGCCGCCGAGCCCTACGTGCTCGATGCCGCCTCGCCGCAGGCCAAGGAAGCCGACCTGTTCTGGATGAACGACGTGTGGCAGCGCTACCTGGGCGACATCGCCAAGGCGCGCAAGCTCGACGCCGCGCAGCTGGCCGCCGGCATCGACACCCTGCCCGAGGGCATCGCCGCCGCCGGTGGCGACCTGGCGCGCTTCGCCCTGCAGCAGAAGCTGGTGGACGGGCTCAAGACCCGCGAGGAAGTGGAAACGCTGCTCACCCAGCGTGGCGTGGCCGACAGCGACGCCGAGGGCGGCTTCCGCCAGATCGCGCTGGGCGACTACCTGACCCAGGTCGATGCGCGCCGCTCGCCTATCGATCACCGTCCGCAGGTGGCGGTGGTGGTGGCCGAGGGCGAGATCGCCGGCGGCGACCTGCCGGCCGGCCGCGTTGGCGGCGTCTCCACCTCGGCGCTGCTGCGCGCCGCGCGCGACGACGACGACGTCAAGGCGGTGGTGCTGCGCGTGGATTCCCCGGGCGGCGAAGTCTTCGCCTCCGAGCAGATCCGCCGCGAGGTCGAGGCGCTCAAGGCCGCCGGCAAGCCGGTGGTGGTGTCGATGGGCGACCTGGCCGCGTCCGGCGGCTACTGGATCAGCATGAACGCCGACCGCATCTACGCCGACGAATCGACCATCACCGGTTCGATCGGCATCTTCGGCATGATTCCCAACTTCGCGCGCAGCCTGGACAAGATCGGCGTGCATACCGATGGCGTGGGTACCACCCGTTTCGCCGGCGCGTTCGACGTCACCCGGCCGATGGATCCGGCGGTGGGCCGCGTGGTGCAGTCGGTCATCGACAAGGGCTACGCCGACTTCACCGGCAAGGTGGCGCAGGCGCGCGACCGCGACGTGGATGCCATCGACGAGGTCGCGCGTGGCCGCGTGTGGAGCGGTGCGCAGGCCAAGGAACGCGGGCTGGTGGACGCGTTCGGTGGCCTCAAGGCCGCGATCGCCGATGCCGCCGGGCGCGCCAAGCTCGGCGAGCCGGACAAGTACCGGGTGAACTACATCGAGAAGGCAGCCACGCCGTTCGCGCAGTTCATGACCGGCTTCGCCGGCAGCCGCGCCGGCGCCTGGATGCTGTCCGATTCCAGCCTGGCGCGGTTGATGCTGGCGCGCACCCTGCCGGAAATGGACGCGCAGCTGCGCTTCGTCGAGGATGCGGTGAAGGACCGCAACGGCGCGCCGGTCAAGGCGCTGGCCTACTGCTTCTGCGGTCTGTAAGCGCCGCCACCGCGTGACCTGGCAACGCCGCCCCCGGGCGGCGTTGTCGTTTCAACCGTGTGGTGCGCGCGTGGCTACGGTGCGCGGCCGACCGGCCGTGCATGCATCCGTGCCCCGGCAGCCGCGACCGTATCGGCAGCGGTGCCGCCGGCCGGCGTCCGCGCGGGCAGGCCAGCGCGGTGCGGCACCGCGGCCTGGGGATCGGGCCGGCGCTCGGTCTCCGGCGGCTGCGGCCTGCCGCAACCGGCCAGCAGGGCCAGGGCCATCGGCAGCAGGCAATGACGGATGTCCATCGGCGTGCTCCTGTGCGGGCAGGCGTCCATCGTGACACACCGCCACGGCCGCAACCTGACCCGCGGCCGGCGCGGCGGTATCCTTCACCCATGAACACGAACCGCTGGCGGCTGGACGGACAGACCGCACTGATCACCGGCGCCAGCGCCGGCATCGGCCTGGCCATCGCGCGCGAACTGCTTGGATTCGGGGCCGACCTGTTGCTGGTGGCGCGCGATGCCGACGCGCTGGCGCAGGCGCGCGACGACCTGGCCGACGAATTCCCCGGCCGCGCCATCCACGGCCTGTCGGCCGACGTCGCCGACGACGAGGACCGCCAGGCGATCCTGGACTGGGTCGAAGACCATGGCGGGTTGAACCTGCTGGTCAACAACGCCGGCGGCAACATCACCAAGCCGGCCAACGACTACAGCGAGGACGAGTGGCGCGGGATTTTCGAGACCAACCTGTTCTCGGCGTTCGAGCTGTCGCGCTATGCCTACCCGCTGCTCACCCGCCACGCCGCGTCGGCCATCGTCAACGTCGGCAGCGTGTCCGGCATCACCCACGTGCGCAGTGGCGTGGTCTACGGCATGACCAAGGCGGCGCTGCAGCAGATGACCCGCAACCTTGCCTGCGAATGGGCCGAGGACGGCATCCGGGTGAACTCGGTGGCGCCGTGGTATATCCGCACCCGGCGCACCTCCGGGCCGCTGTCCGACGCCGACTACTACGACGAAGTGATCGCGCGCACGCCGATGCGCCGCATCGGCGAGCCGGAGGAAGTGGCCGCGGCGGTCGGCTTCCTGTGCCTGCCGGCGTCGAGCTATGTCACCGGCGAGTGCATCGCGGTGGACGGCGGCTTCCTGCGCTACGGGTTCTGAGCCGCGCCGGCGGCGTCAATGGCCGCCGCAATCGCGGTCCAGCCGTGCCTCGATGCCGCGCTGTTCCCGGGTGAGGGCCTGGCGTTCGCTCTGCAGCGCGCTGTTGTAGCGGCGCACCAGTTCCCAGCGACGGTCGCGCAGGCGCGCGCACACTTCCTGTTGTGGCAGCGGGTGACAGACATCGCGGACCCAGGTGCCGCTGGCGATGACGGCGCCGCCGGGGTGCGGGTGGCCGTGGCCGGGCCGTCCGCCCGCGACCATGCCGCCACCGGAAGCCGGTGGCGCGGTGCCGATGCGCCCGGGCGGGGGGTAGCCGCCGACCCACAGCGGCACCCAGCGCGGCGTGCCGAGACCGTCTTCGCTGGTGTAGCGCCCGCCATCCGGCGCGATGCACTCGTACAGGGGCTGCGGCGGCTGCACGGTGACGATGCGCACTTCGCGTTCCGGTGGCGGTGGCGCGGGCGCAGTGGCGGGCGCCAGCGCCGGCCGCGGCGGTGGATCCCGGGGGCGCTGCATGTCCAGCACCTGCTGCCGATGCGTACCGGCACACGGGGCGTCCTGCAGCGTGACCGCGCCATTGGCAGCCACGCAGCGGTAAATGCGCACGCTGTCGGCCGGCGGCGGCTCGGTGGCCATCGCCATGGCGGGCAGCAGGCCCAGGAACCCGGGCAGGAGCAGGCGGACGCGCATGCGGCCATGGTGCCGCATCTGGCGGACCGCGGGTAGGCGGGCGTTTCCGGTCGTGGTGGTGGGCGCCTGCCGCCCCCGGGACCCCGCGCCGGGTGGCTTACTCGCGCAGCACCTGGCCGGTGGCGGCGACGCGGATGCGGGTGGGTTGCGCCAGCCCGCCGGTGGCGCCATTGAGCAGCCCGTCGAGCTGCGCCAGCAGGGCCGGGTCGAGCTGGTCGCGGGCGCGTGCCGGAGGCTGCCCGGCGAGGTTGGCGCTGGTCGAGACCAGCGGGCCGCCCCAGGCCTGGCACAGGGCGTGTACCTGCGGATGCGCGCTGACCCGCACCGCGATGCCGCTGTGTTCGCCGGTGATCCAGCGCGGGGCGAGCGGCCCGGCCGGCACGATCCAGGTATGGGCCCCGGGCCAGCTGTCCAGCACCGCCTGGCGGCGGTCGTCGGCCAGCGCGTCCAGCCGCACCCAGCCTTGCAGCTGCGTCACGTCGGCGGCGACCAGGATCATGCCCTTCTCGACCGGCCGCTGCTTGAGCGCCAGCAGTTTCATCACCGCCGTTTCGTTGGCCGGGTCGCAGCCCAGGCCCCAGACCGCTTCGGTCGGATAGGCGATGACGCTTCCGGCGCGCAGCGCCGGGACCACGTTCTGCAGATCGAATTCAATCATCGGGGGTACCGTTGGCTACCGCGGCGGTGGCCGCGGGAACGCAGGGAGGCCAGACGCGCCAGACCGCCCGTGGGCGGCCTGGTACAGGTACGCGATTATCCCCCTGCCGGGGCGGCAGGGCGAGACGGCGCTCAGAACGGCGGCGCGTCGTCGGCCGCCGGTTTGCCCGCGGCCTTCACCACGGCTTTCTTGACGGCCTTCTTCGCCGTGGTCTTGGTGGCCGTGGCCTTCTTGGCCGCCGCCTTCCTGGCCGGTGCCTTCTTGGCGGCCGGCTTCTTCGGCGCGGCGTCCTTCTTCACCGTGGTCTTCTTGACGGCAGCCTTCTTGGCCGCGGCCTTCTTCGCGCCGAAGCCCTTGCGTGCCGGCTTGCCGGTCTCGGCCATCAGCTGCTGGACCTCGGCCAGGGTCAGCGAGGCCGGCTCGCGGTCCTTGGGGATCTTGCCATTGAGGGTGCCGTCGCTGATGTAGGGCCCGAAACGGCCGTTGAGCACCTGGATGTCCGAACCCTCGAACTCCTTGATGATGCGGTTGCGGGCGATCTCTTCCTTTTCCTCGATCAGGAACAGCGCGCGCGCCAGGTCGATCTTGTACGGATCGTCCTCCTTCTTCAGCGAGGCATAGGTGCTGCCGCGCTTGGCGAACGGGCCGAAGCGGCCGATGCCCACGCTCACTTCCTCGCCATTGGCGTCGGCGCCGAGCCTGCGCGGCATGTCGAACAGCTTCAGCGCGTCCTCCAGCGAGATGGAGTAGATGCTCTGGCCGG
This sequence comes from Stenotrophomonas sp. Y-13, assembly GCF_046267925.1. Classification (NCBI taxonomy): domain Bacteria; kingdom Pseudomonadati; phylum Pseudomonadota; class Gammaproteobacteria; order Lysobacterales; family Lysobacteraceae; genus Stenotrophomonas; species Stenotrophomonas sp. Y-13. Next base: position 365,612 of record NZ_CP176501.1, read on the forward strand.
GCTGAAGCGAGGCGAACTTCGGCTTCTCCTCGTCATCCACGGTGCCGATCTGCACCATCGGCCCGAAGCGGCCGATGCGCGCGCTCACTTCCTTGCCGCTGCCCGGGTCGGTGCCGAGCACGCGCGCGCTGCCCGCGTCGGTGCGGTCCAGCGATTCGCTCTTGTCGCTGACCAGCTCCTTGAACGGGCCCCAGAAGCGCTCCATCAGCGGCACCCATTCCTCTTCGCCGCGCGACACCGCGTCCAGCTCGTCCTCGAGCCGGGCGGTGAAGTCGTAGTCGACGTAGCGGGTGAAGTGGCTGGACAGGAACTTGCTGACCGCGCGGCCGACGTCGGTGGGCTTGAAGCTGCGGCCTTCCATCTCGGCGTACTTGCGGAACAGCAGGGTCTGGATGATCGAGGCGTAGGTCGAGGGGCGGCCGATGCCGTATTCCTCCAGTGCCTTGACCAGCGCCGCTTCGGTGAAGCGCGGCGGCGGCTGGGTGAAATGCTGTTCGGCCCCGATGCGTTCCAGCGGCACGTTGTCGCCGGGTTTCATCGCCGGCAGCTTGCGGCCTTCGTCCTCGTCCTCGGCATTCCTGCTGTCCTTGCCTTCCTCGTAGACGGCCAGGAAGCCGGGCACCACCACGGTGGTGCCGCTGGCGCGGAACACGTGTTCGCTGCCGGCGGACAGGTCGACGCTGACCGTGTTGAGCGTGGCCGGGATCATCTGGCAGGCCACGGCGCGCTTCCAGATCAGCTCGTACAGCCGGCGCTCGTCGTCGGTCAGGAACCTGGCCACCTGCGCCGGTGTGCGCAGCGCCGAGGTCGGGCGCACCGCTTCGTGCGCTTCCTGGGCGTTCTTGCTCTTGGTGGTGTAGGTGTTGGGCTTGTCCGGCAGCGAGGCGGTGCCGTAGTCGCGGGCGATCACGTCGCGGATCTCGACCAGCGCGTCCTGCGACAGGTTCACCGAGTCGGTACGCATGTAGGAGATCAGGCCGACGGTGCCTTCCTCGCCGATCGCCACGCCTTCGTACAGCTTCTGCGCCACCTGCATGGTCTTGCGCGTGGTGAAGCCGAGCTTGCGCGAGGCTTCCTGCTGCAGGGTGGAGGTGGTGAACGGCGGCGCCGGGCGGCGCTTGCGCTCCTTGCTGGCGACGTCGGTGACGTGCAGGCGGCCCTGCGCGGCCTGCTGGATGCGCAGGCGCGCGGCCTCGGCGGTGTCGCCGTCGGTGATGGTGAACTGCTCGAACTTCTGCCCGTCCAGCTTGATCAGCTTGGCCGAGAAATGCTGGGTCGGATGCGCGCAGTCGGCCTGGATCGACCAGTACTCGCGGGCCTTGAACGCCTCGATCTCCTCTTCGCGCTCGACGATCATGCGCAGCGCCGGGCTCTGCACGCGGCCGGCGGACAGGCCGCGCTGCACCTTGCGCCACAGCACCGGGGAGAGGTTGAAGCCGACCAGGTAATCCAGCGCGCGCCGCGCCTGCTGGGCGTCGACCAGGTTGTCGGCGATGGCGCGCGGCTGCGCCATCGCCTCCTTGATCGCGCGCGGGGTGATCTCGGTGAAGACCACGCGCTGCATCGACTTGTCCTTCAGCAGCCCGCGTTCCTTCAGGATCTCGGCGATGTGCCAGCTGATGGCCTCGCCCTCGCGGTCCGGGTCGGTCGCCAGGAAGATGTCGTCGGCGCCCTTGGCGGCCTTGGCGATGGCCTCGACGTGCTTCTCGTTCTTCTCGATCAGGTCGTAGCGCATCGCGAAGCCGTGGTCCGGATCGACCGCGCCTTCCTTCGGGACCAGGTCGCGCACGTGCCCATACGAGGCCAGGACGGTGAAGTCCTTGCCGAGGTATTTGTTGATCGTCTTGGCCTTGGCGGGCGATTCGACGATGAGCAGGTGCTTGGGCATGTCAGTGGGTTCTTGCGGGGAGGGCGGGGCCCGGTGGGGGGCGCTAGGGTGGCGCAAACGCGCCCGATAGTGAAGCCGCGGGGCCGATGCGGAGATGCGCAACGCCCGGGCAGGGCCCGGGCGTTCAGCTTTCCTTGTCCAGAGAAATCACGGAGAGGCCGCCGTTGTCAAGCGGCGGCATGTGACTCAGCTGAAGTTGGAGGCGGCGATGCCGATGATCGCCAGCAGCGCGACGATGCCAACCAGCACCATCACGCCGAACAGCGACAGGATCACGATGGTCACCGTGCCCAGCCCGCGCTGCTGCCACTCCGGGTGGTCGGTGAAGGCCCATTTGTCCACCACCAGGGTGTCGCAGATCATGTCGTGCAGGCTCTGCTTGCGCTCGGTGAAGGCGGCCATCAGGTAGCCGATGCACAGGATCAGGCCGCTGAGCATGGCCGCGAAGTAGCGGCCGATGCCGCGGGCGATGGTGATCCGCTCGCCGTTGCTGCGCACCACCTTGATGCCCACCGCCATCTTGCCCAGGGTGGCCTTGCCGGACGAGGCATGGAAGACCGCGTAGTAGGCGGCGGCCAGGCCGATGGAGACCAGGTTGGTCAGCAGCTGGATCGCGATGAAGCCCGCGCCCATGGCGTCGCTGCCGCCGCCGATGCCGGCCATACCGATGCCCAGCACCATGCCGATGACCATCGCGATAACGCCGCCGACGATGCCCACGACCAGGCTGTCGATGAAATAGGCCGCCACGCGCTTCCAGAAGCCGGCGTAGACGATCTCGCCGCCGCCGACCACCGCTTCGCCGGTGGCGGCGCTGGTGGGCGCGGCATAGGGCGACTGGGCCGCCGCACTGGCCTTGGCGACGGCGCTGCCGTCCTCGATCGCCTGGTAGTCCGCGCGCAGGTCGATGCCGGTACCGGCGGCCGCCGGCACCAGCAGCTGCAGCTCCTCGGCCATCGCCGAGAGCGGCTGCCACTGCGACATGCCTTCGCGCCAGACCAGGCTGCCCAGGTCCAGCTCGTTCCTGCGGAACTTGTCGCGCAGCACGTCGGCTTCGACCGGCCCATGCCGCTCGCGCTGCGCATCGGCGTAATACCACTGACTCATCAATATTCCCCTGTGAAGTGTGTGCGTCCCGGCTCAGCCGCGGCACTGGGCTGGCAGATGTTCGTCCGCCACGTCGGACCGGCATGTCCAGGTGGCGGTCTGCGTATCGTAGTCGAGCCAGAGGTGCTTGCCGTCAAGCGCCTGCCTGCCGGGCACCTGGAAACGCGCCTCCACGCCGCAGTGGCCGTTCTCGAAACGGCCGATGCGCGCGCTTGCGACATCGCCGGCGGCGTAGCTTTCCGGGCTGTCGAAGCCGCTGTCGCCGTTGACCGGGCAGTGGCCGCTGGCGCTGGCGAACCGCGCCACGTCCTGGGTGAGTGGCTGCAGCTGCGCCCACGCCGCGGTCGCCTTCGCGCGGGTCAGGTAGCTGTTGTAGGCGGGTATGGCGATGGCGGCCAGAATGCCGCCGATCGCCAGCAGCGCGACGCCCGCAACCGCGGCGACGATGCCGGCCACGGCGCACCCGGACAGTCCGGGCCGTGGCGGCGCCGGAGCGACGATAGGTGCCTGTTGCACCGGCGGTGGCAGCGGCGGCGCGGAGGATTGGCCCGCGGGCATGTCCAGGCCGAGCTCGGCGGCGAAGTCGGCCAGTGGCCGCCAGTCGCTGGCGCCCTCGCGCCAGACCAGGGTGTCGCCGGCGATGCGGTTGGAGCGGAACAGCTCGACGATGCTCGCTGCGGGCAGGGGGCCGCGGCGTTCGCGGTTGCCCTCGGCATAGAACCACTGGCTCACGGGGGGCTCCTTGTGGCTGTCCAGGGTGGGGCGCGTCGTGGCGCGCGGGGGATGTCCTTTCCGCTGCCGGTGCCGGTTGGCCGCCCGCCATGCCGCCAGGAGTCCGGTGGCGGGGTCGTCAGCGCCGCGCGGGCGCTCACGGTGGCGCGCGATGCGCCACGCCGTCGATCCTCAGTGCAGCGGCTCGGGCTCGTCGACGAACATCTGCGTTTCCATCCACGCATAGGCGGCTTCCGCGCCTGGCTGGTTGAACAGCACCATCAGCACCACCCACTTGAGGTCGTCCAGGTCCAGTTCGTCCTGGTCCAGCGCCATCGCCCGGTCCAGCACCAGTTCGCGCTGGTCGGCATCGAGGATGCCGTGCTGTTCCAGGAACAGCAGGAACCCGCGGCTCTCCACGTCCAGCTTGTCCAGCTCCGGGCCATGGAAGATGCGTACCGGCCCGTCCACCCGCGCCTGGCCCACGGCCGGGCGCTGCTCGGCCAGGGCATCGAGCCAGTCGAAGGCCTTGCTGATCTCGGTGGGGCTGAAACCGGCCTGGATCAGGCCGTTCTGCAGGGAGTCGCGGTCTCGGATGAGATCGGCGTCCTCGCTGAAATAGTGTTCGAACAGATACAGCAGGACGTCCAGGATGCTCTCTTTCATTGCCTCGGCCTGCGCCATGCGGCGCTGTGGAGGTGAAGGAACCTCAGGTGCGGGTGTAGCAGCCGTATGCGGACGACACCTTCCCTTCCAGTTCCATGACCAGCAGCATGGATGACAGCCTGCTGGCCGTCAATCCAGTGCGCCTGATCAACGAATCCATACCGGTTGGGTCGTAACCCAGCGCATTCCACAAGCGCTGGTAGTCCGGGTCCGGTGGGGTGGGGGCCGGGCAAGGGCTGCCCGGGGCCTCAGGAATGGGGGTCAGCAACCGGTTTTGCAAGGCGCCCGCCAGTTCGCCGGCCAGATTGGCCACGCCTTCCATAATGTCCGCCGGTTGTGTCACCAGGATTGCACCGTCGCGTATCAGGCGATGGCAGCCGCACGCCATGGCGTTGCCGATCGATCCGGGCACCGCGAACACTTCACGACCGGCTTCGGCCGCCAGCCGCGCGGTGATCAGCGCGCCGGAGCGCGCGGCGGCTTCGACCACCACCGTACCCAGGCACAGCGCGGCGAGCAGCCGGTTGCGGGCGGGAAACTGGCCGTTGCGCGGTGGCGTGCCGGGTGGGTACTCGCTGACCACCGCTCCGGTCGCGGCGACCTGCTCTTGGAGCGGGGCATGGCGGCGTGGGTACGCCAGGTCCGGGCCGGTGCCGATCACCGCGAACGTGGCACCGCCGGCATCCAGCGCGGCGCGGTGGGCGGCGGCGTCGATGCCGGCGGCCAGGCCGCTGCCGATCGCCAGCCCGCCCGCCGACAGCTCGCGCGCGAACGCGTAGGCGTTGTCGCGGCCCCCCGCGCTGGGATTGCGGCTGCCGACGATGGCGATGGCCGGCTGCCACAGGCAGACCGGGTCGCCATCGACGAACAGGGCCAGCGGGGGATTCGGGCAACGCCGCAGCAGGGGCGGGTAGTCCTCATCGCCCCAGCCGAGCAGGTGGTGGCGCGGATGCTCCAGCCAGCGACGTGCCTGCGCCATGCGCGCCGGTGCCGGCGCGACCAGCGCCTGCGCCTGCTGCCGGTCCAGGCCGACGGCCTGCCACGCGGGGCGCCCGGCAGCCAGCGCGTGGCGTGCGCTGCCGCAGTAGTCGAGCAGATCGCGCAGCGGCCGGGCGCTGCCGCCGGCCAGCACCAGCGCCAGCAGCGCCTGGGCTTCGTCTGCGCACGCGCCGGCAGGGTCGGTAAAGGCGGGCATGCGCGGATGCTGGCCCGGAAACGACGACGGCGCCCTCGGGCGCCGTCGTGCTGCTGCATAGGATTACGCCGCGCCTACTGCGCGTCCGGATGCTTGAGCTCGTAACCCACGCGCGCCGGCTTGGTGCCTTCCATCACCAGCGCATAGCTGACCCGGTCGAAGGTGCGGAACACCATGGCGTGCGCGGCATACTCGGCCGGCAGCGACACGCGGCCAGCGCCGGGCTTGAGCCCGTCGTCGGTGCGCGACGTGGCCATGCCGGTCACGCGGTCGGTGACATGGCGGCCGCTGCGCCAGACCGAGAACACGGTGCCGTTGTCGATGCCGTCGCGGGCGCCGCCGGAAATGGCGATGACGTCGCGCGGACCGCCCGAGGTGAGGGCGTCGGCCACGGCCAGGACGCGCAGGTGGCCGTCCGCGATCGTCGCACTGGGGGCGTGCGGCACGAACTGCAGGTCGTAGGGGCTGGCCTGCACGGGGACCAGGCGGTCGCCGGCGCGCACTTCGCGGCCGCTGGCCTGCAGCAGCAGGGTGCTGGTCTCGTGCTCGCCGTTGCCGACGCGGGTGACCGTGCCGGTGGCGACCTGGGCCAGCTCGTAGCCCAGCAGTTCGTGGCGGTCGCTGCTGGCCACGTAGCTCCGCCACAGGTCGCCGGTGAACGGGGTCACGTTGCCGCGCTCGTCCAGGTCGTCGCTGGGCTTGGGCTGGCCATACCGCACCGTGGGCCGCAGCACGGCGTAGCGCTGGCCGGCCTGCGCGCCCTGCAGGCCGCGCACATAGGCCTGCTGCCCGGCGCTGGCGCGCATGCGGTTGTCTTCCAGGCCGACCACGTAGGGCAGCTGCTTGAAGCTGTCCATGACGGTCAGGTTCTTCAGGAACGGTTCAACCTGCGCCAGCGGGATCGCGTTGATCGGCGCTTCGTCGCGCTTGCCCGGCTGGATGCTGCCCTGCGGCGTCACCCGGTCCAGGTAGGCCAGGCTCAGCACGTCGCCCGGGTAGATCAGGTGCGGATTCTTGACCTGCGGGTTGGCCTGCCAGATTTCCGGCCAAAGCCACGGCTTCTTCAGGAAACGGGCGGCGATATCCCAGAGCGTGTCGCCCTTGCGCACCACGTAGGTGTCCGGATGGGTGGCGCCCGTCTCGACCGCCACGGCATAGGTCGTCACGGTCAGCAACGCGACGGCGGCGACCGTACGTATTTGTTTCAGCATGGCTGCGATCTGCCTGATTCCCCAACAGGTTCGCGCACTATAGTGCAGAACCCGGGGCGCGGGGCAAGCGCAGGCGCTAGAATTGGGACGTCCTGCCGAATTGTGCGGCATCCCCATTCCGGTGCACCCCATGGCCCTCCTGCCCATTCTCGAATTCCCCGACCCGCGGCTGCGCACCAAGGCGGTCCCGGTCGACCCTGCCGAAGTGACCACCCCGGCGTTCCAGCAGCTGCTCGACGACATGTTCCAGACCATGTACGACGCCCCCGGCATCGGCCTGGCCGCCAGCCAGGTGGACGTGCACAAGCGTTTCATGGTGATCGACGTCAGCGAGGAGCACGACGCGCCGCAGGTGTTCATCAACCCGCAGATCGCCAGCGCCAGCGAAGGCGGCCGGGTCTACCAGGAAGGCTGCCTGTCGGTGCCCGGCATCTATGCCGACGTGACCCGTGCCGACAGCATCGTGGTGCGTTTCCTCGACCGCGAGGGCAAGGCGCAGGAACTGGCGGCCGATGGCCTGCTGGCCACCTGCATCCAGCACGAGATGGATCACCTGGACGGCAAGCTGTTCATCGATTACCTCTCGCCGCTCAAGCGCGAGATGGTGCGCAAGAAGCTGGCCAAACAGCGCAAGCACGTCGCCTGAGCCGCGCCCCCGGCCTGGCCGGGCGCGCACCAGCGCAGCGCACGGCGCCGACCCCGGCGCCGTCGTTCTTTCCGGGAGTTGGATTGCCATGAGAATCGTTTTTGCCGGTACGCCGGAGTTCGCCGTCGCCTCGCTCGGCGCGGCCGCGCGCCACCACGAGGTGGTCGCGGTCTACACCCAGCCCGATCGCCCGGCCGGCCGCGGCCGTGGGCTGATGCCGTCGCCGGTCAAGCTCGATGCCATCGCCCGCGGCATTCCGGTGTTCCAGCCGGAGAGCCTGAAGACTCCCGAGGCCCAGCAGCAACTGCGCGACCTGCAGCCGGACCTGATGGTCGTGGTCGCCTACGGCCTGATCCTGCCCAGGGCGGTGCTCGCCATCCCCACCCATGGTTGCTGGAACGTGCACGCCTCGCTGCTGCCGCGCTGGCGTGGCGCGGCGCCGATCCAGCGGGCGATCGAGGCTGGCGACAGCGAGACCGGGGTCTGCCTGATGCAGATGGAAGCCGGGCTGGATACCGGGCCGGTGCTGTTGCGCCAGCACACCGCCATTGCCGACACCGATACCGGCGGCCTGCTGCACGACCGCCTGGCCGAGATGGGCGCGCGGGTGCTGTCCGATGGCCTGGGGCTGCTGCGCGCGGGCCTCAAGCCGGTGGCGCAGCCGCAGCCCGAGGCCGGGGTCACCTATGCGCACAAGCTCGACAAGGCCGAGGCGCGGCTGGACTGGAGCCAGGACGCCGCGGCGCTGGCGCGGCGGGTGCGCGCCTTCAACCCGTGGCCGGTGGCCGAGGCCATGCTGGCTGGCGAGCGCGTGCGCATCCACGGCGCGGTGGCCATCGACGACAACCGCGGCAAGGCGCCAGGCACGGTGATCGGCGCCTCCCGCGAGGGCATCGACATTGCCTGCGGGCAGGGTGCCCTGCGCCTGCGCGTGGTGCAGCGCGAGGGCGGCAAGGCGATCACCGCCGCCGACTACCTCAATGCCCGCCGCGACCTGCCGGTGGAGGGCTGAGCGGATGGTGGTTTCGGTATCCGGGCCGCGGAAGGGCGGCGTCGTGCAACAACCGGGCGTGCAGACGCGCGTGCTGGCGGCCAAGGTGCTGGCGGCGGTGGCCGGCCGCGGCCGTTCGTTGAAGGCCGAGCTGGCGGCGATGCTGCCGCAGCTGGACGATGGCCGTGACCGCGCCCTGCTGGAGGCGATCTGTTTCGCCGCGCTGCGTCGCCACGCCCTCTACGAACAGGCGCTGCGGCAATGGCTGCAGAAGCCCCTGGGCGCGCGCGATGCCGACCTGAAGGGGCTGCTGCTGGCCGGCTTCGCGCAGCTCGATGCGTTGCAGCTGCCGGCCCATGCGGCGCTGTCGGCCACGGTGGACGCGGCGCGCGCGCTCGGACGCGAGCGCCAGGCCGGGCTGGTCAACGCGGTGCTGCGCCGGGCGCAACGTGAAGGTTTCCCCGAGGTCCGTGCCGAGGACGCATGGCCGGTCTGGCTGCAGGAGCATGTGCGCCGCGACTGGCCGGCGCAGGCCGAGGCGGTGTTCGCCGCGAGCCTGCGGCCAGCGCCGCTGTGGCTGCGGGTCAACCGCCAGCGCCATGCGCGCGACGCCTATCTCGCCCTGCTGCACGAGGCCGGTATCGAAGCGGAAGGGTCGGCCCTGGCCGCCGATGCGATCCGCCTGCCGGTCGCGGTGCCGGTCGCCAGCCTGCCGGGTTTCGGCGAGGGCGCGGTGTCGGTGCAGGACCTGTCGGCGCAGCAGGTGGCCGACGCGCTGGCGCCCGCGCGCGGCGCGCGGGTACTGGACGCCTGCGCCGCCCCGGGTGGCAAGGCGGCGCACCTGCTGGAACGTGATCCCGGCCTGCGGCTGCTGGCGCTGGACGTGGACGCGCGGCGCCTGCAGCGCATCCGCGAGACCTTCAACCGTACCGGGGTCGGTGCGTCGGCGCAGGTGCGGGCGGCGGACGCGGCCGATTGCGGCGCATGGTGGGACGGCGAGCCGTTCGATGCGGTGCTGCTGGATGCCCCGTGTTCGGCCACCGGCGTGGTCCGTCGCCAGCCCGACGTGCTGCTGCACCGGCGCCCCGCCGACATCGACGCGCTGGTCGCCCAGCAGGCGCGGCTGCTCGATGCGCTGTGGCCGGTGGTGGCGCCCGGCGGCGTGCTGGTGTACGCCACCTGCTCGATCCTGCGTCGCGAGAACCAGCAGCAGATCGCGTCCTTCCTGGCGCGGACGGCCGATGCGCGCATCGACGCGCTGCCGGACGCGTTTGGCCATGGCGATGCCGGGACGCGGCAGCGCCTGCCCGGTGAACAGGATGGCGATGGCTTCTTCCATGCGCGGCTGCTGAAGCGCGGCTAGCCGGGCCCGGCCCGGGCTTGTTGAATGTGTTCATCATCACGGAACGCGCATTTACATTCGCTTTCCAGTCGCCGTGCAATGCTTGTGAAGAAGTGTGCGGGCCCTGTGAAACCCCGCCCAGCCAGGCAACCAGAGTTGCGTGACGCTGGGGCGGGGGTTGCCTGGTCCGCGCGCGCAGGCCGGCGGGCGTTGCCTGCTGCGCCGCAGTCCGTTTCCCCGAATGCAGAAGTGCCTCCCATGTCTCGGCCCTCCAGCGAACTGCCGATATACGTCATCAACCTGCCCGCATCCGCCGACCGGCGGGCATCGATGCAGCGCCAGGCGGCCGCGCTGGGGCTGCGGTTCCGCTTTTTCGAGGCGGTGAACGGGCGCCAGCCGCATCCCCTGTTCGCGCATGTGGCCGAAAAGAAGCGGCTGCTGCGCAAGGGCAGGCCGTTCCGCCCCGGGGAGATCGGCTGCTGGGCCAGCCACTACCTGCTCTGGCAACGCTGCGTGGAAAGCGGGCAGCCGATGCTGGTGCTGGAAGACGACATCGCGATCGACGCGCGCCTGCCCGCGCTGCTGGCCGACCTGGATCAGCTGCCGCAGGATGTCGGGTACTTCCGCCTGCATGCCGCCGACCGGGCCAGCGAGCCCTGGTGCCGCGTCGGCGGTTTCGTCCTCCACCGTTACTGGCGCAGCCCACTGTGCACCTTCGGCTACTACCTGGCCCCGGCGGCGGCGGCGCGGTTCCTGGAGCATGCGGACGAGTGGTTCGTCGCGGTCGACGACTACATGGACCTGGCCTGGCTGCACGGCGTGGAATGCCTGGGCCTGAAGCCGGGGCTGGTCAGCAGCGACGAGAGCTTCGAGTCGATCATCCAGGCCCGCACCGGGGAGAAGGAACCGGTGGGGCCGTGGCGCTGGCTGGCCCGGGAGGGTTACCGCCTGAAGCTCGACGTGCGCTGGTTCCTGCACAACCTGCCCGGGCGCGTCCGCCCCCGCGCGGCGTCCTGACCCCGGCCGCGCCGCGCGCTGTCCTGCCGGCGGCCGGCCGTCAGCGGCCGCGCCTGCGGCCGAACAGGATGCTGGCCGCGCGCTCGTAGCGCTTCCACCACGGCGCATCGCCGCGCAGCGCCAGCGATGCGTAGCGTTTGCGTTCCTTGCGCGTCGGTGCGGGCTTGGTGCGGTACTCGGTCTTGCTCAGCACGCAGCAGTTGTCGTCCAGCCCGCTGCGCCAGGCGTAGTGGCGGACGATCCCGTAGTTGCGCAGGCCGTTGAGGTGCAGCGATGCCGGCTGCTGGCGGGTCGCCCACCAGCCGTTGCTGCCGTGGGTCCGGTATTCGACGCAGCCGGTGGGCAGGTAGTACTTGCGCGCGCCTAGGATGCTGGCGCCGTGGACCAGGCAGGCATCGGCGCACAGCTTCCACTGTTTGCGGAAGCTGGGTGGCAGGTCCAGCACGGTGTCCGCCCAGCGCCGGCGCAGCGAGAGCGCCGAGGTCGGGGCGCCGTACCAGGTGACGAAGAAGTAGGTGCTGATCGCGGTGTAGCCCAGGTCGATCGGGCTCTTGCTGTCCTCGTACAGGATGTCCTGGTTGTCGATGCCGAAGGTCTGCAGGTCGCTGAACACGAAATCGACATCGCGCCGCGCATCGTAGACCGCGCCGATCTGCTCCAGGTACCGCGGTTTCCAGCGGTCGTCGGCGTCCAGGAAACAGACCACGTCGGCGCTGGCGGCGGCCACGCCGCGCTGGAACGCGGCCAGCTGCCCCGCGTTCTCGCCGAACAGCAGGGTCACCCGCGGATCGGCACCGTAGCGCTGCTGCAGCATCGCCGGCGAGCCGTCGCTGGAACCATCGTCGACGACGATGACCTGCGCGGCCGGCCGCGTCTGCGCAAGCGCGCTCTCCACCGCCTCCACCACGAACGGGAGGTAGTTGTAGCTGGTGATGACGACCGAGAATGTGGTGGCCGTGGTACTCATGCCGCCAGCACCTGGCGGAAGTAGGCGATGGTTTCCCTGAGGCCGTCGTCCAGCGCCACTTTCGGTTCCCAGTCCAGGCTGGACCGGGCCAGGGCGATGTCCGGCTGGCGCTGCCTGGGGTCGTCCTCCGGCAGCGGCTGGAACACCAGCCTGGAGCGGCCGCCGACCAGCGAGATCACCTTTTCGGCCAGTTCCAGCATGGTGAACTCACCGGGGTTGCCGATGTTGACCGGCCCGGTGAAGCCGCGCTCGCTTTCCATCATGCGCAGCATGGCCTCGATCAGGTCGTCCACGTAGCAGAAGCTGCGGGTCTGGCTGCCGTCGCCGTAGATGGTGATGTCCTCGCCCTTGAGCGCCTGCACGATGAAGTTGCTGACCACCCGGCCGTCGCTGGGATGCATGCGCGGGCCGTAGGTGTTGAAGATGCGCACCACCTTGATGTCCAGCCCGTGCTGGCGGAAGTAGTCGAAGAACAGCGTCTCTGCGCAGCGCTTGCCCTCGTCGTAGCAGCTGCGCATGCCGATCGGATTGACCCGGCCCCAATAACCTTCCTGCTGCGGGTGTACTTCCGGGTCGCCGTAGACCTCGCTGGTGGACGCCTGCAGGATGCGTGCGTCCAGGCGCTTGGCCAGGCCCAGCATGTTGATCGCCCCGTGCACGCTGGTCTTGGTGGTCTGCACCGGGTCGTGCTGGTAATGAACCGGCGAGGCCGGGCAGGCGAGGTTGAAGATGCGGTCGACCTCGACGTAGAGCGGGAACGTCACGTCGTGGCGCATCAGCTCGAAGCCGGGGTTGCCCAGCAGGTGCGCGACGTTGCGCTTGCTGCCGGTGAAGAAGTTGTCGACGCACAGCACGTCGTGGCCGTTGCCGACGAGCCGGTCGCACAGGTGCGAACCGAGGAAGCCGGCGCCGCCGGTGACCAGGATGCGTTTCATGGGGAGGTATCACCGGAAGGACGGCCTGTTAAGGCGAATGATACAGGCGTGATATCGTCCACCGGTTACCGAAGTCGCGGGTCGCATGCACGGATTCAGGGGCCGTGGAAGGGTTCGGCAGCGTTTCTGGTAGGGAATGATTCATGGCCTCGGCCCCAGAGTGACAGGGATGGCACGCAATCTGACGTATACCGAAACCGCTGCGCTCGAGCGGCCGGACGCATTGGGCATGCTGGCTTCGGCAGGGCTGTTCCTGCTGCCGGCGGCGCTGGTGAGTACGCCGGTCAATGTGCTGCCGTTCGCCATGGTGCTGCTGGCGACCAGCGCGTGGGGGTTCTCGCGGCTGTGGCGCGTGCGCACCGGTGTCGTCGGCGGCCTGCTGCTGGCCCTGGCCCTGGCGGCGCTGGTCTCCGCACTGGTGTCGTCGTTGCATTCGGTGGGGATGTTCAGGGACGAGGGCTACCGTACCCGCTTCCTGGCCATGCCCTGGGTGCTGCTCTGGGTGTACGCCTTGCGTCCCCGCCAGGAAATGTTGTGGCGGGGCGCGCTGTTCGGCCTGTTCGCGACCCTGGCCATCGCCGTTTACCAGGTGACCCATGGCTGGGCGCGGGCCGAGGCCTGGACCAACGCCATCGTGCTGGCCGACGTCACCCTGGTGCTGATGATCGTACTGGTGTTCTGCCGCCCGCCCGGGCGCTGGGGCTGGATCGCGCTGGGCATGGCGGCCGGCGGCACGGTGATCCTGCTCAGTGGCAGCCGGGGCGTATGGCCGGCGCTGCTTGCGCTGCTGGTGGCGATGGCGCTGTCGATCCGCCGTGGCAGCGGGCGCCTGCGCCTGGCCTGGCTGGGCGGGCTGCTGCTGGTCGCGGCAACCCTGGTGCTGGCGGTCCCGCAGCTGCGCGAGCTGACCCGCCTGAGCGAGCTGCACAGCGACGTGCAGCGCATCGAGGCCGGGGATGTGGATTCGTCGGCCGGCGCACGCCTGGAGCGGCTGCAGGTGGCATGGGACACGTTCCGCGAGCACCCGTGGACGGGCGTGGGTATCGGCAGGTTCGATACCGCCATGCAGCGCCTGCCGGAGTGCCGCCTGCCGCAGGCGGTGGAGGCGCGCTGCCATCTGGGGCATGCGCACAACGACGTTGCCGAATGGGGCGCGACCCAGGGCATCCCGGGCCTGCTGTTGCTGCTGTGCATCTATGGCCTGCCGCTGTGGATCTTCATCCACCTGCACCGCCACAGCGGCATCGGTGGGTTCCGTGGCCCCGCCGCGGCCGGGGTGATGCTGGTGGTCGCCTACCTGCTATGTGGGGTCACCCAGTCGATGTTCGCCCACCAGATAACCGTGAGTACCTACGCCACCCTGGTGGGGGTACTGGCCGGCCTGTCGCTGGTGACGGCCTCCGCGCGCTACCGCCCGCAGGACGGGCAGCGCCAGGCCGGGCAGCGCCAGAGTGGGCGCCGGCAGCCCGTTCAGGGCTGATCGCGCGGCGGATCGGCCACGTTCCGGCCGTTCTGCAGCAGCCACAGCATGATGGTCTTCTGCCGCACGTAGTTGGCGCGCACGTAGGCGTACACCAGGCCGTGCCAGCCGTCGCGGAAGCCGCCGCGCAGCAGCCAGCCGCGCCAGAAGCGCCACGCCGGCGCCAGCACCAGCTTGCCCAGGGTAGCGCGCTTGCCGCGGGCGAACTCGTGCTCGGCCATCATCCGTGCGTAGCGCTGGGTCTTGGCCAGCTGCTGCTCGAATGAGCGGTAGGGGTAGTGGACCAGGTCGCCGCGCAGCGTGCGCACCGGGCCATCGACAGTGGCCGCCTCGTGGATCTCGCGCGCGCCGCGCCAGCCGCCGCGGCGGCGGTCGAACAGGCGCAGCACGCGGTCGGGGTAAGCGTTGCCATGGCGCAGGAACCGGCCGAAATATTCGGACAGGCGGGCGAACCGGTAGCCGGCCGCGCCGTTGAATCCGGTGTCGCGCGCCTGCTCGATGGCGTGCCGCAGTTCGGGGCTTACCCGCTCGTCGGCGTCCAGGCACAGCACCCAGTCGTGGCGGGCCTGCTCCACGCAGTGCGCCTTCTGGCTGCGGAATCCGTCGAACGCGCGCTGCAGCACCCGCGCGCCGGCCGCTTCGGCGATGGCCACGGTGGCGTCGCTGGAGTACGAGTCCACCACCACGATCTCGTCGCAGAAGGCCAGCGAGGCCAGGCAGTCGCCGATGCGTGCGGCTTCGTTGAACGCGATAATGCAGGCCGTGATGCGAGGCCGTTCGGTGGGAGCGGTCGAAGAGGACATGGTGATGGCCGGATACCTGCTGTTTGCGACGGAGCGCTACGCGCTGCCTATTCTCGCGCCTCTGGCGCAGGCGTTGCACGCGGGCGGCCATGCGGTCGCGGCCTGGTTCGAGGGCGGTGCCGCCGGGGCGACCCTGGAGGGGGTGCCGTCGATCGGGCTGCAGCAGGCGCTGGCGATGCGGCCGCGCGCGGTGCTCAGCGCGGCCAACTGGGTGCCGCCGTTCGTGGCCGGGGCCAAGGTGCAGCTGTTCCATGGTTTCAACGTGCAGAAACGCGAGGATGCCCGTGGCCATTTCCGCGTGCGCGGCCTGTTCGACCTGTACTGCACGCAGGGACCGGCGACGACGCGGCCGTTCCAGGAACTGGCCACGCGCGAGCGCCACTTCGTGGTGCAGGAAACCGGCTGGCCGAAACTCGACCCGCTGTTCCGCGATGATGGCGGGCAGGCCGCCGCCCTGCGCGCAGCGGCCGCCGACCGCGCGGTGGTGCTGTTCGGCTCCACCTTCACCGAGCGCCTCAGTGCCGCCCCGCACCTGTACGACAGCATCGCCGCCGACATCGCCGCGGGCGGGCGCTACTGGCTGCTGACCCTGCACCCCAAGTGCGCGCCGGAACTGTTCGAGCGTTACCGCGCGCTGGCCGGCGACAATGCCCGTTTCATCGAGCCCGAACAGGTCATGGCCGCGCAGCGCGCCGCCGACGTGCTGGTTTCGGATACGTCGTCGATCGTTTCGGAGTTCGTCGTCCAGCACAAGCCGGTGGTGACCTTCCGCAACCGCGTGCCGCAGCCGCACATGCTCGACTTCGACGATCCGCGGCAACTGC
Source organism: Stenotrophomonas sp. Y-13 (assembly GCF_046267925.1). NCBI lineage: Bacteria > Pseudomonadati > Pseudomonadota > Gammaproteobacteria > Lysobacterales > Lysobacteraceae > Stenotrophomonas > Stenotrophomonas sp. Y-13. The sequence goes on from NZ_CP176501.1 coordinate 381,395, forward strand.
CGGACATGCTGGCGCGTGCACTGTCGCCGGAGCCGGCCTTGCTGGCCGAGATCGTCCGCTATGCCGATTCGATCCATCCGTATCGTGACGGGCGCTCGGCGGAGCGGGTGATCGCCGCCACCGAGGACTTCATCGCCGGCCGCCTCGGCACGCCCGGGCGCAAGCCACTGGGCGCGCTGTGGCGCGGCCTGCAGATCCGCCGCGAGCTGGGCTACTGGGGGCCGTCGCGGTCGTAGCGCCCCGGTCTCCGCCGCGCGGCGCCCTTACCAGCGCAGCCGGCGCCGCGCCATCTCCTGCCCCAGCTGCTCCATCAGTTCGCGGGCGCGCGCTGCTTCCAGGAAGTGCAGCCGCAGCGGCGGCGAGCCGGAGGCGCCGGCGGTATCCAGGGTGAGGGTGGCGGTGCCGAAGCAGTGGTCCAGCGGCGAGCGGTCCAGGCGCAGCGCCTGCAGCTTGTCCAGCTCGGCCACCCGCCACCAGCGGCTCCACCAGCCACCGCGTATCGCGACCCGGCGCGAGTCGATGCTGTAGCCCATGCGCGCGACCTGGCGATGCGCATGCAGCGCGGACCAGGGCAGCCACAGCAGCGGCAGCAGGCCCCAGGCACCAAACTGGCGGCAGCCCAGCGCGGTCACCGCGGCAACGGTCACCAGCGCCGGCAGGCACAGGCGCCACCAGCCGCGCATCGACACCGCCTGCCATCGTGCCGGCGGCCACTGCACCGCGGGCAACAGGTGCTGCAGCAATGCGTCGCAGGCCGCGGGCGCGGCCACCGGTACCAGCTCCTTCAGGGCCCGGCCCTGCTGCTCCTGGCCACCGCCGCTGGCGATGTCCACGCGCAGTTGGCGACGCCCGAACAGGCGATGCAGCATGCCTTCGCGCAGGGTCCAGGCCTGGATCCGGCGCTGCGCGACGCTGCTGCGCGAGCGGCTGAGCAGGCCGCGTTCGACGGTCAGCCGGCGCTCGGCCTCGCTGAGGCGGAAGCCGTGGTGCTGCACAATCGCCAGGGCAATGGACATCAGCGCCATCAGCAGCAGCCCGGCCACCAGGACGAGCGCGACGGTGCCGGCCAGCGGCACCGCGCCCAGCTGCAGCTGGCTGGCATAGCCGACCGCCTGCCGGCCCTGGTCGCGGACGAATTCCTCCGCGACATCGCGCGGGAACATCTGCCAGATGGCGCCGCAGGCGGCCGCGGCCACCACCAGGGCGCGGTTGGAGATCAGTCCCAGCCGCACCAGTTCCGGCAGCGGCAGTTCGAGCAGCGGGGCCGGAGCGGCGGGCTCGCTGTCCGCGGCCGCCGGCGCGCTTTCGCCGCGCTGGCGGATGAGGCGTTCCAGCTCCAGCGCCTGCGCCAGCCGCAGCACCCGCATCTGCGCCTCGGGCTTGTCGCCGGCGGCCGACTCCAGGCGCAGCTCGGCCACGCCGAACAGGCGGTGCAGCAGGTTCTGGTGGACCACCACGTTGTGGATGCGCGCGAACGGGATTTCGCGGCGGGTGCGCTCGAGGATGCCACTGCGCACGGTCAGCGCATCGCTGCCGATCCGGTAGCGGTAGGTCAGGTACTGCAGCAGCGCGCTGCCGGTCATGGCCAGCAGTACCGCGAGGGTGACCAGGTGGAACGGCCATTCGCCGTCCTGGCGGCGGCTGCCGAAGAACAGCAGGGCCACCAGCGGCAGCAGGAACTGCTGCAGGTGCTGCTGCAGTTCGAACAGCCACGACCAGGGGTGCAGGCGCTGGTCCGGTGCGTCGTCCGCGCTGTCGGGCATGTTCACAGCGCGTCGTCGTGGTCGAGTTGGCGGGCCAGCCGGTCGCGCAGGTGCTCGGCGTCCTCCTGCGCCAGCCCGGCGATGGCGACGGTGTTCATCCGCGTGCCCGCGGTATGCACGACCAGCGTTGCCAGGTTGGCGGCGCGCTGCAGGGGGCCGCGGCGCAGGTCCAGGTGCTGCACGCGCGACACCGGTACATGGCTCTCGCTCTGCCACAGGTGGCCGCGGCGCACGCCCAGCGCCTGCGGATCCAGCCGCCAGAACGTGCGGCGATGCCGGCGCCAGCCGATCCAGGCACCGCCCAGCAAGCCGGCAACGGCGGCGACCAGCACGCTCGGCAGCCACCAGGGGTTGCGCAGCACCAGCGACAGCACGCCGCTGGCCAGCAGCAGCACCAGCATCGATGCCAGCCCCGCGCCGATCGCGGCGAACGGCGCGCCGCGCGCCGGCAGCGGTTGCCAGTCGGCGGTGGTGGAAGGCGGGGTGGGGAGCTCGGGAGGTTCGATCATGGCGCGACCATACAGGCACCCCGGGAGGTCCGTCATCCGGACGCCGCGGCCGTGCCTACTGCGCCGACATGATCAGCGCGTCGACGTCCAGGTGGTGGCCGGCGCGCGCGGCCTTGGTGCGCAGGTACTGCTCGTTCTCGGCGGTGATCTCGCCGGTCACCGGGATGCTGCCCAGCACCTCGATGCCGGCATTGCGCAGGTGCTGCACCTTGGTGGGGTTGTTGGTCAGCAGCTGGATGCGCTGCACGCCCAGCCCGCGCAGCATGGCGATGGCGCTGCCGTAGCGGCGCTCGTCGGCGCCGAAGCCCAGCTGCGCGTCGGCGTCGATGGTGTCCAGCCCCTCGTGCTGGTAGCCATACGCGCGCATCTTGGCGGCGATGCCGGTGCCACGGCCTTCCTGGTCCAGGTACAGCAGGATGCCGCCGCCCAGTTCCTTCAGCGTGCGCAGGGCGCGCCGCAGCTGGTCGCCGCAGTCGCACTTGAGCGAACCGAACAGGTCGCCGGTCAGGCACGAGGAATGCACGCGCACCGGCACCACGCCCTGCAGGTCGGGGCTGCCGACGATCACCGCGACCTGGTCGCGCTGCGCCACCCCGCCGCGGAACACCGCGAACTCGGTCATGCCAACATCGCGCAGCGGCACCGGCGAGCGGGTCACCAGCTCGTAGTCCTGGCCGGCCTGGGCGGCGCCGCAGCGCAGGTCGTCCAGCGCCAGGTGCAGGCAAGCGTCGAATGCCGTGTCCCCGGCATGCAGGGTGGTCGATACCAGCGCCGGCAGCAGCAGGCCCAGGCGCGCTACTTCCACGGCCGCCGCATCCAGGGCGTCGCCCTCGCTGGGGAGGCCGTCCGGCGAGGGCGTGTCGCGCAGGTAGGCCAGTGCCGCCAGGGCCTCGAAGCCTTGCCCGGCCAGCGCGATGCGGATGCCGTGGGCGCTGTCGATGCCCAGCGTGCGCGCGCGCGGCGTGGTCAGGAACAGGTAATGGCGGTCGTCCGCGGCCTGCGCGAACGCGGCGAAGCCGGCCGGCGAGGCGCTGTCCAGCGCCATCGTGGCGAGGCGGCGGTCACCCTCGGTGATCACCACCGGTCGCCCTGCGCGCAGTTCGGCGGCGGCGCGCTCGCAGCGGATCGCCGCGGTCTCGCCAAAGCAGGGGAGGGCGGCGGCGGGAAGGGGGGAGGTGGCGTTCATCGGCAACCTAATGGGGTCGGCACCCGTGGATTCAATCGATCACCGGGGTGACGCAGTGTTGCAGGGGCATGCTGCGGGTGCATCAGTGCGGGTGGCGCTCGGTGGCGTACGGGTCGCTCTCGCCGCTGCCGGGCGGGCGCAGCGTGTAGCGCTTGTAGGTCCATTGGTACTGCGCGGGGTCGCGCCGGGCGATGCGCTCGATGCCCGCGCTCAACGCGCTGGTGGCGACCTGCAGGTCGGGGTCGGCGATCGACGCCGGTGCCGGTTCCACGTGCAGGGCGAACTCGATGTCCGGGCCGATCCGCTCGCACCAGGCGTAGAGCACGGTGGCGCCGGTACGCTCGGCCAGGCGGTTGACCAGGGTCATGGTCAGCGCCTGCACCCCGAAGAACGGCACGAACACGCCGTCGCCGTTCTTCGGCTGCTGGTCGGGCAGGATGCCGACCGCGCCGCCGTCCTTGAGTACCTTGAACAGCTGCCGCACCGCGGGGCCCTCGGCCCGCACCTGGCGGATGTTGTCGCCACCGCGGACCCGCTGCAGGAAGGCGTCGCCGACCGGGTTGTCCGGGGGCGCGTAGACGATGGCGATCGGCCCGCGCGAGGCCAGCCACTGGTTCAGCAGTTCCCAGTTGCCGTAGTGCGGGGCCACCACGATCACGCCCCTGCCGGCGGCCAGCGCGGCGTCGTACAGCGCCTGGCCGTGGCGCTCGCGCAGGTGAGTGGCCAGATTGCGGGCCGGGTCGTGGGTCCACAGGTACAGGGTCTCCAGCGCCTGGCGGGCGGTGGTCCTGAGGATGTCGCGGTGCAGGCGCGCGCGCTGCGGCGCCGACAGCGCCGGGTAGGCCAGTTCCAGGTTGCGCCGCGTCACCCGGCTCTCGCGGGCGTCCAGCCGGCGCCACAGCCAGGCCAGGGCATCGGCCAGGGTCCGCTGCCAGGACCAGGGCAGGGCGGTCAGCCCGGCGGCGAGGCGGTGGTAGAGCTTGGCGGCGCGTTCCGGTTTCATCCGTGCAAGTTTAGCCCGCCGCGGCGGCGGACCCGGCAGCGGCGCCGCCGGGCGGCTGCAGGGCCGTCGCCGCGCCGCCCGGTGCGGTATATGGTGCGCGCTCCCCTTTTCCAGGAGCCGCCATGCTTTCCCTCCTCCAGCGCGTCACCCAGGCGTCGGTCAGCGTCGGGGACCAGGTCGTCGGGCAGATCGGCCCGGGGTTGCTGGTGCTGGTCGGCGTCGAGCCGGGCGACGACGAGGCGGCGCTGGCGCGGATGGCCGAGCGCCTGCTCGGATACCGGGTTTTCGCCGACGATGCTGGCAGGATGAACCGCTCGCTGCGCGATACCGGGGGCGGCCTGCTGCTGGTCAGCCAGTTCACCCTTGCCGCCGACACCCGTTCGGGCATGCGCCCGGGCTTCAGCACTGCCGCGGCGCCGGCCGAGGCTGAACGGCTATTCAATCGATTGGTGGCGATCTGCCGTGAAAAACACGCCGGCGGGGTGGAAACCGGGCGCTTCGGGGCCCATATGGTGGTCAGCCTGGTCAACGATGGACCGGTGACCTTCCTGCTCAGACACTGACGCGCCGTGAAACCACCGCCCGGCAAGCGTTATGCTGCGCTGGTATAATAGTAGGTTCTCTATCTTTCCCTGCCGGTGGCGCGAGCACTACATGGCCAACGAACGTCCTGCCCAGCAATCCGATATCAAACAACTGATCAGCAAGGGCCTGGAACAGGGCTACCTGACCTACGCCGAAGTCAACGACCACCTGCCGGACGACATGGTCGACCCGGAGCAGATCGAAGACATCATCGGCCTGATCACCGGCATGGGCATCGACGTCCATGAAGTGGCGCCCGATGCCGACACGCTGATCCTCAGCGATGGCAACACCGGCAACCGCGAGGTGGATGATACCGCCGCCGAGGAAGCCGCTGCAGCGCTGACCGCGCTCGACACCGAAGGTGGCCGCACCACCGACCCGGTGCGCATGTACATGCGCGAGATGGGCACGGTCGAGCTGCTGACCCGCGAAGGCGAGATCGCCATCGCCAAGCGCATCGAGGAAGGCCTGGGCCAGGTGCAGGCGGCACTGGGCACCTTCCCGCCGGCGGTCGAGTCGGTGCTGGCCGATTACGAGCTGCACAAGGAAGGCAAGAAGCGCCTGGCCGAGATCATCGTCGGCTTCAACGACCTGGTCGAGGAAGAGCCGGCGCCGGCCGCCACCGACAGCGACGACGCGTCCGACGACAGCGATGCCGAGGCCGACGAGGACGAGGACGATGTCGGCGGCGACGAGGATGCCGGCCCGACCGGTCCGGATCCGGTGGAAGTGGCCAACCGCATGGAGCAGCTGGCCAGCGACATGGCCAAGTTCAAGAAGGCCCATGCCAAGGGCGACCTCAAGGCGCAGGCCAAGCTGCGCGAGGAGCTGTCGGCGACCTTCGTGACCCTGAAGCTGCCGCTGCCGCTGACCGACGTGCTGGTGCGCCTGCTGCGCGACACCATGGGCCGGATCAAGGCCCAGGAGCGCCGCGTGCTGCACCTGGCCACGGTCACCGCGCGCATGCCGCGCAAGGACTTCATCCGTTCCTGGGAAGGCAACCAGACCAACCTGGAATGGGTCGAGGACGCGATCAAGCGCAAGCAGAAGTGGTCCTCGGCGCTGCGCGACGTCAAGGACCAGATCATCGCCGAGCAGCAGGCCACGCTCGACGTGGAGAAGGAGTCGCACCTGAGCCTGGACGAGCTGAAGGAGATCAGCCGGGTCATGGCCTATGGCGAAGCCAAGGCGCGCAAGGCCAAGAAGGAAATGGTCGAGGCCAACCTGCGCCTGGTGATCTCCATCGCCAAGAAGTACACCAACCGCGGCCTGCAGTTCCTGGACCTGATCCAGGAAGGCAACATCGGCCTGATGAAGGCGGTGGACAAGTTCGAATACCGCCGCGGCTACAAGTTCTCGACCTATGCCACCTGGTGGATCCGCCAGGCGATCACCCGCTCGATCGCCGACCAGGCGCGCACCATCCGCATCCCGGTGCACATGATCGAGACGATCAACAAGCTCAACCGCATTTCCCGCCAGATGCTCCAGCAGTACGGCCGCGAGGCCACGCCGGAGGAGCTGGCCAAGGAAATGGACATGCCGGAAGACAAGATCCGCAAGGTGATGAAGATCGCCAAGGAGCCGATCTCGATGGAAACCCCGATCGGCGACGACGAGGATTCGCATCTGGGCGACTTCATCGAGGACACCAACGTGGAGTCCCCGATCGATAACACCACCAACATCAACCTGTCCGAGACCGTGCGCGACGTGCTGGCCGGCCTCACCCCGAGGGAAGCCAAGGTGCTGCGCATGCGCTTCGGCATCGACATGAACACCGACCACACCCTGGAAGAGGTCGGCAAGCAGTTCGACGTCACCCGCGAGCGCATCCGCCAGATCGAGGCCAAGGCGCTGCGCAAGCTGCGCCACCCCAGCCGTTCCGAGCAGCTGCGCAGCTTCCTCGATATCGACTGACCGGCCTGCGGCCCCGCCGCGGTACCGAAGAGAAGGCCCCGCATCGCGGGGCCTTTTCGTTTTGTGGCGCCGCGCCAATACCCCGATGGCGACGGATGTTATCTTCGATAGAGATTGGATCGATCCAAGGAGCGGGCAATGGCAGTCGGGCAGGCGAAGTGGATGATCGCGCTGGTGCTGTTGGCGGGCACGGCGGTGGCGGGCGAGCGTGCCGGCGAGCACGCGGTGGCGGCGGTGGACCCGTTCATCGGCACCGGCGGCGAAGGCCACACCTACCCGGGCGCGACGGTGCCGCACGGCATGGTCCAGCTCAGCCCCGACACCCAGATCCGGTCGCGCAGGGACGGCTACGGCTGGGCGGCCGGCTACCGGCACGACGACACCACCATCGTCGGCTTCTCGCACACGCACTTCTCCGGTACCGGCCACTCCGACCTGGGCGACGTGCTGCTGATGCCACTCAGCGGCGAAGTGAAATACGAGCGCGGCGACGTCACCCGGCCGGGCAGCGGCTACACCTCGCGCTTCGACCACCGCAGCGAGCGCGCCGAGCCGGGCTACTACGCCGTCACCCTGGACGACTCCGGGGTGCGCGCCGAGCTCACCGCCAGCGCGCGCGTGGGCATGCACCGCTATGCGTTCCCCGCGGACCGGCCGGCGCATGTGCTGGTCGACCTGCGCACCAGCATGTACGACTACCCGGGCAAGATCCTGTGGTCGCGCCTGCGGTTGCGCGCGGACGGCACCGTGACCGGTTACCGCCAGACCCGCGGCTGGGCGCCGGGACGGCAGCTGTACTTCGCCATGCGCTTTTCGCGGCCGCTGCGCGGCCACGCCTTCCACGACACCGAAAGTGATGTGGTCTACCGCGGCTTCCCGCCGCCGGCGGAGAAGGACCCGGGCGCGCGTGCGCAGATCGAGGGCCGGCAGCTGGTGGGCAGCTTCGATTTCGGCCCGGGTGGACGCGAGCCGCTGCTGGTCAAGGTGTCGATCTCGCCGGTCAGCGAGGACAACGCCATCGCCAACCTCGACGCCGAAGCGCGCGGCTGGGACTTCGACGGCATGCGCGCCGCCGCCCGCGCGCAGTGGGCGCAGGCGCTGGCGGCGGTGGAAGTGGACGCAGCGCCGGCGCAGCGCACCGCGTTCTACACCGCGCTGTACCACAGCATGCTCGGGCCGACCCTGTTCATGGACAGCGATGGCCGCTACCGCGGCCCCGACAACGCCGTGCACCAGGCGCAGGGCTGGACAAACTATTCGACCTTCTCGCTGTGGGACACCTATCGCGCGCTGCACCCGCTGATGACCCTGCTGCAGCCGCCGCAGCGCAGCAGCGACATGGTCAACTCGCTGTTGGCCGCGCGCCGCGAAAGCCCCTACGGGATCCTGCCGGTGTGGTCGTTCCACGGCCTGGAGACGTGGTGCATGATCGGCTACCACGCGGTGCCGGTGATCGCCGATGCCTACCTGAAGGGCATCCGTGGCTTCGACGCCGACGAGGCGCTGCAGGCGATGGTCGCCAGTGCCAACTACGGGCCCTATGACGGCATCGCCCAGTACCGCGAACTGGGCTGGGTGCCGATCGACGAAGAAGGCGAGGCGGCGAGCAAGACCCTGGAATACGCCTACGACGACTGGAGCATCGCGCGCATGGCCAAGGCCATGGGGCGGGACGATATCGCCGCGGAATTCGCCAAGCGCGCCGGCAACTGGAAACACGCCTTCGATCCGTCCACCGGCTTCATGCGCGCGCGCAGGCGCGACGGCCGCTTCCGCGAACCCTTCGACCCGGCCGCCAGCGGCTACGGCAGCGACTACACCGAAGGCAACGCCTGGCAGTACTCGTGGTACGTGCCGCAGGACGTGGCCGGGCTGGCCGCCGCGCATGGCGGCGCGGACAGGCTGCTGCAACGGCTCGACGCGGTGTTCGATGCGAAGGTGGACCCGGCGGTGTTCGAGCACATGGAAGACATCACCGGCCTGATCGGCTGGTACGCGCACGGCAACGAGCCCAGCCACCACGTCGCCTACCTCTACGCCTACGCCGGCCAGCCGTGGCGCACCCAGGCCCGGTTGAAGCGGATCATGGACACCCAGTACGCGCCGCGCCCGGATGGCCTGGCCGGCAACGACGACCTCGGGCAGATGTCGGCGTGGTATGTGTTCACCGCGCTGGGCTTCTACCCGGTCACGCCGGGCAGCAACGAGTACATCATCGGCCGCCCGTTCCTGCCGCGTGCGCGCCTGAACCTGCCCAACGGCAAGCATTTCACCATCGTGGCCGAAGGCCTGGACGAGGCCCATCCCTACGTCGGCCGCGTCACCCTCGATGGCAAGCCGCTGGACCGCGCGTTCCTGCACCACGACGAGATCATGGCCGGCGGCGAGCTGCGCTTCACCCTGCAGGCCGAGCCCAACCGCGAGTGGGGCACCCGGCCCGACGCCCGCCCGTACTCGCAGTCCACGCACTGAGCCGCGCATGCCGGCGGACCCGGCGGTGGCCGCCTGCCGCGGCCTCCACTACACTTGCGCACCGGCAGCGGGCCTATAGCTCAACGGTTAGAGCAGAGGACTCATAATCCTTTGGTTCCAGGTTCGAATCCTGGTGGGCCCACCACCGCGAAGCCCTGGCGCATGCCGCGCATGCGGGGGTAAGCGATCTGCACGGGCTATGGCCCCACTGCCACGGTACGTGGCATCCCCTGCCGAGTTGCTGTTCCGGCACTGGCGCTCATGCGATGTTTCTGGGCACCGGAACGCCCGGCAGCCGCGAACCCCTCAGGTATTGGGCAGGCCGCATTCCTGCAGCTGCTGCATGGAACTGGCCTTCATCGCGCAGTCCAGGTGGCGCCGGGTCACGCTGCCATGTTCCGCGCAGGTGGCCGCGTCCTTGTCCAGCTGCGCCTCGCCCATCATGGCCGTGATGTCCTCGCCGTTGATCTCGTAGATATGCACGTAGTACGCGCGGCATTCGGCTGCCGATACATCGCGCGAGCCGGAGCCTGCGGTTCCAGCGCAGGCGGTGAGGGTCAGCAGGCTTGCGCCAATGAGGGTTCGGGCGATGCTCATGCAGGCTCCTTCGCGCTGTCGGGTAGGGTCATCTACAACCAGAGGATCCAGCGCACGCTGCGACGTGGCCCTGGTCTCCACCGGTACGGGCGGAGACGTGTGTCTCCGGACGCGCCCGTCGGGAACTGCATTGCACAGGCCCTCCCGGGCCCGGCGTCGGGCATGTCCGCACACTGCTCTGGATTCTCCCCGCCTTGGCGATCCCCCGACGCATGCTGGCACTGGTGGAGTCACCTTCCATGCGGATGGTGGGTGAAAGCGACGGTCGCGGGAATGACGCTCGTCCCCTCGCCCGTGCACCTGGTCACACTGACAGAAACCCGGGGAGGGATGTCCATCTACACGCGAATGTGCCTGGCCATGCAGGCGTCATGGACACGCCGGGCCGAATGGCCTGCCGATCAGGCTGCGCTGGACATGCACCCGGTACTGGCGCCCGGTCACCACCTGTCGCCCGCAATCCAGGGTGAGGCGGTATCGGCCCGAACCCAGGGTGATGACTTCGATGGTGGCGGCGATGCGGACCACGCACGAACGATGCACGCGGAGGAAGGTGTTCGCGTCCAGCTCATCGATGAAGTCGCCGAGCGTGCGCCGGAAGGTGAACGTTCCCCGCTTCGTTTCGATGTCCAGGTAGTTCCCGCGTGCGCGGATGAGCTGGATGTCGGCCTCGTCCACCATCACCGTGCGACGGCCCAGCGGCAGGGGCAACCTGCGGACATCGGTAGTGGCCCCCTGTGCGGTCGCGGGCGGCGCATGCGGCAGCAGGCGCGAGAGCGTTTCACGCAGGCGTTCGGCGGACACCGGCTTGAGCAGGTAGTCGACCGCGCGGTCTTCGAACGCGCGCACGCCGTGCTGGTCGTAGGCACTGACGAACACCACGCGCGGCGGTGGCCCGTTCCAGCGCCGCAGCGCGCTGAAGCCATCGCCTCCGGGCAGTTCGATGTCCAGGAACAGGACGTCCACCCGGCGGTGCCGGGCGAAGCGGATCAGCTCGTCGACGTCGGTACATTCGGCCACGACCTGCACCGCGGCGCCCGCGACCTTGCCCAGCAGCCGCCGCAGGCGCTGCCGCGCCAGCGGCTCGTCGTCGAGGATGGCCGCATTCAAGGGCATGTGCCGACGCCCTCCGCGTTCGCAGCGGGCAGGACCCGGCTGCCGGGCAGCGGTACCCGCAGATGCACGCGATACACATCCGCCCCGGCGTCGTGCACCTGCAGTCGGGCGCGGTCGCCGTACAGCAGGTGCAGGCGCTCCTTCACCGAGCGCTGCCCCATGCCATTGCCGTCCTCGCGCGCGCCTTCGGTGGCACGCGAATTCTCGATCGACAGGTGCAGGTGCTGGCCATCCATCCATCCGCCGATGGCCACCCAGCCCGGTGCCCGTGATCGCGCGATGGCGTGGACGATCGCGTTCTCGACCAGTGGCTGCAGCGAGAGGGTAGGCACGGGGATATCCATGCAGGCGTCGTCGACGTCGACGCGGGAGCGCAGCCGCCGGCCCAGGCGGATGCCTTCGATCATCAGGTAGTCCGCGACCTGCCGGAGCTCGTCGCGCAGGGGACGTTCATGATGCTGGTCGGCACGCAGGCCGTCACGCAGCATGTCGCTGATGGCGATCAGCATGCGCTCGGCCTGTTCGACGTCCACCTGCATGAGTTCGGCCACGGAGTTGAGCGCGTTGAACAGGAAATGCGGGTTCAGCCGCGCCTTGACGGCCTCCAGCCGAGCCATCGCCAGGTTCTTCTCCAGTGCATCCAGCTGCTGCTGGCGCTGCTCGTTCTGCTCGAAGTAGACGATGCCGTGGAGCATCGCCACGACGGTGATCCCCAGGATCAGATTGTTGCCGACGCTGGTGACCAGGATTTCGCGCAGTGGCGGCAGTAGTGGATACCAGTCGAAGACCGGATTGGTCACCCGTGCGTAGACGGCCTTGAAGACGATGAAACCGGCGATCAGCGCCAGGTTGATCGCGGCGTGCCGCCAGGCGTGCGCGCGCCCCACCGGGAAGCGCGACACCACCCGGTACGCGAGCAGCGTCAGTGGTATCCAGGGGGCCGTGCTGCCGGCGGCGTGGATCAGGGCGCGGCGCCAGGTGAACAGGTCGCCGGTCACCGACGTCATGTCCACCAGCTGGCTCGCCAGCATCAGCCCGTACAGCAGCCACCAGGCGCTGATGGCGGCCACCAGCAGCGCGGCGCGGCGGTGCCGCCGCCACGGTGTGCGCGGCGACGGGGATCGGTGCGTGCTGGCGCGATACGGCATCGGGTACATCGGCTCCGCGGTCACCGCTCGGGCCTGCATTGTTGCGTGCCGGGGACGCGCGTGCACGTGGCTGCCGGCCGGGGCCGTTGCCGCGGTCCCGTCGCCGGGGCGCGGCGCCCGTCATCGACCACCGGCGGACGCCGCGGGGCGCGTCAACGCGCGTTGCAGACCGGCGGATTGGTCATGCCGAAGGAGAGCAGGTTGCCGCCATTGACGGTGCAGGCGTAGGTCTTGCCGCTCTTGGCCTTGAGTGTCACGTAGGTGTTCACGCCTTCGGTACGGCGCTCAAGCAGCGTCAGGTCGGACGGCGACATTCCCAGCACACCGCTGGTCTCGGAGAGGATGCGCTCGTCGGACAGGGTGTTGGTCTTGCTGGCCACGGCGGAACAGCCCGCGAGCGTGAACGGGACGACCAGCAACGCGGCCAGCAGGACGGGCTTGAACTTCATGGGGACTCCTTGTTGACGGGGAACTTCCGGGTTCGCCCGGTGCGGGGCAGGAACGGTGATAGAACGACAGGGCGTGCCCGATCTTCGGTTCGTGCGTCACCGCCGCTCAAGACGATGGGGATGGACCGCACCGACGCGGTGATCAACCGCACGGAGGCTGGAGCCGGTGGACAGCGGTGCCGCGTCCCGGTCCCGGGTGCGGCATCGCCGCGGGCCGGGCGGCACTGGCCACTACTGGGCGATCGGGCAGGCGGGAAGGGCGGGCGCCGGTGCTTGCGGCGTGCGCACAATGCCGCGCACGGGCGGAATGGCGGTGGCGCCGCCCGCGCACTTCATCTGCGGATGGTGGGAGGTGCCCGATGCCGCACATGCAGGCATGGGATGCGGTCTGGCGTCACCGTAGCAGCGCGCTGGCGTCTCACGGTTGGAACGCCGGTGTAACCAGTGTGTGCAAAGCGTCCGCCGCGGGAAGGAATCCAGGCCTGCGAGGTGAGTCGATGGGGCGGCAGCGGCGCGGAAGGCGGTGATGGGGCCCCGCAGCGTTTGCGTGTGGTGGTTACCGCGGGGCGGCGACACGCTGTTACCCTTGCCAGGCATCACCGGTCATAGACAACCGGCATTTTTCCCTGCCATTGGCGCCATGTCTGCGTATCGCAGACCAGGGTGCAGATGAAGTCCGCGACGTTCGCGCGGCTCACTCTTCCCGGGCCGAAGAACGCACTGCGGACGGGTGATGCATGAACGGTATATCCACCAGCCGTCTCCGCATCGGTGAGGTTGTCGGGCCTGACCACAGCCCATTGGATACGGGCGCCGGTCTTCGATGCATCGTTGCGCAGGCAGGCCGCTGCCATGACGTTGTCTCGGTACGGGGGGAGCAGCAGTCGCAGCGCACCTGCCAGACAGCGCTCCATGAACGAATGCGTCTCGCGTGCGCCCGTGTCGAGCGTCCCCGCCGAGTTCATCAGTATGAAGCGGATGTGCCGGCGGCTTCCGCTCCGCCGGATCGCCTCGCACAACCGCGTCGTGGCGGTCGTTACCAGCCGCCGTGGTTGACCGAAGACACCCCTGAGGCTGGGGGTATGGCCCAGGCAGGAAACCACCGCATCGCAGCTCTGCACGCAGCCGATGAGCTGTGGCCCACTGAGCGCAAGCAGGTCTGCGTACTCCACGGTGAGCCGGGGATGGGACCGTTCCAGCGGCAGGCGCGCGCCCGGCCTCACTATCGCCACGACGTGATGTCCGCGTTCGAGCAGGAGCTTCACCACGCGGCGCCCGGTAGCACCGCTGGCACCGACGACCAGAATCCTCATCGTCTGGTGGCAGGTGCGGAATGGGGGGCGGTGGGGTGGCAGGGCATTGAGGGGCGGCGGGCTGGCCGTGGTGTCCGCGTTGCCGGCATGCTGCGGCTCGCATCCGGACGCGCGCAATCCGCCGGTGACCAAGCGCACCCGGAAAGGGATGGGCGGCGCTCGCGGCGTGGGCTCGCCGTGACCGTGGGTACGACGAGAAGCGCGTGCGCATGCCAGGGTGCGCGCGGCGGTCCACGGCACGGGCCTGCGGATGCCGCAGGCCCGGCCGCCTATGGCCTTACTTGGGCATCAGCACGCTGTCGATCACGTGCACCACGCCGTTGGACTGCATGACGTCGGCGGTGGTGACCGCGGACTTGCCGCCCTTGGCGTCGACCACCCACACCTTGCCGTCCTTCAGTTCGACGGTCAGCTCCTCACCCTGCACCGTCTTCAGGGTGCTGTGGCCGCCATGGCCGCGCGCGGCCGCGACCAGCTGGCTGGAGGGGTGGGCGCCGGGGACCACGTGATAGGTCAGGATGCCGGTCAGGGTGGCCTTGTTCTCCGGCTTGAGCAGCGTCTCCACCGTACCCTTGGGCAGCTTGGCGAACGCCTGGTTGGTGGGGGCGAACACGGTGAAGGGGCCCTTGCCGGCGAGCGTGTCCACCAGCCCCGCGGCCTTCAGCGCGGTGACCAGGGTGCTGAGGTCGGTGGCGGCCGACGCATTCTCGACGATGGTCTTCTTCGCATCCATGGCGGCGCCGCCCACCGCGGGATTGCCCGCGGCGAAGGCGGAAGAGGCGGCGGCACTGGCAAGCGCGAGGCCGGCGGCAATGGCAAGACGCTGGATCTGGGTACGCATGGTCATGTCCTCATGGGTATCGCCTCCGCGTGGAGGCAGGGGTGAACGCAGTGTCGGCTGCGGTTTTCATCGATCAGTGCCGTGCCAGCCACGCCACCGTGGCGGCGTGGCTGGCACGGCGGTCGGAACACGGTGCCGCTCAGAAATCCCAGCGCGCGGCGACGCTCATCGGCACCGAGATGCGCTTGGCATCGTTGTTGATGCCGCCCAGGCCGAGCCCGCCGATGTCGGCGTCGTCGCCACTGAGCTTGTCCACGTAGCGCACGCCGGCCTGCGCGGTGACGCTGAAGGTCTTGCCCACCGGGATGATCACGCCCACGTCGACGCCACCGGAGGCCGACCAGGTCTTCTTGGTGAAGCGCGCATCCGGAATGGAGATGGCCGCGGCCGGAATGTCGAAGGAGGCCTTGATCGCGTCGGTATGCGTCGCGCCGATGCGCGCGGCGACGAACGGACGCACCGCGCCCGGCTCCATGAAGAAGCGGCGGTAGCCGAACTCCGCGCCGTAGCTCTTGTAGGCGCTGAAGCGGCCGTACACCGGCAGCTCGGTGTCCAGTGCCGGCACGAACGCGCCGCCCACCTGCACGCGGCCGGGCGAGGCGTGGCTGTAGCGCACCTGGCCGAACACTTCGGCGCGGTCGCTCAGGCCATAACCCATTTCCACGCCATAGGTATCGGCCAGGCCGTAGATGCGGTCATGGCTGCGCGACTGGATGCGCAGCTCGGCATTGACGCCGGCCAGCGCGGGGTTGAGCGGGCCGAGGTCCGGCACCGGCGCGACGGCGCCGCCGTGGACATCGCCACTGGTCGGCATGTCCACGCCACCGAAGGCGGAGAAACTCCACTTTCCGGCTTCGACGCCGGATGCGTGTGCGGTAGCGGATGCAGCCAGACCGGCGGCGAGAACGACAAGGGCAGCAGACTTCATTGGGGCTCTCCAGGCTGAATGGGAAACGCACGGGGTCATGCGTTTTCCAATACGCAGCACGCCCGCGCTTGGATGCATGCCGATCGCGATACCGCCTGGAAAAACCGATGAAAACGACGTTGCGGCGTTGACGCGGCGTACACGCAGGAGGGTTCCGCGAACGTGGCAGCGGCCGGCACGATGGCCGCCGCGGGCGCACGCCTGCGCGCGGCGCCGACCCATGCAAGAGGGATTCGCGTTGTCGGTCCGACGCTGCGCGCCGAGCAACCGTGCGTGGCACCGCGCGGCGCGGTGACACGCGGCAAGGGGCCAAGTCCTCGCGTGGCACGCGGGTACGGAGGCAGGTGTCGCGGGCACGCCGTGCGCGCGTGGATGACGCCCGCGCCGGTGGCGTCACCCCTGCAGCAGGCTCAGCGTCGTTCGAACAGGTAGTGCGACACCATCCACTGTTGCCCGCCGGCGTACCCGAACAGTTCGGCGCAGGCCATCCAGAACATCCGCCAGCGCTGGAACCACAGCCCGGCGGCGTCGCCGTAGGCCTGGCGCAGTATCGCCATCACCGCATCGCGCTGTTCGTCCTGGCGCTGCAGCCAGTGGTTGGCGGTGCGCTGGTAGTGGGTGCCGTCCACCAGCCACTGCTGGGTGATCGACAGCGGGCCCTGGAAGTGCAGCAGCGTGTCGGCGGCCGGCATCAACCCGCCGGTGAAGAAGTGCCGGCCCATCCAGTTGTCGGCACCCTGGGTCTCGAACGGGTACAGCAGGGTGCGGTGCACGAAGATGTGCACGAACAGCCGGCCACCCGGGCGCAGCCAGGTGCCGATGCGGGCGAGCAGGCTGTCGTAGTTGCGCATGTGCTCGAACATTTCGATCGAGACGCAGCGGTCATAGGCCGCGGCGGGCAGCGCCAGGGTGTTCACGTCGCGGGTGAGCACGCGCACGTTGTGCAGGCCGCGTTCGCGGCAGCGTTCTTCGATGAAGGCGCGCTGGCCGTTGGAGTTGGATACGGCGGTGATCCGCGCGTTTGGATAGCGCGCGGCCATCCACAGGGTCAGCGAGCCCCAGCCGCAGCCCAGTTCCAGGATGTCCTGGCCGTCGGCCAGCCCGGCGCGTTCGCCGTACAGCGCCAGCATCGCCTCCTCGGCCTGCTCCAGGGTCTCGTTGCCGGTCGGGTAATAGCAGGATGAATACTTCAGCCGCGGCCCGAGGCAGTGGCCGAAGAAGGCCGGCGGCAGTTCGTAGTGCTGGCGGTTGGCGGCTTCGGTTTCGATCGCCAGCGGGCTGTGGCGCAGCTGTGCCAACCGCTCGCGCTGGCGCAGCGACTGCGCCTCCACGCCGCCGGCCAGCTCGTCGTGCAGGCGCTGGGTGCACAGGCGGCGGATGCCGGCGCGCAGTACGGCGTCCGGTACCCAGCCGCGTTCGGCCAGGCCCAGCAGGCCGGGGGCGGGCACGTCGTGCGGCAACTCGTTGCGATCCAGGGCGGTGGTGGTCATGACGCGATCCTCGGCAATGCGATCAGGATTTGGGAAACCAGGGGAAGAACATCGGCGTGCGCCGCTGGTACGCGCGGTAGTCGTCGCCCCGCGTGCGCAGGGCCTGTTGTTCGGTGAACGGAATGCCGCTGATGAAACGCAGGAACAGGTACATCAGCACCGGTCCGAGCAGGCCCAGCCACGCGTGCGGGGCGCCCACCGCGGCAATGGCCCAGGCGCACCAGTGCAGCCATTCGAAGAAGTAGTTGGGGTGGCGCGAATAGCGCCACAGGCCGCGGTCGCAGGTACGGCCACGGTTGCCCGGATCGGCGCGGAAGCGCGCCAGCTGCGCGTCGGCCAGCGCTTCACCCAGCACCGATACCACCCACAGCAGCGCGGCGGCACCCAGTTGCAATGGCGAAGGTTGCGGGTGTGCGACCACCGCCGCCAGCGGCAGCGAGAACAGCACCACCAGCAGGGCCTGGAACAGGAAGAAGCCCAGGAATTTGCGCTGGTCGCCGTCCCAGTGCCGGCGCAGCGCACGGTAGCGGCCGTCCTCGGCCTCGCTGCGCACGCGCCGCCACAGGTGCAGGGCCAGGCGCAGGGCCCAGGCCGCGCCGAGCACGCCGACCAGCATGCGTGCCGCCGGGGCGCCGCTGCCGGTCAGTGCCAGCCATGGCGCCGCCCCGGCCAGGCCCAGGGCCCACAGCACATCGACGATGCCGGCATTGTCGTGGCGGCGCTGCCAGTGCCAGCCGCACAGCATCAGCACGCCGGCGAACGCGCCGATCCCCACCAGTTGACTGCCCAGGTTCATGACGTGTGTCCTCGCGGTATGTCACGTTGCAGGCCCCGCGCGGCCAAAGCGGCCAGCGCCGGCATCGCCAGCGCCCAGCCGGCGCCGAGTGCCAGCAGCGCGTGCCAGCGGGGTTCGGAGAAGCGCAGCGCATCCCAGCCGCTGGCCGCGCCCAGGTACGCCAGCGGCCCGCCGACGGCGCCGAGCGCGGCGGCCAGCCACGGGCGCCGGTGCAGGTAGCCGAGCAGCGGCACCACCACCAGCGCGAACGCGCACCACAGCGCCAGGATCCACGCCGGCGGACCGGCCCACGGCCAGGCGGCGTAGTCCAGCAGCCCGCTGCCTACCCACACGGATTCGAGCAGCAGGCCGATGCCCAGCGCCGCCAGCAGCAGGCGCAGCTCCAGCGCACGCGCCGGCGAGACCGCCAGCCGCCACAGCGCGAACAGCGCGCCCGCCAGCACGCCCGGCCACCACGATCCGCGGCCGGCGCCGATCACCGCCACGAACCAGGTCGCCTGGTAGGCCAGCAGGATCGCCAGCGTGTTCATGCCGGCTCCGCGTCCGCCGGGCGCCAGCTGGGCTTGGCCAGGACCAGGTGGGCCACGCCGATCGAGCGCTCGCGGAAGCCACCTTCGCAATAGGCCAGGTAGAACTCCCACAGGCGGATGAAGCGTTCGTCGAAGCCCTGCGCGCGCACCGCCGGCAACTGCGCCAGGAAGCGCTCGCGCCACGCCTGCAGGGTGCGCGCGTAGGACAGGCCGAAGTCCTCCAGCGCGATCAGCGCCAGGTCGCTGCTGCGGGTCTTGGAGGCGAGCATCGCGCTGATCGAGGGGATGAAGCAGCCGGGGAACACGTGGCGCTTGATGAAATCCACCGACTCCAGCGCCTGCGCGTAACGGTGGTCCTCGATGGTGATCGCCTGCACCAGCGCCAGCCCGTCGGGCTTGAGCAGGCGTCCGATCTGGCCGAAGTAGCTGTCCTGGAACTCGGCGCCGACCGCTTCGATCATTTCGATCGAGACCAGCTTGTCGTATTGCCCGCGCAGGTCGCGATAGTCCGACTGCAACAGGGTGATGCGCCCGCCCAGCCCGGCCTCGGCGATACGCGCGGCGGCCAGGTCGTGCTGCTCGCGCGAAATGGTGGTGGTGGTGACGCGGCAGCCGTAGTGGCGCGCCGCGTGCAGCGCGAACCCGCCCCAGCCGGTGCCGATCTCCAGCACGTGGTCATCGGGCCCGAGCGCGAGCTTGCGGCAGATCAGGTCCAGCTTGCGCGTGGACGCCGCTTCCAGGGTGTCGTCGGCCCCGTGCCAGCAGGCCGACGAGTACATCAGGTCCGGCGACAGGAACAGCCCGAAGAACGCGTTGCCCAGGTCGTAATGGGCGGCGATGTTGCGGCGGCTGCCTTCGCGCGTATTGCGGCGCAGTGCGTGCAGCGCTTTCATCGCCAGCCCGCCCAGGCGCGCGCTGCCGGTCTCCATGCCGTCGAGCAGGTCGCGGTTGCGCACCAGCAGGCGGATCAGCGCGACCAGGTCGCTGCACTGCCACAGTCCGTCCATGTAGGCCTGGCCGGCGCCGACGCTGCCGTGGGTGGCCAGTGCGCGGTAGAAGCCCGGGTCGTGGATCCGCAGGGTGACCGTGGGGCCCGCGTCGGCCGGGCCGGCCTGCAGCGTGCCCAGCGGGTCCTCGATCCGCAGTTGGCCGTGGGCGAAGCCTGCCAGCCGCCGCAGCAGGTGCCGGCGCAGGAAGCGGTCGAGGGTGCCGAAGCCCGGTGCGGTGCCGCGCTGCACGATGCTGTTCAAGGGGAGTCTCCGGAAACACGGGGGTGGGGATGGAAGGGGGTGCGCCTGAGCCACAGGCGCAGGGCCTGCCAGTAGATCGCGGCAAGTACCTGCGCGGTCATCAGCGGGTAACGCCACAGCACCCGCGCGAGCGAGCGCCCGTCCAGCGGCAGCCGGCGCAGCGACAGGTGGGCGTCGAATTCGCGGCGGTCGCCGTCGGACACGTTCATGCGCACCAGCAGCTGCGACTCCGGCAGGCTGAAGCGCCAGTCGTAGCCGCGCTGCATGCCCATGAACGGGGACACGTGGAAGGTCTTGTCGAACGTCCATGCCGCCAGCCGACCGGACTGCCGCGCCTGCGCCAGCGGCAGCACGTAGGCATGGCGCTCGCGCCAAGGGGTGTTGGTGATCTCGGCCACGATGCTGTGCAGGGTCAGGCCGTCGGCCTGGAAGCAGTAGTAGAAGCTGACCGGGTTGAAGCTCAGCCCGCCGTAGCGCAGGTGGGTGAGCAGCCGTACCGGCCCTTCCGGGCGCTGCCCGGTGGCCGCCTGCACCCGATCCTTGACCGCCTCCTTGAGTGGCCGCGTGGCCGGGCCGAGGAAGTCGTCGCGGTGGAACGCGGCCAGGTTGCGGCGGCCCACCGACCACAGCCAGCGCCCGGCGAACACCTGGTCCAGTTCGTCCAGGTCCAGGTACAGCTGCGCCAGGCGATAGCTGAAGGCGTGCGCGCGCGGGTGATGGCGGCGATGGTGCACCACGCCCTCGTAGACCGCGCTGTGCAGGAGCGGCTTCATGAGGTGGGCCAGCGCACGCCCAGGCCGGCGGCGACATCCACCGCGCTGCGCATGCCGTCCTCGTGGAAGCCCCAGCCCCAGTAGGCGCCGGCGAACCAGGTCCGGTTCTGCCCCTGGATGACGGCGCGGCGCTGCTGCGCGGCGACCGATTGCGGGGTGTACACCGGGTGCTGGTAGGCGAGGCGCCGCAGTACCCGCGCCGGGTCGACCGCCTCGCTGCGGTTCAGGGTGACCACCAGCGGCTCGGGGGCATCCAGGCCCTGCAGCAGGTTCATGCAGTAGCTGACGGTGCACGGCGCGTCGGCATCGCCCGGGACGAACGCGTTCCAGGCCGCCCATGCCTTGCGCCGGCGCGGCAGCAGCGACGCGTCGGTGTGCAGCACCACTTCGTTGGGCTGGTAGCCGATCGCGCCGAGGATCGCCTGTTCGTTGTCGCTGGCGTCGGCCAGCAGCGCCAGCGCCTGGTCGCTGTGGCACGCCAGCACGACCTGGTCGAACACCTCGCTGCCGGCGGCGCTGTCCACGCTCACCCGGTCGCCATGGCGGTGTATGGCCCGCACTGGGCACGCCAGCCGCTCCTGCACCGTCCAGCGCGCGCGCAGCGCGTCGACATACCGCGCCGAGCCGCCGCGCACCACCCGCCACTGCGGGCGCCCGCTGACCTGCAGCATCTGGTGGTTGGCCATGAACTGGACCAGGTAGCGTGCCGGGAACTGCAGGATCTGCCGCGGCGGCGAAGACCACAGCGCCGAGGCCATCGGCACCAGGTGTTCGTCGCGGAAGGCCGCACCGTAGCCATTGGCCTGCAGCCACTCGCCCAGCCCGGGGCCCGGGCCGTCGCCCTCGAGCAGCGCCGGCGCCTGCCGGTAGAAGCGGAACAGGTCGCGCACCATGCCCAGGAAGCGCGGCGAGAGCAGGTTGCGGCGCTGGCAGAACAGCGCATCCAGCGAGGTGGCGTTGTACTCCAGCCCGCTGCGCCCGTTGTGCACCGAAAAGCTCATGGTGGTGGGCTGGGTCTGCACCTCCAGCGCCTGGAACAGCCGGGTCAGCAGCGGGTAGTGGTCCGGGTTGTGGACGATGAAGCCGGTGTCCACCGCGTACGGGCGGCCGCCCACGCTGACGTCGTGGGTGTGGGTGTGCCCGCCCAGGTAGTCGGCGGCCTCGAACAGCACCACCTCGTGCGCCTGCGACAGCAGCCAGGCGCTGGCCAGGCCGGCGATGCCGGAACCGACGACGGCGATGCGCATCTCAGCGCTCCCCCCGTTCCAGCACCCAGGCGGGCACCGGCTTGAGGTCGCGCACCAGGCCCAGCAGGGCGAGCAGGCGCAGGCCGTACCAGGTCAGGTCCACCTCCCACCAGCGAAAGCCCTGGCGGGCGCTGCTGGAGTAGAAATGATGGTTGTTGTGCCAGCCCTCGCCGAAGGTGAGCAGCGCCAGCAGGAAATTGTTGCGGCTGTCGTCGGCGGTCTCGAAGCGGCGGCTGCCGAAGCGGTGCGAGAGCGAATTGATCGTCACCGTGGCATGGAACAGCACGACGGTGGAGATGAAGAACCCCCACACCAGCAACTGCGCGCCGCTGGTGTCCAGCGCCGGCCACAGGTGCTGCAGCAACGCGCCGGTGGCGTACAGGGCGATGGCCATGGCCACGGGTACCGCCACGTCGTAGCGGTCCAGCCAGCGCAGTTCCGGGTAGCGGGCCAGGTCCGGCACCCGGCTCAGGTCGGTGGCGAACGCGCGCGGGGTCATGAACCAGCCCATGTGGCTGCGCCAGAAGCCGTGCCGCGGCGAGTGCAGGTCCTGCGCCTGGTCGGCATGGCGGTGGTGGTGGCGGTGGTGGGCGGCCCACCACAACGGGCCGCGCTGCACGCTGGCCGCGCCGATCAGCGCGAAGACGAACTGCAGCCCGCGCGAGGTCCGGAAGCTGCGGTGCGAGAAGTAGCGGTGGTAGAAGCCGGTGATCGCGAACATCCGCACCACGTACAGCACCCCGGCCACCAGCAATGCCACCGGCGAGACCCCGACCCAGATCACCCCGGCGCAGCCCAGGTGCAGCAGCACGAACGGCAGCACCCGCAGCCAGTCGACGCGGTCGGCATCGGCATCGTTGGCCGGCGCCGCGGCGGCGCTGTCGAACCACAGGCGCAGGCTGCGCAGGACACGGGCGGGCGCCGGGGAGGCGGGCGGGGCAGGGGGAGGAGCTGGGTGCAGGGGCATTGCCGGTGGTCCGCGGGGTACGCCTTTCTATACGGTATTGCCGCGCCGTTGGATGCAGGCGCCGTGGCCACCGGCCTGCATCCAAACCGGGGCCGTCCGCGTACAAGCAGGCAGATGCCCGCACCGCCTGCCAACTGCCCTACCATGTGCCCGGACGCCCACCCTGGAGACCTGTCGCCCTTCGAGGCGGCCAGAGTCATGTCGATCGCCGAAACAAGCCTGGGCAGTGCCGGGTACTGGTCCGCGCAGATGCAGGCCGTCGCCCTGCAGCGCGACCAGCGCTGCTTCATGCGCATCTACGATCACTTCGCGCCGCGCGTGCGGCTGTACCTGCGCGGGCTCGGTGCGCCGGAGGTGGTGGCCGAGGAGCTGGCGCAGGAAGCCCTGCTGCGGCTGTGGCAGCGTGCCGACAGCTACGATCCGGCGCGCAGTACGCTGTCGACCTGGCTGTTCCGGGTCGCGCGCAACCTGCACATCGACCGGCTGCGCCGCGAGACCCACTGGACCGCGGTGGAGATCCAGGACGATGACGGCCTGGAGTTCTGCCAGGAGACCGAGGATCCGGATTTTTCCTCGGCCGAAAGCTATGCGGCGCATGCCGACCTCAACGAGCGCATCGAACGCCTGTCCGCCATCCAAGCACGCCTGATCCGCATGTCCTACTTCGAAGCCAAGTCGCACCAGCAGATTTCCGACGAGCTGGGCATGCCGCTGGGAACGGTCAAGTCGTACATCCGCCGCGCCTTCCAGCAGCTGCAGTCCAGCGTGAAGGGGGCCGCATGAGCCCGCGCCATCACCTGGATCCGGCAACCCTGGTCAGCCACGCCGCCGGCGCCCTGTCCGCGGCCATGGCGGCGGTGGCGGCGACCCACCTGGAGGGGTGCGCGCACTGCCGGCGGCAGCTGGCCGCGGCCGAGCACGTCGGCGGCGCGCTGCTGCTGCAGCAGCAGCCGGCCGTGGCCTCGGCGCGCGAGGCGCAGCTGCGCGGCGACATCCTGGCCCGGTTGCAGCAGCCGCTGCCGGCGGCCGCGGCCGAACCGGCCCCAGCGCCGATGCACCGGCCGGCCGAGCTGCTGCCGCGGGCGCTGCATCCCTACTTCGGGCGCACCTGGAAGGCGCTGCGCTGGCGCTGGGTCGCCCCCGGCGTGCACCTGGTGCGTGCCGCGGCGGGCAGTGGCGACACCCTGGTCATGCTCAAGATCGCGCCGGGCAAGAGCATCCCCCTGCACAGCCACCACGGCAGCGAGCTGACGCAGATCCTGCAGGGCGCGTACGACGACGAGCTGGGCCATTTCGGCCCGGGCGACATGGCCGACCTGGACAGCGACATCGAGCACCGGCCGATCACCTCGCCGGGGGTGCCATGCGTCTGCGTGGCGGCGCTGGACGGCCCGCTGCAGTTCCGTGGCTGGCTGGCGCGCAAGATGCAGCCGATGGTCGGCCTGTAGCCGGGCACACCCGGACACCGGTGCCGGGCCATTGCCGGCCCGGCAGCGCGCCACCGTGGCCGGCTCAGCCGCGGTGGCGCAACGACAGGAATTCGCGGCGCAGCGCCGGGTCGCTAAGGAACTTGCCGCGCATCACGCTGTTGGTCATCTTCGAGCCGTCGTCCTTCACCCCGCGCCAGTGCATGCAGTAGTGGTCGGCTTCCATCACCACGGCCAGGCCGTCGGGCCGTAGCCGCTGTTCGAGCAGCTGCGCGATCTGGCTCACCGCCTCCTCCTGGATCTGCGGCCGGCTCATGATCCACTCGACCAGCCGCGCATACTTGGACAGGCCGATCAGGTTGGAGTTGGCGTCGGGCAGCACTCCGATCCAGACCTGGCCGATGATCGGGCACAGGTGGTGCGAGCAGGCGCTGCGCACCCGCAGCGGGCCGACGATCATCAGTTCGTTCAGGCGCTCGGCATTGGGGAATTCGGTCACCGCCGGCGCTGGCTGGTAGCGGCCGGCGAACAGCTCGCGGACGAACATCTTCGCCAGCCGGCGGCCGGTGTCGCGGGTGTTGTGGTCGTTGTCGGTATCGATCACCAGCGCGCGCAGCAGCTCCTGCGCGCGGGCGGCAACCTCGTCCTCGATCGCGGCCAGCTCGCCGGCATGCAGGTGCCCGGCGATGTTGTCGTTGGCATGGAAGCGCTGGCCCGCGCGCAGCAGGCGCTGGCGGACGCGCTCGGACACCGGCAGCGGCAGCAGGGTGTCGAGCAGGGTGGGGTCGTTCGGTGGCTGGGACATGGGAGAGCGCTCGGTAGCGGGGCGGGGGAGGCCCGGTCCGGCGGACGCCGCAGGGCCGGGGCATGGTCGTGCTTACGCGGGCATCGGGGCGTTGGATGTGCGCAGGGTCACAGCGCGTCCAGCCGCGCCCGCAGCTGCGCGGCCTGCTGGGCCAGGGCCTGGCGCTCGCCGGCCGGCATCCGCGCCAGCTGCCGGTAGGGCAGGGCCAGGCGCGGGTTGTGCGCCAGCCGCGGCGCATGCCGATCGAGGAAGTCCCAGTACAGCGCATTGAACGGGCAGGCGCGGGCGCCGGTGCGCAGGTCGCGCCGGTAGCGGCACTGGCCGCAGTGGTCGCCCATCCGGTGCAGGTAGGCGGCCGCCGATACATACGGCTTGGTGGCCAGCAGCCCGCCGTCGGCGAACTGGCTCATGCCCAGGGTGTTGGGCAGCTCGACCCACTCGAAGGCATCGATGTAGATGCCCAGGTACCAGCGGTGCAGGGCCTGCGGGTCGAGCCCGGCGAGCAGCGCGAAGTTGCCGATCACCATCAGCCGCTGGATATGGTGGGCATGGGCGTGGGCCAGCGATTGCCCGATCGCCCCGCGCACGCAGGCCATGTGGGTGTCGCCGGTCCAGAACCAGGCCGGCAGGGGCAGGTCATGGCCGAAGGCATTGCACTGGTCATAGCCAGGCATCCGCGCCCAGTACACCCCGCGCACGTACTCGCGCCAGCCCAGGATCTGGCGGATGAAACCCTCCACCGCGGCCAGCGGCGCGCGGCCATCGTGGGCGGCGGCCTCGGCGCGGGCGATGACCTCGGCCGGATCGAGCATCTTCACGTTCAGCGCGAACGACAGCAGCGAGTGGAACAGCCGCGGCGCCCGCGTGCTGATCGCGTCCTGGTAGTCGCCGAAATGCGCCAGCCCGTGGTCGAGGAAGGCCTGCAGCTGCTGCAGGGCTTCGGCGCGGTCCAGTGGCCAGCGCAGCGCATGCGCCTGCGGATCGCCGAAGCTGGCGACGCCGGCGGACTGGATGCACTGCCAGAGCGCGCGCAGGTCATGCCGCGGGCGGGTATCCGGCGGCTCCGGGGGATCGCCGCGCCACGGCTTGCGGTTGTCCGCATCAAAGTTCCAGCGCCCGCCCAGGGGCCGGCCGTCGGGTTCGAGCAGGACGTGGTGGCGGCGGCGCATGTGGCGGTAGAACGGCTCCATGGTCCAGCGCCCGCGGCTGCCGAAGAAGCGGGCCGCCTCCCCGCGTCCGGCCAGGAAGTGGTGGCTGTCCACGCAGCGCACCGGGATCGCCTGCCGCGCCGCATACCGGCGCAACTGCGCGTCCAGCCGCCATTCGTCGGGCGCCTGGTATTCCAGCGCGGTGGCGGCGTGCTGCGCCAGCAGCCGGTCCAGGTTGTCCACCAGTGACGGGCGGTTGCCGGCATCGTCGATCGCCAGGTAGTCGACCCGGTGGCCGGTCGCGCGCAGGTGCGCGGCGAAGCGCCGCATCGCCGCGAAGATCGCCAGGATCTTCTGCGCGTGGTGTAGTACGTAGTCGGTTTCCTGGCGGACTTCCATCATCACGTACAGCACGTCCGCATCGGTGTGGTCGAACCACGGGTGCCGCGGATCGAGCTGGTCGCCCAGCAGCAGCCGCACGCAGGTCACGGCGGGTCCGTCGGCAGCGCCGGGGACAGCGCGTATTTCAAGGCCACCGCGACCAGCAGCACCGCCAGTGCCAGCGCGACCAGCGCCGCCACGGTGGCGCCGGCAAGCGGTGACTGGATCTGGCGCACATAGACGCCCAGCAGCCCCCACACCGCCGGCAGCGCGTACCACGGGTTGCCGCGCAGGATGGCCAGCATGCCGAGCAGCAGCATCGCCGCCAGGCCGCACAGGGGCAGCGTCCACGGCAGCATGTGATCGACCGGCAGCAGTTTGAACGCCACCACCACCTGGGCGACATTGAGGAACACCGCCAGCGACACCCAGCCGGCGTGCAGCGACAGCGGCAGCCATTGCCACCACGGCTGGCGCGCGTGGCGGCGGGTATGCGAGGCCAGCCACGCGGCCGCCAACAGGCAGCCCAGGCTCAGCCAGATCACCGCCAGCGCCAGCCAGAACCACTGCCGCGTGAACACCACCATCCACAGCGAGGTCAGGGCGAAGCCGGCGGCGGTGAACCGGCGGATGCGGCGCAGCCGCCAGCTGTCCTCGCCGGTAACCAGCTGGCCGATGCCGAACACCACGTCCAGCGCGAAGATCGGACCCCAGATCGCGAACGCGTAGCCGGCGGCGACGATCAGGGTCGGGTAGCGCGCGGAGATCTCGCCGTTGGTCGGGCCGAACAGGCCGCTGTTGGACAGCCACCCGACCAGCGGCATCGACAGCGCCAGCAGCAGTACCGCCCATCTCATCGGCATGCTCCATCGAAGGTGTCCTTGTCCTGGCCGGTTTCAGGCCAGTGCTGGGGAACCCGCTCGATCCGCGTGGTGTCGTAGCCCAGCGCCGCCGCGCGCTGCAGCATGGCCTGGTAGTCGGCGTCGGGCACGCTGGGGGTGCGCGCCATGTACCACAGGTAGTCGCGGGCATCGCGCACCACCATGACCTGGCTGTAGTCCGGCGCCAGCCAGCCGATCAGGTACTGCGCCTTGAACAGCCCGAAGAAGCGCACCTTCCATTCGGCATTGCCGGTGCCGGGCTGCACCAGCCCGGTGGATGCCAGCAGCTTCACCGGCGCCTGGAACCCGCCGGGGCGGTAGCGGTACCAGGTACACACCTGGCCCTTGCTGTCCAGGCGGTAGGTTTCCACCGGGTTGTGGTTGCCGCGCTCCAGGCGGGTGGGAATGATCCCGATCACGTACCAGCGGCCCATGAAGCGTGGCAGGTCCACCGAGCTCACCGGCGTGATCGGAGGGTGCTTGGCCTGGGCGCAGCCGCTGAGCAGGGTGGCCATCAGCAGCGGCACGAGGAAGGGCCGGGCAAGGCGCATGGCGTGCATCCGTGATCGGGGAGATGCCGGGGTTTACGCAGCAACGGCCGCCATGGATGCATCCAAGTGCCCATCGCCTGCGTACAAGCCGGTGACTGCACAGCCGCTCCGGGCCATCGCCATGTCCACCCGTCGCACCGTCATTGCCCCTGCGCCCGCCCCCGCATCGCCGGCTCCGCGGACCCTGCGGACGGGGGGGCACTGATGCCGCGCATGCGCGCGAAGGCCGAGCTGCCGCAGCGCATCTGCGCGGCCTGCGGGCGTGCGTTCGCGTGGCGCCGCAAGTGGGCGCGCGACTGGGAAAGCGTGCGCTACTGTTCGCGGCGTTGCCGTGGGCGCAACTGAGGAACGACGTCATGGGCAAGCGCATTCTGCTGGTGGGCGCCACCGGCCTGGTCGGCCAGGGGGTGCTGCGCGTGCTGCTGGGCTCGGACCAGGTGGAGGCGGTGAGCGTGCTGGTCCGGCGCCCGCTGGCCTCGCCCGATCCGCGCGTGCAGGTGCTGCTGGCGCCGGAGTTCTCCGCCGTGGCGCTGGCCGCGATCGACCTACGCGACCACGACGCCTGCCTGTACTGCGCCGGCCCGATGCCGCTGGGCCTGTCGGAGGCGGCGTACCGCGAGGCGACCGTGGCGACGCTGGAACGGGTGCTGGCGGCGTACGCCGGCGCCAACCCCGGTGGCTTCGTGGCGTACATCTCCGGCATGGGGGCCGATGCCGGCAGCGCGCTGATGCCGCTGCGGGTCAAGGGTGAAGCCGAGCAGGTGCTGGCGCGGAGCGGGCTGGCCCACACCAGCGTGCGCCCCGGCGTGGTCCGCCCGGTGCACGGCACGGTGTCGCCGCACCGGCTGCGCCGCGGCCTGTACGCGCTGGGCGACCCGCTGCTGGCGCTGCTGGCCGGCGCCTGCCCACGGGTATTCACCACCACCGAGGCGATCGGTCGCTGCCTGCTGCGGCTGGTGATCGCCCCCGGGCCGTGGCCGGCAGTCGTCGAGAACGCCGATATCGCCGCCCATGCCGGTTGACCGCCAGCGCGGGTGGCTGGCCCGGGTTGCGTGGCAGCCGCTATCCTTCGCCCACCCACGGCGCAAAGAACCCACCGCATGAACTCCACCGACACGCGCGCCGGCTGCGCCCTGTGCGTCGACGCGCAGCCGCTGGATTTCGAGTTCAGCTATGCGTTCCAGCCGATCGTCGATGTGCGCGCGCGCCGCATATTCGCGCATGAAGGCCTGGTGCGCGGCACCGCCGGCGAGCCGGCCGCTTCGGTGTTGTCGCGGATCACCGCGTCCAACCGCTATGCGTTCGACCAGGCCTGCCGCGACAAGGTGATCCAGACCGCGTCGCGGCTGCAGATGGGTTCGTACCTGTCGATCAACTTCCTGCCCAACGCCATCTACCGGCCCGAGCTGTGCATCCGCTCCACGCTGCACGCGGCGCGGCGCTACGGCTTCCCGGTCGAGCAGATCATTTTCGAGACCGTGGAGGGCGAGCAGGTCAGCGATGGCAGCTGGCTGGCCGAGATCCTGAGCGAGTACAAGCGGATCGGCTTCAAGACCGCGATCGACGACTTCGGCGCCGGTTTCGCCGGGCTCACCCTGCTGGCCGATTTCCAGCCGGACATCGTGAAGCTGGACATGGCCCTGATCCGCGTGATCGACCAGAGCCCGCCGCGGCGCGCGATCGTCGCCGGTGTGGTCGCGATGTGCCGGGAGCTGGGCATCGAGGTGATCGCCGAAGGCATCGAGACCGCGGACGAGGCGCGCTGCCTGGCCGACCTCGGCATCGGCTTGATGCAGGGCTACTGGTTCGGGCGCCCGCAGTTCGAGCGCATCGCGCATGAGGCGGACATACCGTGGGTCACCTGAGTGATGACGGGCAGGCGCTGGACCTGCTTGGCGCCGCCAGTCCCGCGGTGCTTGCCCACGCCGTCGACCAGAGCACCAGCGCGGTGCTCATCACCGATGCCGGGCTGGAGGGCGGCGGCCCGCTGATCGTCTACGCCAACCCGGCGTTCTGCCGCATGAGCGGCTACCGGCCGGAGCAGCTGCTCGGCCGCAGCCCGCGCCTGTTGCAGGGTCCACTCACCGACCGGGCGCTGATGGCCTCGCTGCGCCGGCACCTGCAGCAGGGGCTGCCGTTCGCCGGCAGCACGGTCAACTATGCCGCCGACGGCCGTGCCTACACGGTGGAGTGGAGCATTTCCCCGGTGCGCGACGCCAGCGGTGCGATCGCGTATTTCGTGTCGGTGCAGAACGACATCAGCGCGCGGATTGCCGCCGAGCAGGAACGCCGGCTGCTGCTGCAGGCGCTGGATGCCGCGATCGACCCGATCCTGATCACCGGGCGCGACACCGGCGTCGTGTTCGTCAACGAAGCCTTTGCCCGGCTCACCGGCTATGCGCCGGAGGAGATCCTCGGGCAGTCGGCGCGGATGCTGTACCCGTCGCACCAGGACCCGCTGTTCTACCGCAACCTGCGGGTCTGCCTGCGCGAGGGAAAGCCGTTCCGCGCCACCTTCACCTACCGCCACAAGAGCGGCCGCCAGATCCACGTCGAGCAGAGCATCGCCCCGGTCGGCGACGGCCGTGGCCGGATATCGCATTACATCAGCACCGGCAAGGACGTCAGCGAACGCGTCGAGCGCGAGTGCCGGCTGATGGAGATGGCGACCATCGACTCGCTGACCGGGCTGTTGAACCGGCATGCCGGCGCCGAACAGCTCTACGGGCTGGTCGCGCAGGCGCAGGCGTCGGCCCGGCCGCTGAGCGTGATCATGGCCGACATCGACCACTTCAAGGCCATCAACGACGTGCACGGGCACAAGGCCGGCGACGACGCGCTGGTGTGCGTGGGCCGGGTGCTGAAATCCTGCGTGCGCGCCGACGACCGCGCCATCCGCTGGGGCGGCGAGGAGTTCCTGGTCATCCTGCCCGGCGTCACCCTGGCGCAGGCCATGGAGCTGGCCGGGCGCCTGCGCCAGCAGGTCAACACGACGCGGGTCAATGAGCTGGACCTGTTCTCGCTGTCGATCTCGGCCGGCGTCGCCGAGATGGCCACGGGCGAGAGCGCATCGGAACTGCTGCGGCGCGCGGATCTGGCGATGTACCGCGCCAAGCGCCAGGGCCGCAACGCCGTCAGGTGCTGAGCGCGCGGTAGCGCACCCAGGCCGGCACCGGGCATGGGCCGGCCCGGGCGGTTGCCGCGGCCATGCGCTCGCTGCGCGGCCCGGAGACGGTCGCGCGGCGGCGCCGCGCCGCTCAGTGCGCCGGATGCCCCGGCGCGCCGGGATCGCGTGCCAGCTGGGTGAGCATGCGCATGTGCTGCTTGGCCCAGCGCGCGCCCCAGCGCATGCCGGCGCTGGCCGAACGCACGGCGATGATCGGCAACGGGCGCGACGGCTCGTGCAGGTAGACCTCCACGATCCAGCCGAGGTTGCGCCGGCAGATTTCCAGCACCTTGACCCCGCCCAGGCACAGGCGTTTGCGATCGGGTTCCTCGACCCAGTGGAACGGCGGGGGAAGGCGGCTCGGGACGGCTTTGACCATGGCGGGTTCCTCCTGTGGCTGCGCGGTACCCCGGCCGGGGGCAATGCCGGCCGCCTGCCAAGGGCGCACCGGCTGCCGCCGACCCTGCCGCCGTCCGGACGCCGCGCGGCGCCATCGCGGGGGCGGCCGGTACCGCGGCGTCAGGGTAGCGGGGGCCGCCGTTATCCCCGCGTCGATGCGCGCGCGGGCGATTTCACGCCGCGGCGGTCAGCTGACCACCAGCACCCAGGTCGCATTCGAACCGCTGAACCGGTAGCGCAGGCCCTCATGGTCGATCTGCCGGGCCAGGTTGCCCTGCGCATCGACCAGCACATGCAGGTCGACAAGGACGCCGGCGCCGGCGTTGGGAGCGTGGCACAGCAGTGTCTCAAGGGGCACGCGCTCGGTCGCCAGCACGGTGACCGCGCGGCGCTCCGCCCCGGGTCCCTGCAGGAACATGTTCACATCTTTCAAGGGCACTCTCCTGCGGGGGCGACGGGCCCCGGCTCATGGTGGCGTTGCCCCGCCGCGGCCGGGCAGGGCCGGCGGCAACGGGGTGGGTGGGCCGTCGCGCGGGCGCGCGACGACGGTCCCGGCTCCCGCTGGCGGGAACAGGGTTTGCATCGGGTCTGTCTGGAGGCCCGCCCCGTGCGGCGCCATGCATGTGCGGATGGCCGGAAGTGCGCACGGCGGGGGCCGGAACCGGCGGCAGATGCAGGGCCCGGCGCGTGCCTGTGCGGCAGGGCGCCGGGTGCGGGGAGGCGTTGTCCGGTGTCGAGATATACCCGGACTGGCGTTAAGAGAAAGGGACGATACGGCGGGTGCGCCGGCAACGGGAGCGGGCATGGTGTTCAAGGTGGGTGGGGCCGGCACGGAGCGGTGCGCTGACGGCCGCATGGCCCGGACGGCGCGTAGAATCGCCCGGGTGGTACAGGATCCTGCCGGTGGCATTGACGCTCGGCGGTACGGCGGGAAGGCCGTTCGTGGTGCGTTGCCGGGGCCGGTTGCTGGCGCCGGCGAACTGGGGTTCGGGCCGGGCAGGGGCGGTGGTATGGACGATGGCGGGGCGATGACAGTCCACGGCGGTACGCTGGCCAGCGGCGGCCGGTGCAGCGCACTGGCGGTGCCGGCAAGGGCCGCCCATGCACGATGACGCCCCGCTGCCCGCAGCTGACGGCGGCATGCCGCGCTCCCTGTTCGCCACGCCGCTGTGGGCACTGCTGGTGCTGGTCATCGGCCTGACGCTGACGGCGCGGGTGGCGCTTGGCGAATGGCGCGGCGAGCGCGAGCGGGTGCAGTCGCTGCAGCGCTCGCTGGCCGATGCCGCGCCCGCGCGCCTGCGTGAACCGCTGGCCGGCGCCGCGCTGGGGTTGCGGGCGATGCAGACCGTGCTGCTGGCGGGCACCGCGCAGCTGGACCAGGGCACCTTCGACAGCTACCAGCGCAACCTGCGTTCTCAGGAGTGGATCCATGGCTATGTGCTGATCGCCTTCGCGCAGCGCCAGGTGGACGCCGCTGGCCAGGCCACCTACCGCTACCAGTACGTCGCGCCGCTGGAAGGCAACGAGGTGCTGGTCGGTTTCGATGTCGCCCGGCAACCGGAGAACATGGAGGCGCTGCGGCGCGCGCGCGACGCCGATGCGGCCGCCCTGTCCGCGCCGTTCCCGCTGCTGCAGTTCCGCGGCCAGCGGGCGGCGGGCGACATGGGCATCACCGTGCGCCTGCCCGCGTACACCCCGGGCGCGATGCCGGCCACGGTCGCGGAACGGCGCGCGCGCGAGCTGGGCGCGCTGGCGGTCAGCGTGCGCCTGGAGCCGATGGTCCGCCAGGCGCTGTATGGCCGCATCCTCGACCACATGGACGTGGAGATCCGCGACCTGGGCGCATTGCCGGCGCATGCCCGGGTGTTCGCCAGCGCGCCGTTGCCGGCCGACCCGGCGGCGCTGCAGGTGCGGCGCATGGAATTCGGCGGGCGTACGTGGGAACTGCGGCTGTGGCCGCGCGTACCGATGGGCGAGTGGGCGCAGCTGCGGTTGATCGTGATCGGCGGCAGTTCGATCAGCCTGCTGCTGGCCCTGTTCCTGTGGTCGCAGGCAAGCGTGCACCGACGCGCGCTCGAGCTGGCGCGGCGGATGAGCGCGCGCTTCGGCGAAAGCGAGGCGCGGTTCCAGGCCCTCAACGAGATGCTGCCGGCGCTGGTGCTGGTGGCCGACGCGCGCGACGGGCGCATCACCTACGCCAACCGCGCGGCCAGGGCCCAGCTCGGCGCCGTCGCCGGCACGCCGCTGGAGGGCCTGTTCGCCGATGCCGTGCACGGTCGCGAGGCGGTCGCCGCGACCCGCGCGCACGGCGCATGGAGCAGCCAGGAGGCATTCGTGGTGCGCGGTGCCGATGCCGCGCTGTGGGTGAATGCCTCGCTCGCCATGCTGGAGATCGACCACGTGCCGCACCTGCTCATGGTGGCCGGCGATACCAGCGCGCAGCGCGAGATGACCGAGCGCCTGCGCTACCAGGCCGCGCATGACGAGCTCACCGGGCTGTGCAACCGCCGCGAGTTCGAGCGCTGCCTGCGCCAGGCGCTGCTCGACCGCGACGCCGCCGGCGAGGGGGCGTTCGCGCTGATGTACATCGACCTGGACCAGTTCAAGCTGATCAACGACCTGTCCGGGCATAGCGCCGGCGACCAGTTGCTGGTGCAGCTGGCGCAGGCGATGCGGCGCCACGTCCGCGATGGCGACCTGCTGGCGCGGCTGGGCGGCGACGAGTTCGGGCTGCTGGCGTCCGGCGTGGACCAGGCCCAGGCCGACCTGCTGGCCGAGCAGGTGCGCGCGTGCATCGAGCGTTCGACGTTCTGCTGGCTGGGACGCAGCTACACGGTGAGCGCGAGCATCGGGCTGGTGCTGGTCGACCAGCCCGGATGCACCCTCAAGGACCTGCTGGCCTGGGCCGACACGGCCTGTTACCAGGCCAAGGAAGACGGCCGCAACCGGGTGCGGGTGTACCGCGACGACGCCGACGCCACCCGGCGCATGGGCGAGATGGAATGGGCCAGCCAGCTGCGCCGGGCGCTGGAGCAGGACCGCCTGCTGCTGGACTACCAGGAGATCGTGCCGTTGTCGCCCGGCGTCGAACCGGTCACCCGCGTGGAGCTGCTGCTGCGCATGCGCACCGACGACGGCAGCGTGATCGCGCCGGGCGTGTTCATGGTGGCGGCCGAGCGCTATGGCCTGATGCCGGCGGTGGACCGCTGGGTGATCCGCACCGCGCTGGCCAATTTCAATGCCCTGCATCCCTGCGGCGAGCGCCTGCAGAGCTGCGCCATCAACCTCTCCGGCGCCAGCCTCGAGGACGAGGGGCTGGCCGATTTCATCCTCGATGCGATCGCCCGCAATGGCGTGCCGCCGCAGCGGCTGTGCCTGGAAATCACCGAAACCGTGGCGGTGCGCGACCTGCTGCGCGTGGTGCGGGTGATCGAGCGCCTGCGCGCGGCCGGCTGCTGCATCGCGCTGGACGACTTCGGCGCCGGCATGGCCTCGTTCGGCTACCTGAAGAACCTGCCGGTGGACGTGATCAAGATCGACGGCAGTTTCGTGCGCGACCTCGGCCGCGACCCGATGAGCCGGACCATCGTCGATGCCGTCACCCGCATCGGCCACCAGCGCGGGGCCCGGGTGGTGGCCGAGTGGGTGGACGACCTGGACACCCTGGACCTGCTGCGCGCGCTGGGCGTGGACAGCGCGCAGGGTTTCGCCCTGCACCGCCCGGAGCGGGTGCTGTTCCAGTGCGACAACACCGGGCAGCCGCCGCTGCCATGACGCGCGCCGCTCAGTTGCGGACCGCGAACACGCCGTCCAGTTCCGGGCGCGCGCGGAACCCGGCCTTGCCCAGGCGGGTGGCGACCTCGCGCGGCACGTCGCGGCCGCTGGTCAGCCGGTTGGGCATGCCGGTGTAATGGAACAGCTGGCCGCCGCGGCGCAGCACCCGCGCCAGATGGTCGTAGAACGCCTGCGAGTAAAGTTCGCCGGCGATGCCGAAGCGTGGCGGGTCATGCAGCACCGCATCGACCGAGGCGTCGGCGATATCGGCGATGGCCAGCGAGATGTCACCGTGGGTCAGCGTCAGGCGGCCGCCGGCGGCGGCCGCTGCCGGGTCCGGTGACCAGGGATTGAGCGTGCGCAGCCACAGCACTTCCGGACTCTTCTCGAACGAATGCACCGCCGCCACCCCGGCCTCCAGGCAGCAGGCGGCGAAATAGCCCATGCCGCCGCAGGTATCGAGCACCTGCTTGCCGCGCGGCGCGACCAGGGCAACCTTGCGCCGCGCGTCGTCCATCGGCGACAGCTGCGCGCTGACCAGCATCTTGATGCCGTCGATCTCGAAGGTCGGTACGCCCCAGTCGGTCGGCACCAGCTTGTACAGGCCATTGCCGAACCGCGAGGCCGGCGCGAAATCCGCGCCGTCCCAGTAGTACAGGGTGCGGTCCTTGAGCCGCTCCGGCCACGGATAATCGTGGCCGCGCCACTGCCAGCGACCGGCCTCCAGCCGCACCGCGTCGGTGCCGCGGCCCAGGTCGAGCGAGCCGTTCCAGACCGCGTCGCCGCGCCGCTGCGCGTCGCGCATGGCGTCCAGCAACGGGCGGGTGAGCAGGGGGCCGGAGTAGTGGGTCATGCGCTGGGAGTGCCGGAAAGGGCGGCCATCGTAACCCGGGCATCGGCGCGCGACGGCGATGGAACTCGCCGCCCGGCCTCCGGTCTGTAGTTGCCACGGTGCACCGCGGGGCTCCCGCCGCGTGCAGGTCTGCGATGGAGAGGCATGCACGATTCCCGCGTCAGCGAACCCCTGTCCCACCGCATCGGCGCCGGGCTGGCGACCGTGGCGATTCTCTGCCTGGCCGGCCGCGTGCTGTGGCAGGTGCCCGAACCCGCCGCGGAGCATCGGCAGCAGCGCCTGCAGGTGCGCTGGCTGGCGCGCGCGGCGGAACCGGCACCGGCGCCGTCGCACTCGTCGCTGCCCGCCATGACCCGGGTGGCGGCGCCCGCCGTTGCGCCCCCGCCGTTCCCGGCCGATGGCCAGCGGCCGCCCGCGCCGACACCGCCACCGGCCGCGTCATCGCCGCCGGTGCCCGCGGCCGGCGCCGCGCGTCGCCTGTACGCCGCCGATGGCGGGATCGCGCTGCCGGACGATGTCGCGGCGCGGGCACGCACCCCGGGCAAGGACGAGCAACTGTTCACCCACCGCGACGAACTGGCGACGGGCGTCGGCGAGCGCGCCACCGCCGGCCTGTTCTCGAAGCGTGCAGCCGGGACCCGGCAGTCACGCAGGGAGAAGTGGCTCTACGGCGAGGACATCCAGCCGGCGCAGGCGCGGCGCGCGCCGGATGTGGCGTTCAACCCGTCGTTGCACGAGCGCGCGTCCGACCTGGGCAGCGAAGCCACCGGCGATGCCTACAAGGCCGCGCCGATCCGCCATGAGCCGCTGCCCGGCCTGGATGGCGAGGCCAGCCGTCGCATCCGTACCGCCATCGGCGAGCTGGAACGGCGCTACCCGCGCTGCGACGATGCGGTACGCCGGCGCTGGTTCGGCAACGCGCTGCAGCAGCTGGACGCGCTGGAGCGGCTGGAGTACCGCTACCGCCATGGCGCCGACCCGGTCGAAGCCGAGCACACGCTGCCGTCCGCGGCCGACAGCGCCTATGACCTGGCAAGGCGCGCGCTGTGGGAGGCGGAACGACGCATGAAGACCTGCGGCTGAGCGAACCTGCCGGCATGAGTCATGCCCGGGGCATGATGGCTGCGCCCGGTTGCCTGCGGATGTCCTGCGCGGTGGCCCTCGCGGCGGGCCGCGACACCGCGCCGCGGCCCACCGGACAGGCCCTCTGGACAGTGCCCGGACGGCCGCGGGTCATTACCGGACAACTTCGCCAACTTCATGTTCCAGAAGGATTTTTGGTGCCGGCGGCTGTCTAGAATCGGCGCTCCTCCACCGCCTGGGATTGCGATGAAGCCGAGCCGCCTGTTGTCGTGCATGTTGTTCCTGGTCACCAGTTTCGGCTGCCACGCCGGGCAGGTCGGCGCCGCCGAGCCGCGGCCCGGCGTGACGCCGGGCTACAGCCACCCGCTGCCGCGCCATGCCCTGGTCGGCTACCTGCACAACTTCGACAACGGATCGGGGGTGCTGCCGCTGGGCCAGGTGGACGACGCCTGGGACGTGGTGGTGCTGGCGTTCGCCGACGACATGGGCCAGGGCAGGGTCGCGTTCAATCCGGCGCCGGGGCTGGAGCGCACGCGCCTGGTCGCCGACATCGCCGCGCGCCGCGCGCGTGGCGGGATCGTGGCGCTGTCCTTCGGTGGTGAGCTGGGCAAGGTGACGTTGCGCACGCAGCGCGACGAGGACAACTTCGTGCGCACCACCGCGCAGGCCATCGACGCCTACGGGCTCGACGGCATCGATATCGACCTGGAGAAGGTCGCCGGTGTCGTGCACGGCGCACCGGTCACCGGCCACCTGGTCTCCGCGGTCAAGCGCCTGCATGCCATGTACCCCAACCTGTACGTGTCGATGGCGCCGGAGCACCCCTACGTGCAGGGCGGCTGGGTGTCGATGGAGGGCATCTGGGGCGCCTACCTGCCGCTGATCGACGGGCTGCGCGACGAGCTGGACCTGCTGCACGTGCAGCTCTACAACAACGGCGGCCTGCCCACCCCCTACCGCGCGGACAGACTGCCGGCCGGCAGCGTGGACATGATGGTGGGCTCGGCGAAGATGCTGATCGAGGGCTTCGCCCTGGCCGGCGGCAAGGGCCGCTTCCACGGCCTGCGCCCGGACCAGGTGGCGCTGGCCCTGCCCTCCGGCCCGCGCGCGGCCGGCACTGGCTACGCGCCGCCGGCGGCCATCATCCGCGCGTTCGACTGCCTGGCCCGCGGCAACGGCTGCGACACGCTCGAGCCGGCGCGGCCGTATCCGGACTTCCGCGGTGTGATGGCGTGGTCGATCAACTGGGACGTGGCCGACAACGGCGCGTTCTCGGCGCCGGTCAGCACCCACCTGCGCGCGGCGCGCGGCAGCCGCTGACCGCGCGGGCGCGCAACCCGCCGCGCGGGGCGGTACTCAGTCCGTCGCCGGCCGCAGCCGCAGTGCCGGCACTGGAATGTGGTGAAGCAGCTCGCGCACCACCACCAGCGCGGCGGCGAAGCGCGGCTGCGCGGGCAACCCCAGGCTGTGCGCGGGAACGCCGGCCGCCACCCGCGCGAGCCGCTCGAAGACGTTCTCGACGTCGGCGATGGACAGCGTGGCCACCGTGCCGGGTACCCGTCCACTGGCCGCCCACAGCGGCGCCAGCACCGGGTCGGCGCATTCCAGCAGCCCCGGCGCCGGGTGGCGCAGCGCCGGGATCGCCGGCATCAGCACATCCTCGGCGCACTGGATGGCCTGCTCCAGTGCGCTGGGCTGCGGCGGAAAGGCGTGCAGCCCCGCCGCCAGCAGGTCCGCCAGCGACAGCGGCAGCACCACCGCGGCACCCTGCGGTGGCTGCAGCCGGATCGGGTTTTCCTGCAGGTGCAGTTGCAGATTCATGCATGACTCCGTGGGACGGGTGGCGATCCTGTCGGTGCCGGGTGGTTCCGTGGCCGGCGAGCGTCTATGGTGCCGGCTCCGCAACCGCTGGGATGTACATGGAACGCAGGCATTGGGTGATGGTCGTGGCATTGCTGACCGGGGGCGCGCTCGCGGCCAGCTATCTGTGGCCGCCACGGACGCCCTCGGTAGCGCCGGCCGCCACGCCGCTGGGCTGGCGCGCGCAGGTCGCGCTGCTGGCCGGCGACGGCATCGAAGGCGACAGCGTCGGTTCCGGCATGCACAGCCGCTTCAGCGATCCCTGGGGCGTGGCGATGGACACCGGCGGCACGCTTTATGTTGCCGATGCCGGCGACAACAACCGCATCCTCTACCGCTGGCTGGACGGCGTGTTCCACGTGCTGGCCGGCGGCCGCGAGGGCTTCGCCGACGGGCGCGGGGACGCCGCCGCGTTCAACACGCCCTCCGGGCTGGCGCTGGACCGCCACGGCAACCTGTATGTCGCCGATACCGGCAACCATGCGATCCGCAAGGTCACCGCGCAGGGCGACGTCAGCACACTGGCCGGCGACGGCGTGGCCGGGTTCGCCGATGGCATCGGCCGGCAGGCGCGTTTCGACGGGCCGATGGGCGTGGCGGTGGATGCGCAGGGGCGGGTGTACGTGGCCGACACCTGGAACGACCGCATCCGCGTGATCGAGCCGGACGGCCGGGTGTGGACGCTGGCCGGCGGCGGCCGCCCCGGCTGGGCCGACGGCCAGCGCGAAGCGGCGCGTTTCGATACCCCCACCGACCTCGCGCTCGCCGCCGACGGCACGCTGTGGGTGGCCGACCTGCGCAACGACGCGCTGCGCACCGTCACCGCGGCTGGCCACGTCGCCACGCCGGTGGGTGGGCCCGAGGGCCCCCAGGTGCTGTGGGGGCCGATGACGCTGGCGCTCACCCACGACGGCGTGGCCTACGTCGGCGAGCGCATCACCGGCCGCGTGGTGCAGGTCTCGCCCACCGGGCACGTGGTGGCGGTGGCGGGTGATGCGCAGCGCTTCGCGCGCCCGGCCGGCATCGCGCTGGCGCCCGATGGCAGCCTGCTGCTCGGCGATGCCGATGCCTACCGCCTCCATCACCTGCGGCCGCCGCTGGCGGGAATGGCGGCGGCCGAAGCGCCGGTCGGGCCTGCGATGGACAACCCGCTGCCGCGCAACCAAGGGCGCTGGCCGCTGGCGCCGCAGCTGGGCTGGCACGAAGTGGTCGGCACCCTGGGCGAAGTGCGCGGCAACTTCAGCGGCGAAAGCCGCCACCACCTGCACGGTGGCTTCGACGTCCGCGGCGACGTCGGCCAGACCGTGCTCGCCATCGCCGCGGCCAAGGTCAGCAGCCCGGCGGCGACCTGGAGCCTGGGCGGGCAGGCCGAGGGCCTGTCGCTGGACACCGTCGACTACATCCACATGAAGGTCGGCCGCGACCCGCGCAACCAGCCGCTCGATCCGGCCCGCTTCCAGCTGGTGCACGACGAGGCCGGGCAGCTGCAGCGGGTGCGCGTGCGCCGCGGTACCCGCTTCCACCCCGGCGATGCGCTGGGCAGCATCAACAGCCAGGCCCACGTGCACCTGGCGGTCGGACCATCGGGTTACGAGCGCAATGCGGTACGGTTGGGCTTCGCCAATTACGCCGACCACGTGCCGCCACGCATCGACGACATCGCCCTGCTCGACGCCCGCGGCCAGCGCCTGCGCGAAAGCCGCGACGGCCGCCTGCGGGTGCCGCGCGACGCCGGCGGCCTGCAACTGGTGGTCGAGGCCTGGGACCAGGTGGACGGCAACCTGCCGCGCCGCCGTCTCGGCCTGTACGCGCTGGGCTACCAGATCCTCGACGCCGACGGCCGCGCGCTGCCCGGCCACGAACAGCCGCGCATGAACATCGAGTTCAACCGCATGCCGCCGCAGGCGGACGCGGCCAAGGTCGCCTACGCCGAGGACAGCGGCATCACCGTGCACGGCAGCGCGGTGACGCGGTTCCGCTACGTGGTCAGCAATGTGGTGCGCGACGGGCGCCTGGCAGTGGATGCCCTACGGTTGGCCCAGCTATCACCCGGCGACTATATCTGCCGCATAACCGCAAAAGACTACAGCGGCAACACGGTACATGAAGAGCTTGCAATGACGATAGACGCAGCAGGACAGTAGGCGGTGGGAGAAACGGTGCACATAGGGCTCGCTGCTGCTATCGGCGAATGAACAAGGATGGTTCATTTTCCATGGATGCCCATCAATGCCCTCCGGGCGTGGGAGATGGAAAGTGTGTGATCCGGTAGGTCTGCGCATGGTGCTGGATGACCGCCGGGATGTCGGGCAGCCTTCGACGATGTGGGTTCAGGCCCGGTGCCGGCCGCTGGGTTGGTCTCAGTGCTGATGTGTGCTGGGGCGCAGCGCGAACAAGGCCGGGCTGTCCGGGCCTTTTCCAGCCAGTGGCGCAAGGTCGGCCGCACCACGCCTGGGTACATGGGAGCCGCCGTCGTTGCACTCATCGCGTCCCAGGTGGACGGTCGACCGCTGCTGGCTGGCTTCCAGCCATCGTCGTGGCCGTGGGCCTGATCCAGGCTCGGGCGATTGCACGACAGCAGGCTTGGACCACCCGGCGTGGGGGAGGTGGAGCTCGCTTGCCTGTGTGACGAGGAGCTGGTCTGCTGCACCGCGTCCGCGCCCAACCGGGATGGCGTAAGCCCAAGAGGGGGCGGCACACCCCTCCCACCGTCGGGTAGTACCTCGGCGATGCCGACCGCCCGGAGTAGATCGCCATTGTCCGGCCACTGTCCCCGGGCTCTGCGACACGACCCACCTGGCGGACTTCCAGGCCTTATGGCATGAACTTCGTATGTCGAGCCTCGCAGCAATGCAGGACGCTGAGGGTTGCACATAGATCCGGGGCATAAAAGAACCCGGCACGTGGCCGGGTTCAAGTACTGCACTTGGAGAAGATGGCAATCAGAAATCGTAGCGGAGGCCAAGCCGCATATAGCGCGGCGTTGAATAGCTGATCACGCGGTTGGTCGAATGGTATGGGTTGCCGACAGAGCCGATTTCGCCGTACTCGATGTAGTTCTGTGCCGTCTGGGAGTTGGTCACGTTGAACACATCAAGCGACAGTTCCAGCTTGTTGTTCAGGAACGACGGACGGTAGGCCACACCCATGTCCAGACGTCCCACCCACGGCGTGGTACCGGCCGAGCCGCGCGGCATGACCTTGCCATTGCAGTAGCGGTAATAGGGACCCGAATACTCAACGGTTTCGCTGAACTCGCCATCCGGATCCGGACCGGCGTAGATGCCAGTGCAGTTCTTCGGGCGACCGGACATCAAGGTGAAGGTGCTGGAGAAGCGCCACTCATCGTTGAGCTGGTAGTAGCCGAAGGACTTGAGGTAGTGGCGACGGTCGTTGGGCAAGTTGCCGTTCGCATGGAACATCATCTCCGGGTGGTCCCAGTCCATCGTCTGCGACACATCGCCCTGTGCCACGTCGGACTTCAGCTGGCCCTCGGCATTGCCGTAGTTGTGCGACCAGGTGTAGTCGATCTTGCCGTAGAACTTGCCGTCGAAGGAATGCTCCAGGAACAGCCCGATACCCTGGTAACGGCGCTTGAGCTTCGGGAATCCGAGCTGCTGGGCCGACAGGGGCACGGTGATCAGATTGCCGGTGCCGTCATCCAGTTGGAACGTATTGCCTACCCCGGGGTTGAACAGGCGGCAGCCACCCAGGCCATCGCCCAGCGCCTCGGCGACGCTTTCGGAGTAGCCGTTCTCGATGGCCCAGTAGTAGGCCGGGCGCCAATCGCACATGTCATCGATTGCGCTCTTGAGGTCCCGGAACATGTAACGCGCACCGAAGGTGAGTGATTCGCCCAGTTGCTTCTCGAAGCCAAGAACGAACTCATCCTGGTAGTGGGATTTCAGCCCCTTGGCTGCAACCGAGGCCGGATCCGGTGCTTGCCCATACTCGTTGTTGGAGGAGAACGGGCCGTTGCCCAGGGCCGTGGTGCCCAGGGGGGCGCCGGTATTGGGATCGATACCGGTGAAGGAGAAGTACTCCATCGTATACGTCGAACCGGCGGCACCGCGCAGCGCGACATTGTTCGGCATCGCCAGGTGGTAGCGGCCGGCATTGGCGAAGACCTTCAAGGACGAGTCGCCGAAGACATCCCAGGTGGCGCCGATGCGGGGAGCCCACTGATTCTTCTGCTCCACATAGACGATGCCATCGGCATTGAAGTTCTGGAAGCTCTCATTGCGCAGGCCCAGTGACAACAGCCAGTTGTCGGTGACCTGCCAGCGGTCTTCCAGATAGAAGGCCTTCTGCTCGACCTTGAAGGTACCGCCGTTGGCATAGACGTACTTGACCACGTAGTCGCCGTTGCCACCGGGGCCACGGGCGCCACCGCTGCCGGGGATCGTTTCGTTGGCATTGGCCGCGCCTACCGAGTTGTAGATCCAGCGGTACCCCGGCCCCGACGTCACTTCGCCCGCGCGTGATTCGGAGTTCTGCACGTCATAGCCACCACGCAGGGTGTGATTGCCCAAACGCCATTCCAGATCGATGCGATAGCCGTCGGTCTTGTCGTAGGCATCCGGGAAGCTGAGCTGGTCGAATGCACCAAAGCGGACCGGGTTGGATACGTTGCGGGAGTCGCTGACATACACCACGCTCGGGTCGTAACCCCACGGCTTGGCGATATGGTCCTGTTCCTGTTCGCCGTACAGTGCGGTCAGGGTCAGGCTGTCGGTCAGGTAGCCGGTGTACTTCCCGATGTACAGCTCGCCGCCGTCTTCGTAGTAGTAACCACTGTTCTTGACGTTCCCGGGGTTGAATACATTCGACCCGGTGTAGTTGTAGGCGTAGGCACTCATCGTCTGCTTGGTCACATCGGAGATACCGGTGAACTCAAGCAGGTGGTTGTCGTTGATGTACCAATCCAGTTTCGCCAGCCAGCGGGGAACCTCGTAGTTGCGCTTCTGATAGCC
The DNA here is from genome assembly GCF_046267925.1 of Stenotrophomonas sp. Y-13. Lineage (NCBI taxonomy): Bacteria > Pseudomonadati > Pseudomonadota > Gammaproteobacteria > Lysobacterales > Lysobacteraceae > Stenotrophomonas > Stenotrophomonas sp. Y-13. Next base: position 425,582 of record NZ_CP176501.1, read on the forward strand.
GGTTCCGGTATTGGATCGGGTGGAGACCGTGGTCCTGTCCTGGTCCTCAAATTCCGCGCCGGCATAGAAGAACAGCCGGTCCTTGATGATCGGGCCGCTCGCGTACGCGCCGTAGGTCAGAGAGTCGGTGGTCTGATCGCTCAGGTGCTGATAGATCAGGCCGTCGGTATTGGGGAGCTTGCCCGTACTGGGGTAGTAGATGTTGCGCGAGTGCGCGCGGAAATCCTTCGGAGTCCAGACCAGTTGGGCGCCGGCCTTGAAATCATTGGTACCGCTCTTGGTGATTATGTTGACCACGCCGCCCGTTGCGCGGCCGAACTCCGAGCCATAGCCGCCGGTGATGACCTGGTACTGGCCGATGGCGTCGAAGGGCAAAGTGGTGGAGCCGAGGTTGGTAAGCGGGTTGGTGACAGCGTAGCCGTTGATGTAGAAGGCATTCTCCGATGCTGCCGAACCGCTGAACGAGGAAACGTTACCGTAGCGTGAGTCAGCGGCGACGACGCCTGGCGCGAGCATGGCCAAGGCGTTGATGTTGCGGCCGATAGACATCTTCGATATCTGCTCGGCGGTGAACACCTGGCGGCTGTCGGTTGCAGAGACGTCGATTGGCGACATGGCGCTGGCACGCACTTCGATGCGATCCATGTCCGTGGCGCTGCCGCCAGCCGCGGCAAAGGAAACCTCACTACCCGCGCCCAGTTGCACCAGCACATCTGACTTGGAGGCTACAACTTCGCCGTCCTTTTTCAGGATCACCTCGTACTTGCCGACAGGCAAGGCCGAGGCGCTGTAGCGACCGTTGTTGTCTACACGGATCTCGCGCGTCAGCCCGGTTTCGACATTGCGGATGGTGACGGTAGCGCCCGGCTGGCCGCCGGCACCAAAGATCGAGCCTGAAGCATTGGATTGGGCGTAGGCGCCGCCGGCGATGCAAAGGCTCAAGGCCGCGCTCAACGCGGCGCGTTGGATCGTCTTGCGTTTGACCATTTCTCTCTCCAGTGGAAGTCCTTGGCGGAAACTAGAAGATGAACAGAAGTCGAATGCCAAGTGAGCCGACCATAACTCCCCACTGTCGGAAAGTTAACGATTTATGACTGATTTTTCCGGGCGAATTTTTTTTCCTTTTGTTTTTCAATTAGTTACAAGTAAACCCATCTTCGGTATTGTGACTTTTCTCACTGTTTATTGTGCGTTTGCTTTCTTCTGAAAGTGTCTTGACCAGTGTTGGCACGGTACTTGCCGGGCCGGGCAGGGTGCGGACGCCCGGCCCGGAGGTGGCCAGCGGCCAGTGCGCTCACCCCAGCCGCATCCGCTCGGCCTGCAGGTCATCCACCGCGCGTACTTCGATGCTGCCGTAGGCCGCCCACGGGAACTGCGCGGCGATGCGCATGGCCTCCTCCGCGTCGGCGGCTTCGATCAGGTTGAACCCGGCGAGGATTTCCCGGGTTTCGGCGAACGGGCCGTCGGTGATCCGCGGCTGGCCGTCGCGGATGCGCAGGGTCCGCGCGGTCGCCGGCGGCTGCAGCTTCTGCGACATCAGCACGGTGCCCTGTGCCTGCAGTGCGTCGGCATGGCGCAGGCATTCGCGCATCTGCGCGTCGTAGGCAGGTTGCGGCAGCGCCTCCAGCAGCGCCGGGTCGATATGGATCAACAGCAGGAATTTCATGGCCGGGTCCTGTCGGGAGCAGAGGGCCATGATGGCGCAGGGTGGCGGTTGCGCCGCAACCATGAACGTGTTCATGAAAAGCATCGCCGGTGTTGTCGATTCCGTCGGCGCTGGTTCGTCGTACCGGATGTGAAGCGGATCATCCGGTCCGCAACCGGAAGGGCATGGACATGAAAGTAATGGTGATCGTGAAGGCGACGGCCGAGACCGAGGCCGGGGTGATGCCGACCGAGGCCGAGCTGGCGGCGATGGGCGCCTACAACGAGCGATTGGTGGAGGCCGGCATCATGCTGGCCGGCGAAGGCCTGCACCCGAGTCGGCGCGGCGCGCGGGTGCGCTTCGATGGCGCCCGGCGGCAGGTCATCGACGGCCCGTTCGCCGAGACCCGGGAGCTGATCGCCGGCTTCTGGCTGTGGCAGGTCCGTTCCCTGGACGAGGCCGTGGAGTGGCTCAGCCGCGCCCCGTTCGACGCCGACGGCACCGCGCCGGTGGAAGTGGAGATCCGCCCGTTGTTCGAGGCCGAGGACTTCGGCGAGGCCTTCACCCCGGAACTGCGCGCGCAGGAGCAACGTCTGCGCGAGCGCATCGAACGCAACGACTGATCCGACCGCAAGGAGACATGCGATGAAACTGATTCCTTTCCTGGGCTTCAATGGCGACACCCACGACGCCATGGCCTTTTACGCCCGGGCACTGGGCGGCAAGGTGGTGTCGGAGATGAAATACGCCGACATGCCGCCCGGCCCCGACATGGACGGTGAGGCCTGCGGCGGGTACACCCCGCAGCCGGACCACGTCGCGCACTGCCAGGTGGAGGCGGGCGGCGCGATCCTGATGGCCGCCGACGGCCCGCCTGCCCAAGGGCCGTGCGCCACCACCATCAACGTCGACGTGGACAGCGTGGAGGAAGCCGAGCGCGTGTTCGCGGCGCTGGCCGAAGGCGGCCAGGTGCAGATGCCGCTGGCCGAGACCTTCTGGGCCAAACGCTGGGGCATGCTGGTGGACCGCTACGGCAAGCCGTGGATGGTCAACTGCATGAAGCCGATGGACGGGGCACACTGACGATGGCCCCGCCGCAGATGATCTTCGTCAACCTGCCGGTGCGCGATCTGGAGGCGTCCCGGACGTTCTTCGCCGCGCTCGGCTACACCTTCAACCCGCAGTTCACCAACCAGGACGCGGCCTGCATGGTCATCAGCGACAGCATCTTCGTGATGCTGCTGGTGGAGCCGTTCTTCCAGGGCTTCACGCCCCGGCCGCTGTGCGACGCGCGCACCCACACCGAAGTCATCACCTGCCTGTCGGCACCCAGCCGCGCGGCGGTGGATACGCTGGTCGACAAGGCGCTGGCCGCGGGCGCAAGCGAACCGATGCCGGCACGCGACTATGGCTTCATGTACCAGCGCGGCTTCCAGGACCTGGACGGTCACCTCTGAGAGATCGCGTACATGGACGGCGCGCCGGGCTGATCCAGCGGCGGCCGGGCCCCGGCGCGGCCGCTTCCGTACCTGCTGCAGCGAGGAGAGGACGATGAGCTACGTGGATGGTTTCGTTTTACCGGTGCCGCAGGCGCGGCTGGCCGAGTACCGGCGCATGGCGCGCCTGGGTGCCAAGGTGTGGAAGGAACATGGTGCGCTGGCCTACGTGGAAGCGGTCGCCGACGACGTCAAGCCGGGCAGGCACACCTCGTTCCCGCAGGCGGTCAAGCTCAAGCCGGACGAGGTGGTGGTGTTCGCCTACATCGTCTACCGCTCGCGCGCGCACCGCGACCGGGTCAACGCCCGGGCCATGGCCGATCCGCGCCTGGCCGGCATGGATGCCAAGAGCGTGCCGTTCGACGGCAAACGCATGTTCTGGGGCGGGTTCAAGGCCTTCGTCGAGGCGTGACCCACGGCGCGCGCGCTTGCGCGCACCGTGGCGCGATGGTGTGATCGCGGGCGGATGGATACCCGCGAGATACAGCGCAGGCTCGACACGGTGTGGCGCATGGAGTCGCCGCGCCTGATCGCGCGCCTGGCGCGGATGCTGGGCGACCTGGACAGCGCCGAGGAGCTGGCCCAGGACGCGCTGGTCGCCGCGCTCGAGCACTGGCCGCGGCAGGGCGTGCCCGACAACCCCGCCGCGTGGCTGATGACCACCGCCCAGCGGCGGGCGATCGACCTGCTGCGCCAGCGTCGCCTGCAGGCCGGCAAGCACGAGGCGATGGCGCATGAGCCGGACCACCAGGGGAGCGTCGTGCGTGACCACGAGCGCGAAGTGGAAGACGACATCGGTGACGACCTGCTGCGGCTGCTGTTCGTCGCCTGCCACCCGGTGCTGCCGGCCGACGCCCGGGTGGCGCTGACCCTGCGCCTGCTGTGTGGCCTGAGCACGGCCGAGATCGCGCGCGCGTTCCTGCTGCCGGAGCCGACCGTCGCCCAGCGCATCGTCCGCGCCAAGCGCACCCTGGCCGAACGCGGCATCGCCTTCGAGGTGCCGCGGCGGCAGGCGTTGCCGCGACGCCTGCGTTCGGTGCTGGAGGTGCTCTACCTGGTCTTCAACGAGGGCTATGCCGCCAGCCAGGGCGAGGACTGGATGCGCCCGGCACTGTGCGGCGAGGCGCTGCGCCTGGGCCGGGTGCTGGCCGGGCTGATGTCCGGCTCGGCAGCGGTGCTGGGGCTGCTGGCGCTGATGGAACTGCAGGCGTCGCGGATGAATGCGCGCACCGATGCCGACGGCGCGGCGGTGCTGTTGATGGAGCAGGACCGCGGCCGCTGGGACTGGCTGCAGATCGGCCGCGGCCTGGCCCTGCTAGAGCAGGCGCAGGCACTGGGCGGCGAGGCGGACGCCTATGTGCTGCAGGCGGCCATCGCCGGCTGCCATGCGCGGGCGCGCCGCGCCGACCAGACCGACTGGGCGCGCATCGCGGCGTTGTATGGGCGCCTGGCGGCGGTCATGCCGTCGCCGGTGGTCGAACTCAACCGCACGGTGGCGGTGGCGCGCGCGCAGGGCGCGCAGGCCGCCTGGCCGCTGCTCGAGGCCCTGCAGCAGGACCGCCGGCTGGCGGACTATGCGCCGCTGCAGGCGGTGCGCGGCGATCTGCTCGAACACCTGGGCCGGCGCGACGAGGCCCGCACCGCGTTCGAGCGCGCCGCCGACCTGAGCGGCAACGCCCGCGAACGCGCGGCGCTGCGGGCACGCGCGGCGAACCTGTAGCCGCGCGTGCCAGCACCCCGTCCGTAGCCGGGCTCGCCCGACACGGGCTTCGCCGGGAAGGCCTCATGCGGGGCGAGCCCCGCATCTACGCGATCCGGCGCGCCATCGCATGATGCTCAACGTCCCATGCGGGGCAAGCCCCGCATCTACGGTCCGGCCGCCGTCGCGTGATGCTCACCGCCGCATGCGGGGCGAGCCCCGCATCTACGGGCAGGCGCGCCATCGCGTGATTGTCACCGCCGCATGCGGGGCAAGCCCCGCATCTACGGACCCCATGCGTTCCGGCACTGCCCGCGCCGTCGTGGTGCTGGCTACACTGCGGTGGTTGTTCGACCCATTGGAGATGGATGTGAAGCGAATCGTGATCAGCCTGCTGGCAATGTCGGTATCCAGCGCATTGATGGCCGCGCCGCCGAAGTTCGACGGCGCGCGGATTTCCGCCGATGTGAAGGAACTGGCCTCCGACGCCTATGAGGGCCGCTCCCCGGCCACCGCCGGCGAGGCGAAGACCATCGCCTACCTGAGCCGCCAGTTCGCCGAGGCGGGACTGCAGCCCGGCGGCGACCTGCAGGACGGCAAGCGCCTGTGGACCCAGGCGGTGCCGCTGCTCAAGGGCGATATCGTCGGCACGCCGCGGCTGTCGCTGTCCAGCAAGGGCACCTCGCAGGCGCTGACCCAGGGCCGCGAGATCGCGGTGCGCGCGGCGATGAACGGCGCCAGCGCGGTCGCGATCAAGGACGCGCCGCTGGTGTTCGTCGGCTACGGGGTCAAGGCGCCTGAGCGCAACTGGGACGATTTCAAGGGCGTGGACCTGAAGGGCAAGATCGCGGTGGTGCTGATCAACGACCCGGACTTCGAGACCGGCGTCGGCGACTTCGACGGCAAGGGCATGACCTACTACGGCCGCTGGACCTACAAGTACGAGGAAGGCGCGCGCCAGGGCGCCGCGGGCGTGCTGATCGTGCACGAGACCGCGCCGGCGTCCTATGGCTGGGCGACGGTGGCCGGTTCCAACACCAACACCATGTTCGACGTGGTGCGCGACGATCCGGCCGCGGCCCATCCGCCGCTGGAAGGCTGGATCCAGCGCGACCTGGCCGTGGACCTGTTCAAGCGCGCCGGCCTGGATTTCGAGGCGCTCAAGAAGCAGGCGCAGTCGCGCGATTTCCGCCCGGTGGAACTGAAGGGCGAGGCGTTCTCGGCCGACTACGCGGTCAAGACCGAGGTCATCACCTCGCACAACGTGGTCGCGCGCCTGGAAGGCAGCAGCCACCCGGACGAGACCGTGCTCTATTCGGCGCACTGGGACCACATCGGCGTCGGTGAGCCGGACGCGCGCGGCGACCGCATCTTCAACGGCGCGCTGGACAACGCCAGCGGCACCGCGGCACTGCTGGAGCTGGCCCGCGGCTTCGCCAAGGCGCCGCGCCCGCAGCGCTCGGTGGTGTTCCTGGCGGTGACCGCCGAGGAAAAGGGCCTGCTGGGGTCGGAGTACTACGCCAGCCACCCGCTGTACCCGCTGGGCAAGACCGTCGCGCTGATCAACATGGACGGCATGGCGCCGTTCGGCCCGTCGCGCGACTTCGGCATCTACGGCTCGGCGCGCTTCGAACTGCTGGACCAGCTCAAGGACGTGGCCAAGGGCTGGGACATCCGCTACACCCCGGACCCGAAGCCGGAAGCCGGCCTGTTCTTCCGCTCCGACCACTTCCCGTTCGCCAAGCGCGGCGTGCCGGCGCTGTCGTACTCGGCCGGGCAGGACTGGATCGACGGCGGCGTGGCGGCGGGCAAGAAGGCCTCGGACGACTACACCGCCAGGCGCTACCACCAGCAGGGCGACGAATGGCAGCCGGACTGGACCTTCGCCGGCGCCGCGCGCGACCTGGAAGTGGTCTACACGCTCGGCGAGCAGCTGGCCAATTCGCGTGCCTGGCCGAACTGGAGCGCCGGCGAACCGTTCCGCGCGGTCCGCGACGCCAGCGCCGACGAGCGCCGCTGAACCCGCCCGGCGGCGCCCATCCGGCCCGGATGGACGCCGCCTGTGCCCGGACGCCGCCCCGCAACGGGCGGCGTCCGCGTTTCCGCCCGCCGGTTCCAGCCGCCGGCACCCGTGTTCGTTCCCCCGATTCCCGTCTTCGTCGCAGGGCGCTTGTGCATGGCGGCCCAGCGCCTATGCTCGCCACCACTGTCCAGCCGGGAACACCGCCGCCATGATCGCCAGCCTTTGGTTCTGCTTCCGCATCCTCGTGGCCTGGGCGCTGGCGTTGATCGTGCTGGGCATCATATGGGCGCAGGTCTTCGGCGACCCCGGCGCGATATTCGCGTTGCTGGTGATCGGCGTGCTGGCGATGGCGGCGATCAGTGCCGCCAGCCATCTGCACCGGGTCAAGCTGACGGCGGGCCGCCTGGACCACGACAGCCTGTCCAGCCGCCAGCGGCGCCAGATCGAACTGCCGTTCGATGCCGGGCAGGCGTTCGCGCTGGTCGAGTCGGTGATCGCGGGGCTGCCGCGCGTCACCGATATCGAAAGCTCGCCCGGCAGCCTGCAGCTGCGCGCCAAGCTCGTGCGCGTGGACCCCTACAACATGAGCCCGCCCTCGCGCTGGAACCCGCGGTCGTGGCTGGCGATCAAGCGCAACCAGGTGTCGGCGACGGTGACGCCCGGCCAGGGCACCAGCAGCGTCTCCCTGCTGTTCGAGCCCGAGGCCGGCGCCTGGGCCGACCTGCTGATACCGGACGAGGGCAGCAACCGCGAGAACGCCGAGGCGGTCAGCCGCGCGATGCGCCGGCGCGTGGCCGAGCTGCGCCGCGACGAACGCGAGATGGCCGAGCGCACCGAGGCGGAGAAGGAACTGAGCGTGGCGCGGTTGAACCTGCTGCATGCGCAGGTCGAACCGCACTTCCTCTACAACACCCTGGCCAACGCGCAGGTGCTGACCCGCACCGATCCCGAACGCGCCGAACGCATGCTCGGCCACCTGATCCAGTACCTGCGCAGCTCGCTGCCGGGGATCGACCAGTCGCTGTCGACCCTGGGGCAGGAGCTGGAGCGGGTGCAGGCCTACCTGGAAATCCTGCGCATCCGCATGGGCGCGCGGCTGGCGGTGCGGATCGACGTGCCCGAAGCGCTGCAGGACGTGGTGCTGCCGTCGATGGCGCTGCAGACGCTGGTGGAGAACGCGATCAAGCACGGGCTGGAACCCAAGCCCGGTGGCGGCACGATCTGGGTGCTGGCGCGCGAGGCCGATGGCCAGGTCCACCTCACCGTGGCCGACGACGGCCAGGGCGTCGGTGGCAGCAGCGGCGGCGGCACCGGCATCGGCCTGAAGAACCTGCGCGAGCGGCTGCGGCTGGGCTGCGGGGCGCAGGCCGGCTTCGCCCTGGTCTCCAACTTCCCCAGTGGCGCGGCGGCCACGATCACCCTGCCGCGCAGGCCGACCACGGCACAGGCCGCGGCGGCCGCCACCATCCAGGTACCGGAGCTGCCCCATGCAACTTGATGCCCTGGTCGCCGAGGACGAGCCGCTGCTGCGCCAGGCGCTGGTGGCGCAGCTGCAGCGGCTGTGGCCGGAACTGCGCGTCGCCGCCGAATGCGAGGATGGCGCCGCCGCGCTGGAGGTGCTGGAAACGCTGCGGCCGGACCTGGCGTTCCTGGACATCCGCATGCCCGGCGTCACCGGCATCGACGTCGCCCGCGCGCTGGAAACGCTCAGCCCCCGCACCCAGGTGGTGTTCATCACCGCCTACGACCAGTACGCGATCGATGCCTTCGAGCGCGGCGCGGTCGATTACCTGCTCAAGCCGGTGGCCGACGAACGCCTGCTGGCCACGCGCCAGCGGGTGCTCGCGCGGCTGCAGGCCGGTGCGCCGGACCGGCGCCTGCTGGACCAGTTGCTGGAACAGCTGGCGCGGCAGCCGGCCGCCAGGACCAGCGCGCCGCCGCCGGCATGGATCACCGCCAGCAACGGCCGCGAGACGCGGCTGGTGCTGCTGGAGGACGTGCTGTATTTCCGCGCCGACAGCAAGTACACCGCGGTCGTGACCGCCGACGAGGAACTGCTGCTGCGCAGCTCGCTGCGCGAGCTGGCACAGGTGCTGGACCCGCAGTGCTTCCGCCAGGTGCACCGCTCCACCATCGTCAACATGAAAGCGGTCGCGGCAGTGAGCCGCGACGACAGCGGCCGTGGCGTGCTGCGGCTGAAGGCGCGCAGCGAGACGCTGGTGGTCAGCCAACCGTTCATGAGCCTGTTCCGCGGCATGTAAGCCCCGTCCGCGGCCCGTACAAGGAGAAGTGCCATGCAGTACCTGACGTTCCTGCTCGGCAGCCTGCTGGCGATGCTGGGCTACCGCGAACCCCAGGGCCAGACCTCGATCGTCCGCATCAGCGGCGAGCAGGCCGTGCTCAGCCGCACCACGGTGTCCGGCGACCATGCCCGCTTCCAGTGCCTGCAGAGCCAGAGCGGCAACTGCTTCTACCGGCTCTACCGCGAGCACTGCCGCGACCAGGCGGGCGGGGAGCTGTGCCAGCGGCAGGCGCTGGGCGATTTCAGCCTGGTGGTGGGCGGGGTGCGCGACGTGCAGGGCCTGCCGCATGGCTTCGGCCAGCAGGTGCGGGCCCACAACGCGCAACGCCGCGACTGAGCGCGGCGTTGCGGGAGCGAGGCAGCGGCAGCGGGATCAGAACGCCGGTTGCAGGCGCAGCCCGTCGTCGCCGATGTGGTTGAGCTTGCCGACCAGTTCGGAGTGCTGCCGCATGCGGCCCAGCTCGCGCATGATGCGGATGTCCTCGTGGCGCAGTTCGCGGCGGGACGCCACCGCCTGCTTGTAGTCGAGCACTTCGGGGTAGTGCTGGGCCATCTCCAGCGCTTCGGCCACGGTTTCCACGCTGTCGGCGTCGGAACTGATGCGGGCGCGGCTGTTGAACGCCTTCATCCAGCGCTCGAAGCCGGCGGTGTCGTCGAACATGTTGGCCATGAACCAGATCACGAACAGGATCGACACCCACGAGCCGAACACGATCACCACGCGGGTGAAGGTGATATGGAAATCATCGCGCCACAGGTAGTTGGTGATCAGCCCCAGGATCAACAGCGAGGACGCCTGCCAGAGCACGATGGACGCCATCAGCCACTGGCACTTGGCCTTGGCCAGCACCGACACCTCGCCGCGTATCTGTTCGTCGCTGAGGTTCTTCCAGTGTTCGACCTGTTTCTCGAACGGACTGCGGTACAGCTCATTGTCCTGCAGCAACAAACCCAAACCCTTGAACAACGCGATCATGTGGAGCTCCTTGCAGATACTGGCTGGAACGAGCGACGGATACGGCGTGGAACGATCTGGCGGCTCCAGTTCTAGCACTTTCGCGCCGCTTGGCAATGGGCACGATGCGATGACGCCGCCGCGCGGCCGCGGACCGGCGCACGCCCGGCCCTGGAGTTTTGCGGTGCGTCATCGTGCAAGTGGCGGAATCGAAAATCGAAAGGGCAGCGGCATGCTGCGGACGCACATGCGGCGCGAGGGGGCCGGATGCGGCCATTGCCCGGCCGGGCCGGCCGTCGCGCCGTGGCCGCCGCCGCCGGCGTGCGCGGCCGTTCCACTACGATGTGGCGCATGTCGCTCCTGTCCACGCCCGTGTCCTCGGTGGTCACCGCGCAGATCCGGCGCTGGGTGCTCGACGCCTTCCCGCGCGAACCCAGCGGCATCGATTACGACGCGCCGGCCGGCGACCCGGGCTGGTTCGGCCCCGACAGCGTGACCTGGCGCATCCATTCCGAATTCCCGGGCATGCTCGCCGGCGGCCTGTGCGCGCTGATGCTGCAACTGCTGCACCCGCGCGCGCTGGCCGGCGTCTACGACCATTCCAACTTCCGCCACGACCTGGTCGGGCGGCTGCGCCGCACCACCGCGTTCGTCGCCGGCACCAGCTACGCGCCGGCGGCCGCGGCCCAGGCACTGGTCGACCGGGTCCGGCGCATCCATGCAGGCGTCACCGGGACCTTGCCCGATGGCCGCGCGTATGCCGCCGACGATCCGGAACTGCTCACCTGGGTACACGTCACCGAGGCCTATGGTTTCCTCGAAGGTTGCCGCCGTTATTGCCGCCAGGTGCCGGCAGCCATCGCCGACCGCTATTACGCCGAATACCGGCGCGTGGCCGAGGCACTGGGCGCGCGCGCGGTGCCGGCCAGCCAGGCGCAGGTGCGCGCGTACTTCGCCGCGCAGCAGCCGCAGCTGCGCATGGATGCGCGTTCGCGCGAGGTGCTGGCGGTGCTCGAGGGCGTACGCCTGCCGGTGCCGTTGCCGGGGGCCTCGCGCGACCTGTTCCTGTCCGCGGGTGCGGCGCTGTTGCCCGACTGGGCACCGCCCCTGCTCGGGCGCCGCCGCGGCCAGCAGCTGCGCGCGGCGCTGGCCGCGCGCCTGCTGCGCGGGTCGGCGCCGTTGTTCCGCGCCGCGCTGGGCGACGGCATCGCCGCGCGCGCCTGCCGGCGCATGGGCCGCGACCCGCAGCTACTGCTGCACTGGCCGCCGTGACCCCGGAACACCAGGGTCAGGCGCGGATCGCCGCGCGCACGCGCTGGCGCAGGCGCCGTGCCGTCACCAGACCTTGACCCGCTTGTCCGGGGCCAGGTACAGCGCCTGGCCTTGCTCCACCCCGAACGCCGGATACCACGCATCGAGATTGCGCACGGTCAGTGCGCGGAACTGGCCCGGCGCGTGCACGTTGGTCAACAGCGAGTTGCGCAGCGCCTGTTCGCGCATCTTGCTGCGCCAGGCCTGGGCGAAGCCGAGGAAGAAGCGCTGGTCCGGGGTGAAGCCCTCCAGGTCCTGCGCCGGCTTGCCCTGCCGCGCCAGGCGGTAGGCGTCGTACGCGGTCGCCAGCCCGGCCACGTCGGCGATGTTCTCGCCCAGGGTCAGGCGGCCATTGACGTGCACCCCCGGGAACGGCGCGTAACCGCTGAACTGCGCGGCCAGCGCGTCGCCGGCGGCGTTGAACTGCTTCAGGTCTTCGGCCGTCCACCAGTTGTGCAGCCTGCCGGTCTCGTCGAACAGCGCGCCGGCGTTGTCGAAGCCGTGGCTGATCTCATGGCCGATCACCGCGCCGATGGCGCCGTAGTTCACCGCGTCGTCGGCCGCGGGGTCGAAGAACGGCGGCTGCAGGATCGCGGCCGGGAACACCAGACGGTTCTCCAGCGGCACGTTCATCGCGTTGATGGTCTGCGGCAGCATCGCCCATTCGCCGTGGTCCACCGGCTGGCCGAGCTTGGCGATGTTGCGCCGGTACTCGAACAGCGCCGCGCGCTGCGCGTTGCCCAGCGCGTCGTCGCGCTTCACTTCCAGCGCGCCGTAGTCGCGCCACTTGTCCGGGTAGCCCATGCCCACCTTGAGCCCGGCGACCTTGGCCTTGGCATGCGCCTTGGTCTCCGGCGACATCCACTGCAGCGCGTCGATGCGCCTGGCGAAGGCGGCGATGATGTTCCTGGCCATCTCGTCGGCGCGCGCCTTGGTGGCGGCATCGAAATGACGCGCGACGTAGAGCTTGCCGACCGCCTCGCCAAGGGCGTTGTTGGTCTCGTCGACGGCGCGCTTCCAACGCTCGCTCTGTTGCGGGGTGCCGCTCATCGCGGTGCCGTGGAAGGCGAAGTGCGCATCGGCGAATGCCTTGGGCAGGTACGGCGCGGCCTCGTCCAGGGCGCGGAACGCGAGGTATTCCTTCCATGTGTCCAGCGGTTCGCTGGCGACCAGCCTGGACAACCCGGCCACCGCCCGCGGCTGCCAGACGATGAAATCCTGCTGCGCCGACAGGCCGGCCGCGTCCAGGAACGCCGCCCAGTCCAGGCCCGGCGCCTTCGCCGCCAGCTCGGACTGTTTCCAGGCATTGGCGCCCTTTTCGACGTCGTTGGTTTCTTCCTGGGTGGCGTGCGCGCGCGCGATCCGCGTTTCCAGCGCGACGATGCGCGCGGCCTTGGCCGCGGCGGCGCGGTCGCCGGACAGTTCCAGCAACCGCGCGACGTAGCCCTCGTAAGCCTTGCGCAGCTCGGCCATGCGGCCGCCTTGCAGGTAGAAGTCGCGGTCGGGCATGCCCAGCCCGCCCTGCACCAGGTAGGGCACGTTGCGGTCCGGCTGCAGCAGGTCCACCGACACCCACAGGCCGAACAGGTGCGGGGTGTAGAAATGGGTGGCGTTGAGCAGGTCGACATCGGCGCGCAGGCTGGCGCCCAGTGCCCGCGCCAGCGCCTGGCGGTCGCCGATGCCGGCGATGGCCTGCAGCTGCGGCTGCAGCGGTGCCACGCCGCGCGCCTCGATGCCGGCCTCGTCCATGAACGCGGCGTAGTAGTCGCCGATCCTGCGCGCCTCGCCGTCGCTGGCGCGCGTGGCATCTTCCAGGATCGCGCGGGTGTCGCCCAGGGTCTTCTCGTAGATGATGTTGAAGCTGCCGTAGCTGGAACGGTCGGCCGGGATCGCGGTGCGCTGCACCCACTGGCCATTGGCGAAATCGAAGAAGTTGTCGCCGGCGGCCACGCTGCGGTCCATGCCCGAGACGTCGAAGCCGAAACTGCCCAGTTGCGGCCGGGCGCTGGCAACCGGGCTGGCGGTGGCGGCAGCGTCGCCGGTGGGGGCCTTGCCGCCGCCGCAGCCGCCCAGTGACAGCGCGGCCCCGAGAGCGAGTGCGAGGATCGAACGTTGCAGGGCCATGGCGGTTCCGGAATCTGGGATGGAGTGCGCAGTCTAGTGCCGCACCCGCACCCGCGCCTTGCCGATTGCGGTACTTCTGGCATGCCGACTCTTCCCGTCCGGGGCGTTTGTACTGCATGCTGTGGAACGGACATCGACAGCGACTTCCGGGGAGGACGGAAGTCGCGTTGCGTGCGTGCGGCGCGGCGCGAACCAGGCGGCCGGCCGCGTGCGGCCGGCGGTTTCCGATGGCGCAGGGGACAACGAGCGAGACCATGCACGCACAGCGAATGCCGACGCAGGGAAGATGCGGGTGCCCCGGGGCATGAGCCAGCCGTTGCGCCAGGTCGTCGTGTTCGGTGCCGTGATCGCGCTGTTGCTGGCGGCGACCCTGGCGATCATGTTGTGGAACGACCGCGGCAGCCGCCTGCAGGCGGCGCAGCGCCAGAGCATGGCCCTGGCGACCGGCAGCGACCGCCTGCTGCGGGCGGAACTGACCACGATGGAACGCGCACTGCGCGGCGCCGCCCGCGACGGCCGCGAATACTACCGGCAGGTGCCGGAGCGGGCGCCGGCGCTGCTCGCCGCCAGCGTGCGCGGCACGCTCGAACGCAATACCGACCTGGCCGCGATCACCGTGGTCGACGATGCCGGCATGCCGCTGGGCGAAGGCCGCGGCGATCCGACGCTCGCGCAATGGGTGGTGCCGGAGAACCGCGTGCTGGCCGGCGAGCTGTATGTCGGCGGGCTGGAGGCGCTGCCCGGCGGTGGCATGGTGCTGTTGACCGCGGTGCCGGTGCAGCCGGGCCAGTGGCTGCTGGCGCGCGTGCGGCTGGCGGTGTTCCAGCGCGTGGTCAGCGGCCTGGATACCGGTCGCAGTGGCGTGGTCTCGATCAGCAGCCGCCAGGGCGCGCTGCTGGCGCACAGCCTGGATCCGTCGGCGGTGGAGCGGCCGCTGCCGCGGCCGCTGCGGCCGCTGCCCGGGTCGGACCAGGTGCAGGCGCTGGGGGTGGCGACCAGTCCGCTGGACGGCGTGCGCCGCGTCGTCGCGGTGAGCGTGCCGCACGATTACCCGCTGATCCTGTTCGCCGGCCTGTCCTACGACGAGGTCATGGCGCCGTGGCGCACGTATTTCCTCGTCGCCTGCGGCATCTACCTGCTGTACCTGTGCGGGTTCGCGTACCTGTACGCCAGCATGCGCCGCGGCGCGCTGCGCCAGGCGCGGCTGGCCGACGAGCTGCGTGCCGGCGCGGCGGAGCTGGCGCTGGCGCACCAGGTCGGCAAGGTGGGGACCTGGTCGATCGACCGCAAGGACGGCACCCTGCGCTGGTCGGCGCTGACCCGGCGGATGTTCGCGCTGCCGGTGCGGCAGGCGCGGCTGGAGGAGTTCTACGCGCACGTGCACGAGGAAGACCGGCCGTGGCTGCGCCAGCAGGTCCAGCAGGCGACCGAAGCCGGGCGTGCGGTCAACGCGCTGTTCCGCCTGGTGCTGCGCGACGGCTCGGTGCGCTGGCTGTCCGCGCGCGGCGAGCGCGTGCAGGGGCTGGGGCCGCACCCGCGCATGACCGGCGCGGTCACCGACATCACCGAGCGGGTCCGCAGCGAAGCCCGGGTGCAGCGCGCCGAACACCAGTTCCGGCTGGTGTTCGACCGCAATCCCGCCCCGTTCTGGATCTTCGACCTGGACACCCTGCAGTTCCTTGAGGTCAACCAGGCGGCGATCGACCAGTACGGGTACAGCCGCAGGGAATTCCTGGCCATGACCATCCTCGACATCCGCCCGGAGGAGGCCAGGGAGGAGATCCGGCGCACGCTGGAGGCGTCGCGCGATGGCAGTTCGCCGGCGCCGCGGGTGCGCATGCACCGGCGCCGCGACGGCAGCCTGTTCGAGGTGCTGGCGCATATGGCGCGGCTGGAATTCGACGGGCGCCCGGCGTGCCTGGTGCTGGCCGAGGATGTCAGTCAGCGGTTGGCCTATGAACGCGACCTGGCCTGGCGTGCCAGCCACCACCCCGGCACCGGGCTGCTGACGATCGAGGCGCTGGCCGAGCGCCTGGACGCCAGCGGCGCCGGCTACACCATCGTCCATGCGCAGCTGCGCGGGCTGCAGATGGT
This sequence comes from Stenotrophomonas sp. Y-13, assembly GCF_046267925.1. Lineage (NCBI taxonomy): Bacteria > Pseudomonadati > Pseudomonadota > Gammaproteobacteria > Lysobacterales > Lysobacteraceae > Stenotrophomonas > Stenotrophomonas sp. Y-13. Next base: position 441,231 of record NZ_CP176501.1, read on the forward strand.
GACCGATACCCTGGGCCGCGAAGCCGGCGACGAGGTCCTGCAGGCGATGGTGGCCCGGCTGGAAACGCTGGGCACGCGCTATGGCCTGCTGGCCTACCAGCCGGCGGAGGATTTCGTGCTGGCGGTGGCGCAGGAGCACGATCCCGCGCAGGCGCTGGAGGCACTGCGCGCGGCGGTATCCGAACCGGTGCGCGGCCGCGATTCCTTCCACCAGCTGGAACCGCGCATCGGCGTGGCCGGCAACCCCGGCGATGGCACCAGCGCCGACCTGGTGCTGGGCCGCGCCGCCCAGGCCGCGCACGCCGCCCGCGAGAACGGGGTGGTCGTACTGCGTTTCGACCATACCTTGGCACAGTGCCATGCCGACCGCCTGCAACTGGCCGGGCGCATCCACCTGGCCATCGAGCGCGACGAGTTCGAACTGTATTTCCAGCCGATCCGCCATGCCGCGGACGGCTCGCCGGCGGTGCTCGAAGCGCTGCTGCGCTGGCCGCAGCCCGATGGCAGTTTCATCCCGCCGTCGGATTTCATCCAGTTGTGCGAGGACACCGGGCAGATCATCGCGCTCGGCCGCTGGGTGATCCGCGCCGCGGCCCGCGCCAGCCGCGCGCTGGCCGACAACGGCTGGGCCGGGCTGCCGGTGGCGGTCAACGTGTCGGCGGTGCAGTTGTTCAACAGCGACCTGGTCGGCGAGTTCACCCAGGCCGCCGCCGAGCACGGGCTGCCGCCGGGTGCGCTGCAGATGGAGCTGACCGAGAGCAGCCTGATGCGCAACCCGGCGCAGGCGATGCAGGTGCTGGAGAGCCTGAGCGCCAACGGCATTGCGGTGGCGCTGGACGATTTCGGCACCGGGTTCTCCAGCATGTCCTACCTGCAGCACCTGGCGCTGGATTCGCTGAAGATCGATCGGGCGTTCGTTGCCGACGTGGAGCGCAACCCGCGCAACGCGGCCATCTGCCGCGCGCTGTTGTCGCTGGGGCACAGCATGGGGCTGGTGGTGATCGCCGAGGGCGTGGAGACCGAGGGCCAGCTCGACTGGCTGGTGGCGCACGGCTGCGACCAGGTGCAGGGCTACCTGCTGGGCCGGCCGATGCCGCTGCGCGAACTGCTGGCGCTGCTGGCCCTGGCGCCCGACTCAGCGTGAGCCAGGGGGGCCGGCGTCCGCGCCGAGCCGTTCCACCAGGTAGTCGATGAAACTGCGCACCTTCGGTGCCAGGTGGCTGCGGCTGGCATAGACCGCATGGATGCCGACCGGCGGCAGCCGCCAGTCGGCCAGTACCGGCACCAGGCGACCGTCGGCCAGGGCCTGGCCGACGATGAAATCCGGCTGCGCGATGATGCCCATGCCGGCGATGGCGGCCTCGCGCAGTACCTCGCCGTTGTTGGCGCGCATGCGCGCGGCCACCGGCACGCTTACCTCGCCCTGCGGCCCCTGCAGTTGCCAGCTGTCGCCCCCGGCCCAGTAGCTGTAGGCCAGGCACGCGTGCCGCGACAGGTCGTCCGGGTGTTGCGGGGTGCCATGCCGCGCCAGGTAGGCCGGCGCGGCGCACAGCACGATGGCCGCTTCGGCCAGGCGCCGGGCGATCAGCGAAGGCGCCGGCTGGCGGGTGATGCGGATCGCCAGGTCGAAGCCTTCCTCGACCATGTCCACCTGGCGGTCGGACAGCGACAGGTCCAGTTCCACCTGCGGATGGCGCTCGGCATAGCCGGGCAGCAACGGCGCCAGGCGGGCGATGCCGTAGCTGACCGGCGCGTTGATCCGCAGCCGGCCCGAGGGCTGCAGCGCCTGCGCCCCGACCGCGGCCTCCAGCGCGTCGAACTCGGCCAGCAGCTGCACGCAGCGCTGGTAGTAGGCGGCGCCGGTGCTGGTCGGGCTGACCCGCCGCGTGGTGCGGTTGAGCAGGCGTGCGGACAGGCGCTTTTCCAGCGCGGCGACCTGCCGGGTGACGGCGGCGGTGGACAGGTCCAGGGCCTGCGCGGCGGCGCTGAAACCATTGCGCTCGACCACCGCGACGAACACCCGCATGGCATCGATGGTGTCCATTGTTTCCGCTTTGGCAATAAAACGTTGATGCCGAGGTTATTTGTTGCCGGGCGCTGCGGCAATAACCTGTGTGGCATCGCATCGCCCCCTTGGAGTTCCCCATGCCATCGACATCGCTGCCGTCCCTGTACATCTCGCACGGGTCGCCGATGACCGCGCTGCAGCCCGGTGCGGTGGGTCCGCGCCTGGCCGAGCTGGCTGCCGCGCTGCCGCGCCCGCGCGCCATCGTGATGGCCTCGGCGCACTGGCTGGGCCGCACGCCGATGGTATCGGCGGCGGAGCGGCCGCGGACCATCCACGATTTCGGCGGCTTTCCCGAGGCGCTCTACCAGCTGCAGTACCCGGCGCCCGGCGCGCCGGAACTGGCGCAGGACGTGGCGGCACGACTGGCCGCGGCCGGACTGTCGCCGCTGATCGATCCGCAGCGCGGGCTCGACCACGGCGCCTGGGTGCCGTTGCGCTTCCTCTACCCGCAGGCCGACATCCCGGTGCTGCAGCTGTCGATCCAGTCGGCGCTGGGGCCCGCGCACCAATGGGCGATGGGCCGCGCGCTGGCGCCGCTGCGCGCGGACGGGGTGCTGCTGGTCGGCTCGGGCAGCATCACCCACAACCTGCACGACTGGCACCACTACGCGCAGGGCGGGGAGGCGCCGTACGTGCGTCCGTTCATCCAGTGGGTGGAGCAGAAGCTGCACGCCGATGACGTGCCGGCGCTGCTGGACTACCGCCGCCAGGCGCCGTTCGCCGAACAGGCGCACCCCACCGACGAGCACCTGCTGCCGCTGCATTTCGCCATGGGCGCGGCCGGCACGGACCGGCTCGGCGCGCGCCGCATCGACGCCGGCATCGACATGGGCTTCCTGGCGATGGACATCTACCGCTTCGACGGCGCGGCATAGGTCCGGCGCTTCCTGCGCGGATACCCGCCGCCCCCATCGGCGGCGGCGCGTGCCTGTGATAGTTTTTCCGCGTTGTTCCAACCGTCGCTGCCATGGTGGTGACTTCGTGGAGAGGCATGAACACGATCGAAGTCGTTCTGGCGATGCTGGTGGCGGTGGTCGCCAGCGGCTACCTGGTCAGGATCCTGCCGTTCTCGCTGCCGTTGCCGCTGGTGCAGATCGGCCTGGGCGCCTTGATCGCCGGCGTGTTCAAGCGCGGCCATGCGCTCGAGCCGGACATGTTCTTCCTGCTGTTCCTGCCGCCGCTGCTGTTCCTTGACGGCTGGCGCATCCCCAAGCAGGGCCTGTTCCGCGACAAGGGCGCGATCCTGGAGCTGGCGTTCGGGCTGGTGGTGTTCACCGTGGTCGGCGCCGGCCTGCTGATCCACTGGCTGATCCCGGCCATGCCGCTGGCGGTGGCGTTCGCGCTGGCGGCCATCGTCTCGCCCACCGATCCGGTTGCGGTGGGGGCCATCGCCTCGCGGGTGCCGATTCCCAAGCGGCTGATGCACATCCTGGAAGGCGAATCGCTGCTCAACGACGCCTCCGGCCTGGTCTGCTTCCGCTTCGCCGTGGCCGCGGTGATGACCGGCAGCTTCTCGCTGGCGCAGGCCTCGCTGACCTTCCTGTGGGTGGCCTTCGCCGGCCTGGCCATCGGCGTGGCGGTGACCCTGGGCGTGTCCACCTTCCAGCGCTGGCTGTGGCGCAGCTTCGGCGAGGAGCCGGGCGCGGCGCTGCTGGTCAACCTGCTGATCCCGTTCGCCGCCTACCTGCTGGCCGAGGAGTTCAACGCGTCGGGCATCCTCGCTGCGGTCGCCGCCGGCATCACCATGAGCTATGTCGAGCTGACCGGCCGCATCAGCGGCAGCATGCGGGTGCAGCGCGCGGCGGTGTGGAGCACCGTGCAGTTCAGCTTCAACGGCATCATGTTCGTGCTGCTGGGCGAGCAGCTGCCGGGTATCGTGCAGCGCGCGGTGGACACGCTGGCGGTCACCGGGCACAGCGACTGGTGGTGGCTGGCGATCTACGTGGTGGCGATCAACGCGATGCTGGTGGTGCTGCGCCTGGTGTGGGTGTGGCTGTCGCTGCGCTGGAACCTGCTGCGCGCGCGCTGGCGTGGCGAGGCGCGTGCGAACCAGACCTCGTGGCGGGTGGTGCTGGCGATGTCGGTGGCTGGCGTGCGTGGCGCCATCACCCTGGCCGGCGTGCTGACCCTGCCGCTGATGGTCCCCGGCGGCGAGCCGTTCCCGGCGCGCGACCTGGTGATCTTCCTGGCCGCGTCGGTGATCCTGGTCTCGCTGCTGGGCGCGAGCCTGCTGCTGCCGCGGCTGCTGCGCGGGCTGGAACTGCCGCGGGACGACGACAGCCGGCGGGTCGAGGACCTGGCCCGCACGCTGTCGTCCAAGGCCGCGCTGGTCGCGGTGGAGAAAGCCCGGCAGCAGCTGGTCGAGGGCCAGACCACCACCAACGTGCAGCTCTACAACGACGCCGCGGCGCGGGTCAGCCTGCTGTACCAGCGCAACCTGGAGAAGGGGCAGGGCCCCGACGAGGACCCGGAGAAGGTGCGGCGCATGGAGCAGGCCTACCGCAGCCTGCGCGCGGCCGGGCTCACCGCCGAGCGCGAGGAACTGTTCCGCCTGACCCGGCACGGGCAGATACCCGACGAGGTCGCGCGCAGGCTGATCCGCAACCTGGACCTGCTGGAGAGCCGGCAGCGGGATTGAGCCCGCGGCCGGCATTGCCGGCGCCCGCGCGGGGCGCCGCCTGGCTTACTTCCTGTTCAATTCCAGGAAATACGGCTCGACCGCGCCGTTGATCTTCAGCGTCATCGGGTTGCCGCGGCGGTCGCGGGCCTTGCCGGCCTGCACCCGGATCCAGCCTTCGCTGACCGAGTACTCCTCCACGTCATCGCGCTCGATGCCGTTGAAGCGCACGCCGACGCCGCGTTCGAGCGCGGCCGGGTCGTGGAACGGGCTGCTGGGGTTCACCGCCAGGCGGTCGGGAGGGGTATCGCTCATGATCTGTGTTCGTTGACGGCCACCGTGGCCCTCTTCATGCGCACAAGGATAACCGTTGCCGCTTCCGCTGCCGTGCGCGTGGCGGCAGAATGCGCGCCATCACGCAGTGGAGCGCCGCCATGCCCGACAACAGTGCCGATTACGAAGATTCCGACGAACTGCTGCCGACCTTCGACGAGGACGACCATCCGGCGCGGGTGTGGAACCTGCTGTGGCTGGTCAACCCGGGCGACGAGGAGGCCGCGCTGCAGCAGTTCGATGCCTGGCGCGAGGCGCGTGCCGGCGCCGAGCACGACAGCGGCGACGAGCAGTGGCTGTGGGACCTGAAGGACACGATCGACTGGCGCGCCGGCTTCTACGTGGACTGGAAGGACATCGATTCGTTCGTGGCCGCGATCGACGAGCTGGCCGCGCGCTGGAACCTGCGCATCGACTGGGGCGGTGACCTGGACGACGAGGATTTCGCGCAGGACCTCGACGTGCCGGCGCTGATGGCGACCGCGCACGACCGCCTGCGCGAGCATGGCTACACGCTGTGGAACTGGAACACCGGCGGCGACGACTATGCCGGCTGGATCGCGCTCAGCCGCGACGACGAGGCGATGCTGGCGCTGTGCTCGCTGCTGGGCGTGGAAGTGCGGCCGGGCAGCGACCCGTTCTGAATCCCGCCGCGCGTGGCTGCGGGGCTTGCCCCGCCGGCGCTGGTGGACGCGACGGGTGCCGCGGCAGGCGTGCGCGGCGAGACCCGCGCCTACGGCTGGTATTGCGCGCGCGCGTTGGCGATGACCCGCCGCACCAGTTCGCGGTCGGTGTGGCGCGAGATGGCGCGCGCGCCCAGCGCGATGGCGGTATCGCGCAGCGCCGCCGGCACGTCGTAGTGCGCGCCGCTGCGGCGGTTCTGGAATGCCCGCCGCGGAATCCCGAGCTGCTGCGCCATGGCATGCAGCTCGGGCAGGGTGTCGGCCAGCAGATGCGCCCAGCGCTCGCCGCGCCAGGGGTGTACCGCATCGTCGATATAGACCGTCACCGCGGCGCCATCGCTCAGGCCTGCGGCTTGTCGCCGGCCTCGGCCGCTGCTTCGCCTGCGTCGGTGTCCACGGCGTCATTGCCGGCGTCCGCGACCGCGGCGTCCTCGCCTTCGACGCCCTCGAACTCGGCGACCAGGCCGGCCAGGTAGTCGTCGGCGCTCTTGCCTTCGGCCGCGGCGGCGGCGTCGATCAGCTGCTGCAGCTGCTCCGAATACTCCAGCGCGACCTTGCGGCCTTCCTTCTCCTGCACGTTGGCCAGGTGCTTGAGCATGGCCAGCATCGGCACCGGGTTGTCGGCGTTGCCCATGGTCTGGCCGCCGATGGACAGCAGCCACTGCCGCCCCTGCAGGCCGATGGCGGCGACCACCTGGCCTTCTTCGTTCACCAGCACGGCGTGGTTCTGCACCTGCTGCTGCGCGTCCAGGCGCAGGAACGGGCGGCGGGGCTGCTGCTTCTTGCGCTTGTCGCGCTTGGCTTTGGACTGCTTGGACATGAGGGCTGCACAAAAGGAAACGGCCGCCATTGTAGGCGGCCGCTTCGCTGGTTGCCGAACCGGCGCCGTCGCGCGGCCGTTCAGTCGACGCCCGGGCCGGGTGCGGCACCGGCCGCGGTGTCGCCGCTGGCAGGCGCGGCAGCGGCGGCAGCGGCGGATCCACCCGGAGCGGGCAGCGCGGCGATCGCCGACAGCGCGGCGGCTTCGGCCTCCTTGGTCATCACCACGATGCTGATGCGGCGGTTGATCGGGTTCTGCGGGTCGGTCTTGTCGAACAGCACCGACGACGACAGCCCGACCACCCGCGCCACCTTGTCCTCGCCCATGCCGCCTTCCAGCAGCGCGCGGCGCGCGGCGTTGGCGCGGTCCGCGCTCAGTTCCCAGTTGCTGTAGCCCAGCTGCGTGGAATAGGCGGTGATGTCGGTGTGGCCGCTGATGCTGATGTGGTTGGGCACCTGGTTGATGAAGTGCGACAGCTCGCGCAGGATCTCGCGCGTGTACGGCATCAGCTTGGCGCTGCCCATGTCGAACATCGGCCGGTTCTGCTTGTCCACGATCTGGATCCGCAGCCCTTCGGAGGTGATGTCCAGCAGCAGCTGGTCCTTGAACGGCTCCAGCGCCTGGCTCTTGCTGATCGCTTCCTCCAGCTCCTGCTTCAGCGCCTCCAGCTGCTGCTTCTCGCGCTCGCGTTCGTCCACCGGCGTGGGGATCGACTCGCGCTGGTTCTGGAACGGGTCGTTGCTGTTGCCGCGGGAGATATCGGTGGCACCGCCGAGCTTGATCATCGAGGTGCTGGCGCCGCCGGGCCCGGCCATGCCCGGCGCCGGGGTGGAGCTGGTGCCGCTCAACGGGCTCGGGTTGCGGAAATACTCGGAAATGGCCGCGCGCTCGGGCTTGCTGGTGGAGGCCAGCAGCCACATCACCAGGAAGAACGCCATCATCGCGGTGACGAAGTCGGCGTAGGCGACCTTCCACGAGCCGCCGTGGTGGCCGCCGCCCTGGATCTTCTTCACGCGCCGCACGATCACCGTGGGCTTGGCATCGTTGCTGGCCATGGCTTATTTGACCGACTTCAGGTGCTGCTCGAACTCGGTGAAGCCCGGGCGCAGTGCCGACGGCACGGTCTTGCGCGCGAACTCCAGGGCGATCTTCGGGTTGTAGCCGCGCAGGCAGGCCAGCAGCGCGGTCTTGACCGATTCGTAGATGCGCGAATCCTGTTCGGCGCGGGCCTCCACCGCGGCCGCGACCGGGCCGATGAAGCCGTAGCCGAGCAGGATGCCGAGGAAGGTGCCCACCAGGGCGCCGGCCACGTGCGCGCCGACTTCCTTGATGTCGCCGCCGATCGAGCCCATGGTGATCACGATGCCCAGCACCGCCGCGACGATGCCGAAACCGGGCAGGCCGTCGGCCACCTTGGTCAGCACGTGCGCCGGCTCCATGGCCTCGTGGTGGTGTTTTTCCAGCTCCAGCTCCAGCAGCGGTTCCAGCTCGTGCGGCTCGATGTTGGAGCCGATCATCAGCCGCAGGCAGTCGGTGATGAAGTCGATCAGGTGGTGGTCGGCCTGGATCTTCGGGTAATTGGCGAAGATCGGGCTCTCGGCGGCGTTCTCCACGTGCTCCTCGAGCGACATGAAGCCCTCGCGGCGCGCCTTGTTGAGCAGTTCGTACAGCAGGCTCAGCACGTCCAGGTAGTCCTGCTGCTTGTAGCGCGGGCCCTTGAACACGCCGACCACGGCCTGCAGCGTCTTCTTCACCGTCTTGGCCGGGGTGCCGACCAGGAACGCGCCCAGTGCCGCGCCGCCGATGATCACCAGTTCATAGGGTTGCCACAGCGCGCCGAGCTTTCCGTGCGCGCCGACATAGCCACCGAGCACGCTGAGGATGACGACAAGCAGACCGACGATGATGAGCATGGGCGCGGGACACGGGAGGGGATATCCCGTTGTCGGCCGCGCCGGCCGGAACTGAAGGGGGAAAGTGTGAACTCAGTCGGCGGGCATTGCTTCGGCCCCGCCGCGCCGCAGCGGGTCCGGCCAGCGCTCGCCGCGGCCGACGAAGGACAGCGAAACCGAGTTCAGGCAATGCCTTTCGAAGGTCGGCGGGGGGCCGTCCGGGAACACATGGCCCAGGTGGCTGCCGCAGCGGGCGCAGACGATTTCCGTGCGCACCATCCCGTGGCTGGTGTCGCGGATGCGGCCGACATGGGCCGGGTCGAACGGGGCGAAGAAGCTGGGCCAGCCGGTGCCCGAGTCGAACTTGGTGCTGGAGCGGAACAGCGGCAGGCCACACAGCCGGCAGCAGTAGGTGCCTTCGCGCTTGTTGTCCAGGAACACGCCGCAGAACGGCGCCTCGGTGCCGTGATGCAGCAGGACGCGCTTTTCGTCGTCGCCCAGGCCGGCGACCAGGGCGTCGCGCCGGGCGGCATCGGGGGGAGTCAGGTCGAAAGCGGTCATGGCCGCGCCTCCAGGGGGGAGGCCCCATGGTAGGGGGCGGCCGGCGCTGCTCCAACCGTGGCGGTTAACCCGCCTGCAGCGGCGCAGGTGCATCATGGCCAGACATGGACCCGTGGGAGTACCCGATGAAACGGATTGCCCTGCTGTTGACCACGCTGCTGGCGGCCACCCCGGCCCTGGCCCAGCTCAAGCCCACGCCGGCGCCGACCGAGACCCGGCCGGTGAGCCTGCCGCCGCCCTCGAAACCAGCCAGTGACGCCTCCGGCCAGGCGGCCGACAACGCGCGCCTGCGCGAGCGGCTGGAGGATTCGGCGGGCAAGGCGGCCCCGGTCCGGCCCCGGCCGGCGGCCAAGCCGCAAACGGCCCAGGTGCCGGTGTACGACCAGGAAGGGCGACGGCTCAACGGCATGCGCCCGGCCGGTCCGGGGCGGGTGATGGATACCCGTACCGGGCGCTACCACGACACCGTGCCCAGCGGCGACGGCGTGCGCATCGTGCGCTGATCAGCCGCGGGCCTGACCGCCGGCAACGCGCGCCGCGCAGGCATCCCTGCGGTGGCCGGAATCACCGTGCCCTGGCGCCTGCTTGACCCTTCCCGGGCGCACTGTGCGCAGGCGCGGTCGGTGCGCGCCACTGCCGTACCGGCGTACCGGGTGTCCAACCTATACCCCCCCCTCCGAACCCGGGGCATGCCGCGCAGCGCAGCGCCGGCCAGCCGGCGCCGCAGGAACCGTCGCGGCCGTCGAAGATGGCCAGCGCCAGCCAAGCCGCGGGCAAGGCGGACAAGCAGGCGCACAAGGCGCCGGAGCGGGACCGCCGCTGGCAACGCGACGGGCGTTGCGGGTTGAGCCAGCGGCGGGCCTGTCCCGCCGCTCTGCCGTCGCCGGCTCAGTCGGCGATGGGCAGGCTGAGCGTTTCCTTTACTTCCTCCATCACGATGTAGCTCTTGGATTCGCGCACGTGCGGCAGGGTCAGCAGGGTGCTGCCGAGCAGCTTGCGGTAGGAGGCCATTTCGTTGATGCGCGCCTTGATCAGGTAGTCGAAGTCGCCCGAGACCAGGTGGCACTCCAGCACGTTGGGCAGCTTCAGCGCGGCGCGGCGGAACTCCTCGAAGATGTCGCCCGACTTGTAGGCCAGCGAGATCTCCACGAATACCAGCAGCCCCGCCTTGAGGTACTGCGGGTCCAGCCGCGCGTAGTAGCCGGTGATCACCCCCTCGCGCTCCAGCCGGCGCACGCGCTCGGTGCACGGGGTGGTGGACAGGCCCACCCGTTCGCCCAGTTCGGTGAAGGAAATGCGGCCTTCGGCCTGCAGGATGCGCAGGATCCGGCGGTCGATCTTGTCCAGTTCGCGGCTGCGGGCGGCCATGGGGGCTCTGTTTTGCGTGAAGGAAACGGGAAATTACCCTGTTTTATCCGCCAATACGGGGAAAAACACTGGAATGGGCTGAATATACTGCGCCGTTCATGGCCCCTGCGCGATCCGGCGCAGGGAATTGACAGGGTCAGGGCCTGCCGCCATCCCCCGCCGCGCCTGCGCCGGGCGCGCGCAGGTTCCCAGGAGACGACGATGCGGGTTCTGATACTCGGCAGTGGTGTGATCGGCACGACCAGTGCCTGGTACCTGCGACAGGCGGGCCACGAGGTCACGGTGGTGGACCGGCAGCCCGGCCCGGCGCTGGAGACCAGCTTCGCCAACGCCGGCCAGCTCTCCTTCGGCTACACCTCGCCGTGGGCCGCGCCCGGGGTGCCGCTGAAAGCGATCAAGTGGCTGTTCCAGGAGCACGCGCCACTGGCCATCCGCCCGACCGCCGACATCGCCCAGTACCGCTGGTTGTGGCAGATGCTGCGCAACTGCACCGCCGGCCGCTATGCGATCAACAAGGCGCGCATGGTGCGCATGTCCGATTACAGCCGCGACTGCATCAACGAGCTGCGCGCGGCCACCGGCATCGACTACGAAGGCCGCCAGCTGGGCACCACCCAGCTGTTCCGCACCCAGCAGCAGCTGGATGCCGCCGCCCAGGACATCGAAGTACTGCGCCAGTACGGCGTGCCGTATGAAGTGCTGGACCGCCAGGGCATCGTCCGCGTGGAGCCGGCGCTGGCCGGCACCGCCGACACCCTGGTCGGCGCGCTGCGCCTGCCCGAGGACCAGACCGGCGACTGCCAGCTGTTCACCCACAAACTGGCCGCGCTGGCCGCCGCCGCCGGGGTCGAGTTCCGCTTCGACCAGGACGTGGCGGGACTGCAGCGCGACGGCGACCGCATCACCGGGGTGCGCATCGGCGGCCGGCTGGAGACCGCCGACCGGTACGTGGTCGCGCTGGGCAGCTATTCGCCGCAGTTGCTGGCGCCGCTGGGCATACGCCTGCCGGTATACCCGCTCAAGGGCTATTCGCTGACCCTGCCGATCACCGACCCGGCGATGGCGCCGACCTCGACCATCCTGGACGAGAGCTACAAGGTGGCGGTCACCCGCTTCCAGGACCGCATCCGCGTCGGCGGCATGGCCGAGGTGGCCGGTTTCGACCTGTCGCTGGACCCGCGCCGCCGCGCCACCCTGGAAAAGGTCGTGGGCGATCTCTACCCGCACGGCGGCGACCTGTCGCGCGCCGAGTTCTGGACCGGCCTGCGCCCGGCCACCCCCGACGGCACCCCGGTGGTGGGCGCCACCCCGTACCGCAACCTGTTCCTCAACACCGGCCATGGCACGCTCGGCTGGACCATGGCCGCCGGTTCCGGGCGCTACCTGGCCGACCTGATGGACGGCCGGACGCCGCAGATCAGCAGCGAAGGCCTGGATATCTTCCGCTACGGCGGCCAGGAGCGCGGCTGATGCGCCCGGCACAGGCCCTGATCGACCTGGACGCGCTGCGCGGCAATTACCGGCTGGCGCGCGAGCTGGGCGGCGGCAAGGCGCTGGCGGTGATCAAGGCCGACGCCTACGGCCACGGCGCGGTCGCCTGCGCGCGCGCGCTGGAAGCCGAGGCCGACGGCTTCGGCGTGGCCTGCATCGAGGAGGCGCTGGAGCTGCGCCAGGCCGGCATCGGCAAGCCGGTGCTGCTGCTGGAGGGCTTCTTCGACGCCGCCGAACTGCCGCTGATCGTCGAGCACGACCTGTGGACCGTGGCGGCCTCGCCGTGGCAGGTCGAGGCGCTGGCCGCGTTCGGCACCGACGCCACCGTGCAGGTCTGGCTGAAGCTGGACAGCGGCATGCACCGGCTGGGACTGGGGGTGGACGAGTTCCGCGCCGCGCACGCGCGGCTGTCGGCGTTGCCGCACATCGCGCCGATGGTGCTGATGAGCCACCTGGCGCGCGCCGACGAGCTGGACAGCCCGCGCACGCTGGAACAGCTGGAAACCTTCAACCGCGCCATCGACGGCCTGCCCGGCGAGACCAGCCTGTGCAACTCGCCGGCGCTGCTGGGCTGGCCGCAGGTGCGCAGCGACTGGGTGCGCCCGGGCCTGATGCTGTACGGCGCCGACCCGCTGTACCCGCAGCCGGGCCCGTACGCGGCACGGCTGCGGCCGGTGATGACCCTGCAGTCGCGGGTGATCGCGGTGCGCGAGATCGGCGTCGGCGAGCCGCTGGGCTACGGCGCGCGCTTCGTCGCGCAGCGCCCCACGCGCGTGGGCGTGGTGGCCATGGGTTACGCCGATGGCTATCCGCAGTTCGCGCCCAACGGCACCCCGGTGCAGATCGACGGCGTGCCCGGCCAGCTGATCGGGCGGGTGTCGATGGACATGCTCACCGTCGACCTGACCGATCACCCGCAGGCCGGGCTGGGCAGCATCGTGCAGCTGTGGGGCACGGCACCCACCATTTCCGAACTGGCGCCGCGCTGCAACACCAGCGCCTACCGGCTGCCGTGCAGCCTCAAGCGCACCCCGCGCGTCTATCTGTCGCAATAGGCAACAGAAAAGGGCCGCGAACGCGGCCCTTTTCCTTTCGTCCCCTGCGCTCGCGCGCGCCGCTGCCGGCATCAGAGCCCGGCGGTGGCGCGGTCCTCGCGCAGTTCGCGGCGCAGCCAGTCGTCGAGCAGGCGCTTCTCGTAGCGCAGCGGATCGGTGTCGGACAGGCGCGTGGTGCCATACAGGTAGGCGTTGTCCACCAGCTTGCGCTCGCCCTGGTCGATCACCCGGCCCTGCGCGTCGGTGACGGTGAACTGCAGGTTGATCCGCGGCGGGTAGATGTTACGCATGATGCGCACGTCGTCCAGGCGCGGGCCCTGCCACGGCTCGTAGTCGCCGGCGCGCTTGATGTCGGTGATGGTCACGCTCATCTGCTGCCCCTCGGGCAGCTTGCTGGATGCCTGCTTGCGCAGGTACTCGGCCAGGTCCACCACCCAGTTGCCGCGCTCGGCGTCCCAGCGATTGTGGCTCTGGCGCAGTTCGGTGAACCCGGACGGATCGTTCCACTGCACCTGCACCGGGCCTTCCTGGGCCAGGGCGCGCGGCGCCTGCGGGTCGGTGACAGTGGCGGGCCGGGCATCGGCGCTACCCGCCGCGAGCAGGCACGCCAGCGCCAGGGCGGTTACGGTCGGGGTTTTCATGACGAACCTCCGGAATCGGGTGTCCCTGCAGTGTGGGGGCGATCGCCGCGCCGGGCAATCGCCCGCCGCCCGGCGGTTGGAGCCGGGTTGCGGACGGTTCATCATCACATGCCGTGGATAGCCGGACGCCGAGACTTTTCCCTGTTGCGGCATCGCCGCGAGGACCCGATCAACCCCCTTGAGCACGCATCCATCCGAACTGGAGCCGTTCGTTCCGCCGCCGCAGGTCGCGGCGGGGCTGGACAGCGCGTCGCTGTACCAGGAGGTGTTCGAGGCCGCCGGTACCGGCTTCTGCGTGATCGAGGTGCTGTTCGACGAGGCCCGCGCGGTGGACTTCCTGCACTGCAGGGTGAACGCGGCCTTCGAGCGCATCACCGGGCTGGCCGGTGTCGCCGGGCGCCGCGCCACCGAGGTGCTGCCGGGGCTGGACGAGTACTGGTTCCGGGTGTTCGGGCGGGTGGTCGACGAGGGCGTGCCGGCGCAGTTCGAGCGTTACCTGCCACAGCTCGGGCGCTGGTACTCGGTCGAGGCGGTGCGGCTGCGGCCGGCGGCGGCGCGGCGGCTCGCGGTGCTGTTCGTCGACATCTCGCGGCGCAAGCAGATCGAGACCGAGCTGGCCGAAAGCGAGGCGCGCTTCAGCGCCCTGGCCGACGGCCTGCCGATGCCGGTCTGGGTACTGGATGACCTGGGCCACGTACGTTTCGTCAACAATGCCTTCGGCAGCTTCTTCGGCCTGCAGGCCGACCACCGCTTCGGGCCGCGCTGGTGGGAAGGGCTGCTGCACCCGGAGGACCTGAAGGTCTTCGAGTACGCATTGGAAGACGCGCTGGGCAACGAGCGCGAACTGCACCTGAGCGCGCGCCTGCGCCGCCATGACGGCCAGTGGCGGTGGCTGGAAATGAACGCCGCGCCGCGCTTCTCGGCCGATGGCCGCTTCATCGGCCTGGCCGGCAACAGCCCGGACATCACCGAGCGCCGCGAGATCGAGATGGCGCGCGAGGAGTTGCTGGGCGCCGAGCGCGCCGCGCGCAGCGCCGCCGAGGGCATGGCCCGGGTCAAGGACGAGTTCCTCGCCACCCTGTCGCACGAACTGCGCACCCCGCTGACCACCATCCTGGGCTGGAGCGAACTGCTGCTGCAGCGCATGGAGGCCGACCATCCCATGCGCCGCGGGGTGGAAGTCATCGCCAGCAGCGCGCTGGCGCAGAAGCGGTTGATGTCGGACATGCTCGACCTGAGCAGCATGCTGCTGGGCAAGGTGCAGCTGGAGGTCGAAGTGCTCGACCTTGCCGAGCAGGTGCGCGAGGCCGTGCGCCTGCAGGAGCTGGCGGCGCAGGACAAGGCGCAGGCGCTGGTGGTCGATGTGCCGCGCGCGCCGTGCCCGGTGCTGGGCGATGCCACGCGGCTGCAGCAGGTGCTGTGGAACCTGCTGGCCAACGCCATCAAGTTCACCCCGGTCGAGGGCCGGATCGAGGTCGTGCTGCGGCAGGAGGAGGGGCAATACGTGGTGGACGTGCGCGACAACGGCGACGGCATCGCGCCGGAATTCCTGGCGCAGCTGTTCAGCCGCTTCAGCCAGGCCGACACCACCACCACCCGCCGCCATGGCGGCCTGGGGCTGGGGCTGGCCATCGCCAGGCAGTTGACCGAACTGCATGGCGGTTCGGTGTGCGCGCAGAGCGCGGGTGCCGGCCAGGGGGCCACGTTCAGCGTGCGCCTGCCGGCATACCGGGTGGAGAACGCCGGGCGGCCGCGGCGCACCGTGCAGCGGGTCGCGGCCGGCGAACAGGTGGTGGCCGGCCACGCGCTGGCCGGGACCCGGGTCCTGGCGGTGGAAGACCAGCCGGAGGTACTGGCCTATCTGCGACGGGTGCTGGAAGAGCAGGGCGCGCAGGTGGTGGCGGCGGCGTCGGCCGCCGAAGCGCTGGAGCTGCTGGACCTGCGTGGCCACGCCGCCTTCGATGTGCTGGTCAGCGACGTCGGCATGCCCGGCATGGACGGCTACGGGCTGGCACGTACGCTGCGCGAGACCATGGGCATTTCCGCGGCGGAGCTGCCGGCGGTCGCGGTGACCGCGCTGGCGCGCGGCGATGACCGCCGCCGCGCGCTGGCGGCCGGCTTCCAGGTGCACGTCGCCAAGCCGTACAGCGTGGCGCAGCTGGTAGGCGCGGTCCGCGAAGCCTGTAGCGGCCGCTGAATCCACGCCGCGCGTGGCCGGCCCCGGCCCGGGCGGGCCGCTAGAATGACCGGCTACGTTCCGCTGGATATCCGCGATGGCCGCCGCCCAAGACGCCCCGCTGCAGACCCTGTTCCTCCCGTTCGCCAGTGGCAGCCTGCCGTGGCCGCAGGGGCCGGTGCTGTTCCTGCGCGCCCGCGAGGGCTGGCCGCTGCGCGAGCATGCCGCGCCCGGGCAACTGGTGTGCGTGCAGAGTTTCCGGCCGTTCGCGCAGGCCCTGGAGCGCGGTGGCTGGGAGGTGCGCGACGAGGCCGCCGTGGAAGACACCGCCGCCACCTACCCGCTGGTGCTGGTGTTGCCGCCGCGCCAGCGCGACGAGGCGCGCGCGCTGCTGGCGCGGGCGCTGGCGCAGCTGGCGCCGGGTGGCGTGCTGGTCGCCTGCCAGGCCAACAGCGAGGGCGCGCGTTCGGGTGAAAGCGACCTGGAGCGCCTGGCCGGCCTCGGCGGCAAGCTCACCAAGAACCACTGCCGGGTGTACTGGAGCGCGCCGCGTGACGGCCACCACGACGAGGCGCTGCGCGCGCGCTGGGCGGCGCTGGATGCGCCGCGGCCGATCATGGACGGGCGCTTCCTCAGCCGCCCCGGGGTGTTCGCCTGGGACCGCATCGACCGCGCCTCGGCGCTGCTGGTCGAACAGCTGCCGCCGGACCTGGCCGGGCGTGGCGCCGACCTCGGCGCCGGCTGGGGCTATCTGTCGGCCGAGCTGCTGGCGCGCTGCCCCGGGGTGACCGCGCTGGACCTGTACGAAGCCGAGTCGCGGGCGCTGGCGCTGGCCCGCCACAACCTGGCCGGCAGCCGCGCGCAGCTGGATTTCCGCTGGCACGACGTCACCGCCGGCATCGACGGCCGCTACGACTTCGTCGTCTCCAATCCGCCGTTCCATACCCCCGCGCGCGAGGACCGGCCGGACATCGGCCAGCGCTTCATCGCCGTGGCCGCGCAGGCGCTGCGCCCGGGCGGGCGCCTGTTCATGGTCGCCAACCGGCACCTGCCGTACGAACAGATCCTCAACGACAGTTTCGGGCAGGTGCGCGTGGCGGCCGAGCGCGACGGCTTCAAGGTCATCGTCGGCACCCGCGGGGGCCGCGCATGAAGCTGGTCAAGCACATCGCCAACCTCGGTTATGGCAGCCGCAAGCAGGTGCAGTGGCTGTTCCGCGAGGGCCGCGTCACCGATGCCGATGGCGACGTGCTGTACGCCGACGACAAGGTCGCGCACGACGCCATCCGCATCGATGGCGAGCCGCTGGATCCGCCGCCGGGCCTGGCCCTGATGCTGCACAAGCCGGCTGGCTACACCTGCTCGACCAAGGACCAGGGCCGGCTGGTCTATGACCTGCTGCCCACCCGCTTCCGTGACCGCTCGCCGCTGTTGTCCACGGTCGGCCGGCTGGACCGCGACACCAGCGGGCTGCTGCTGATGACCGACGACGGCGCGCTGCTGCACCGGATCGTGTCGCCGAAGTCGAAGCTGGACAAGGTCTACGAGGCGCGGCTGGCGCAGGATCTGCGCGGCGACGAGGCGGCGACCTTCGCCAGCGGCACGCTGTTGCTGGAATCGGAGGACAAGCCGCTGCTGCCGGCCGAACTCGAGGTGCTGGGCCCGCGGCACGCGCGCCTGACCCTGCACGAGGGCCGCTACCACCAGGTGCGGCGCATGTTCGCCGCGGTCGGCAACCACGTCGAAGCGCTGCACCGCAGCCGCATCGGCGGGCTGGCGCTGGACGGGCTGGCCGAAGGCCGGTGGCGGGTGCTGTCGGCCGCCGATCTGCAGGTCCTGTTCGGGGACGCGCCATGACCCTGCTGGCGTCGCTGGCGGCGCGGCCACAGGCGGTGATCTTCGACATGGACGGGCTGATGCTGGACAGCGAGCGCGCGCTGCTGGGCTGCCTGGCGCAGGCCGCTGCGGACGCCGGCCACGCGCTGCCCGAGGCGTTCCTGCTGTCGCTGATCGGCTCCAGCGACGCGCTCACCCGCCAGCGCATCGCCGGGCAGGTCGGGGCCGGTGCGGTCGATGCCCTGCTGCAGGATTCGTACGCGCGCTATGAACGGCTGGTGGCGGCCGGGGTGCCGCACCGCCCGGGCATCACCGACCTGCTCGACACCCTGGTCGCGCACGGCGTGCCGCGCGCGGTGGCCACCTCCACGCGGCGCCCGCTGGCGCTGCGCAAGCTCGAAAGCGCCGGGCTGCTGCGCTACTTCGAACACGTGGCGACCAGCAGCGACGTCGCCCACCCCAAGCCGGCGCCGGACATCTACCTGCTGGCCGCGGCGCGGCTGGGGGTCGAGCCACGCCACTGCCTGGCGCTGGAGGATTCGCCCACCGGCGTGCGCGCGGCGCTGGCCGCCGGCATGACCGTGATCCAGGTGCCGGACCTGCTGCAGCCGGACGCGGACGTGCGCGCGCTGGGCCATGCCATCGCCGGCTCGCTGCACGATGTGCGCGGGCTGCTGCTGCCGCTGCTGGACGGCCCGCCCGCGGCGCGCACGCGGGCCGGGTAAGGCGCGAACGGAACCCGGCCACGGCGACCGCGCCGGGCCGCCGCCTTCATCGGTTCCTTCGCCGCTGCGCGTCGGCGGCCGGGAGCGGCCGCCTCACTCCCCGTCCAGCAACCGCTTCCAGCCGTCCACGCCGAGCCTGTCCAGGGTGGCGATGTTGCGCTCGACGATCACGTCCGGGTCCGGGAACGCGGCCACCGCGCGTTCCACGCTGTCCTCGCGCAGCAGGTGCAGGGTGGGCCAGGGGGCGCGGTTGGTGTAGTTGCTGGCGTCGTCCGGCGCGGTGCCGGCGAACTGGTACTGCGGGTGGAAGCTGGCCACCTGCAGTACGCCCTGCAGGTCCAGTGCCTCCACCGCCGCGTCGGCGTTGTCCAGGAAGTCGTTGTAGTCGAGGAAATCGCTGAGCACCTGCGGGTGCACGATCAGCGTGGTATCGATCTGCTCGGCCGGCGTGTCGCGCAGCAGCAGCAGTTCCTCGGCCAGCTGCTCCAGCAGCGCCTCGGGCGTGCTGGCGTCGCTGAGCACGAAGCGCACCTGCTCCTTGACGTACACCGCCTTGGCGAACGGGCACAGGTTGAGCCCGATCACGGCCTTCTCCAGCCAGCGGCGGGTGTCGGCGATCGGGTCGTGGGCGGTGTCGTTCATGGCGGGCAGGCGGGCAACGGGGCGGCCATTCTAGGCGATGGCGGGCCGTGCCGCGGCGCCGGCGCGCGGGCCGCCGCGGACATCACGCCGCGCCCGCTCAGTCGCGGAAGTTGTCGAACTGCAGCGGCTGCTCGAACTCGCTCTTCTTCAGCAGCGCGATCGTTTCCTGCAGGTCGTCGCGCTTCTTGCCGTTCACGCGCAGCTTGTCGCCGTTGATCTGGGTGTCGACCTTGATCTTGGACTCCTTGATCTTCGCCGCGATCTGCTTGGCCAGCTTCTGCTCGATGCCCTGCTTGACCTTGACCTGCTGGCGCGCGCCACCGAGGTTGGTCTCGATGTCGCCGAACTCCATGCAGCGGAAGTCGATGCCGCGCGCGGCCAGGCGCTGCTTGAGGATGTCGGCCATCTGCTTGAGCTGGAAATCGCTGGGCGCGGCCAATTTGATCAGCGCGTCACCCTCCTGCTCGAACTTCGCGTCCACGCCCTTGAAATCGAAGCGCGTGGACAGCTCGCGGTTGGCCTGGTCGATGGCGTTGGTCAGTTCGTGCTTGTCGACTTCGGACACGACGTCGAAGGAAGGCATGGGAGAGCTCCTGGCGGAAAAACAGCGGTCATTCTAGGCGATCGCCCGGTGGCGCCGTCGTCAGGGCGCGTCCTTCCACTGCGCATGCAGCAGGTTGGATACCGCGAAGCAGGCCGGCGCGTCCTTGTTGGACAGCACGATCACGGTTTCGCCGGTATGCGGGTAGCTGCGCACGTCGGTGCAGATGCCGTCGGCGCTGCCGCCGTGGCCCCAGCGGAAATCGCGTCGGGCACGCCCGGGCCGTAGCCCGTGGCGAAGAAGCCCAGCCCCATGAACTCGTGCTGCGGCGTGGTCGCCTGCCTGAACAGCGGCAGGGGCAGCAGCCGGCCGTCAACCAGTGCCTGCACGAAGCGCAGCAGGTCGCTGGCCGGCGCCACCTGCCCGCCGGCGGCGAAACCGCGCGCCGGCAGCGTGGCGCAGTTGCGCACGCGCCTGCCTTCGACTTCCGCATAGCCCGCCGCCAGGTCCGGTGCCGGGTCGTCGCAGTCGACGAAGCCGGTGCGGGTCATCCCGGCCGGCGCCAGCACATGCGCGCGGACGTAGGATTCGAAGTCCTGCCCGGACAGTACCTCGACCATCCGCCCCAGCACCACGTAGCCATAGTTGCCGTACTTCTGCTGCGTGCCCGGGGCGAACTGCGGTGCGCGCCGGCCATGCAGGGCGATGATGTCGGCGGCGCTGCGCAGCCGCGCGCGCTCGGCCGCATGTGCGGCGCCGAACAGTTCGTCCACGTCGCCGGCGCCGGCGGTGTGGGTGAGCAGCTGCCGCACCGTCACCGTGTCGGCGAAGGCGCGGTCGGGGTAGTCCTCCAGCACCTCGCCGACGTGGCTGTCCAGGGTGATGCGGCCGGCGGCGACCTGCTGCAGGATCGCCACGCTGGTGAACATCTTGCCGGCGGACGCCAGGTTCAGGCGGTCATCGGTGCGCAGCGGCGCCTCGCCGGTCTCGTCGCGCAGGCCATAGGCCTTCTCGAACACCACCTGGCCGTCGTGCGCGACCAGCACCACGCCGGAAAAGCGTCCGGCCGCCTCCAGCCCGAGGGCGAAACCGTCGAGCCGCGCCAGGTCGGTGGCGGCAGGCGCCTGCGCAGCGGCCGTCGCGCAGGTCAGGGACAGGGCCAGTGGGCCCAGGCAGCGAAGCGGGGTGGAAGCGACAGGCATGCATCCGGCTCCGGCGGAAGATGCGGCGAGCATAACGGCACCGCGGCGGCGGTTGCCGGCGTGGCCTGCGATAATCGCGCCATGTCCGTTTCATCCTCCCCCGTTCCGCGCTCCCCCGCCGCCGCCGTGGCGTGGATGCTGTCCGCCGTCGCCTTCTTTTCGCTGATGGACGCCGGCATGAAGCTGCTGTCGGCCAGCTACCCGACCCTGCAGGTCACCATGCTGCGCGGCGCCGCTTCGCTGCCGTTCGTGCTGGTCTGGGTGCTGGCCACCGCCGGCCCGCGCTCGCTGATCCCGGTGCGCTGGGGCCTGCACCTGCTGCGCGGCGCGCTGGGCATGGCCATGATCGGCTGCTTCGTCTACGCGCTGCGCAGCCTGCCGCTGTCCACCGCCTATTCGATCTATTTCGTCGCGCCGCTGCTGGTGGCCGCGCTGTCGGTGCCCTTGCTGGGCGAGCGGGTGGGGCCGCGGCGTTGGGTCGCGATCGCCATCGGCCTGGTCGGCGTGCTGGTGGTGCTGCGCCCGGGCGTGGACGGCTTCATCTCGCTGCCGGGGCTGATGGTGCTGCTGGCGGCCACCGCCTATGCCATCGCCGCGGTGACGGTGAGCCTGCTGACCCGCACCGACACGCCGCAGTCCATGGTGGTCTGGTTCCTGCTGATCATGGCGATCGGCGCCGGGCTGCTGGCGTGGCCGCAGTGGCAACCGCTGCAATGGCGGCACGCCGGGCTGATCGCCGGCATGGGCCTGGCCGGGGCGCTGGGGCAGATCGCGCTGACCCGCGCCTTCCAGCTGGGGCAGGCGTCGATGATCGCGCCGCTGGAATACACGGGGCTGGTCTGGGTGATCGGCTGGGACCTGCTGCTGTGGGGCGTGCTGCCGGATCGCATGACCTGGGTCGGCGCGGCGATCATCGTCGCCAGCGGCCTGTACCTGCTGCACCGCGAGCGGGTCCAGCACGCGCGGCGGGCGGGGCAGGTGGACCACCCCTGACGGCCGTCCGGGCGCGCATAGAACCAAAAGGAATAAGATTCCCCCTGCCCGTGCGGGCGCCGCGGCCGCGGCGCTGCTAGGCTTGCCGCCCTTCCGTCCGCCTGCTGCCTGGCCGTGATCGAGTTCCAGAACCTGCACAAATCCTATGCCGTGGACGGCCGCGCGATCACCGCGCTGCATCCGCTCGACCTGGCGATCGGCGCCGGCGAGGTGTTCGGCATCATCGGCCATTCGGGGGCCGGCAAGTCGACCCTGATCCGCCTGATCAACCGCCTGGAGGAACCCAGCGGCGGCCGCGTGCTGATCGACGGCCAGGATGCCACCGCGCTCGACGCCGAGGGGCTGCGCGCGCTGCGCCGGCGCATCGGCATGATCTTCCAGCACTTCAACCTGCTGTCGGCGCGCACCGTGGCCGGCAACGTCGCCTTCCCGCTGGAGCTGGCCGGCACGCCGAAGGCGCGGATCGACGCACGCGTGGCCGAGCTGCTGCATACCGTGGGCCTGGAAGCGCACGCGGCCAAGTACCCGGCACAGCTGTCCGGCGGGCAGAAGCAGCGGGTGGGCATCGCCCGCGCGCTGGCCACCGCGCCCAAGATCCTGCTGTGCGACGAGGCCACCAGCGCGCTCGACCCGCAGACCACCGCCTCGGTGCTGGCGCTGCTGGCGAAGATCAACCGCGAACTGGGCCTGACCATCGTGCTGATCACCCACGAGATGGACGTGATCCGCCGGGTCTGCGACCGGGTGGCGGTGCTCGATGCCGGCCGCCTGGTCGAGAGCGGGCCGGTGAGCGAGGTGTTCCTGCATCCGCAGCACCCGACCACGCGCCGCTTCGTGTCCGAATCCGAGCACGTGGACGAGGGTGAACTGCACCGCGATTTCGCCGCCGTGGGCGGGCGTATCGTGCGCCTGACCTTCCTCGGCGACGGTACCTACGAACCGCTGCTGGGCCGCATCGCGCGGCAGACCGGGGTGGACTACAACATCCTGTCCGGCCGCATCGACCGGATCAAGGACACGCCCTACGGGCAGCTGACCGTCGCCCTGGTGGGCGGCGACCAGAACGCCGCCCAGGCCGGTTTCGTCGAGGCCGGCGTGCACGTGGAGGAATTGCGCCGATGATCGCCACCACCACCGACGGCTTCTTCCGCCACCTGGATGCCGGCAAATGGGCCGACATCGGCCAGGCCACCGTCGACACCCTGCTGATGCTGGCCGGCTCGCTGCCGCTGACCCTGGCCATCGGCCTGCCGCTGGGCGTGCTGCTGTTCCTCACCGGCTCGCCGCAGCTGCACCGCCGCCCGCTGCTGTACGGGCTCACCGCGCTCGTGGTGAATGTGCTGCGCTCGGTGCCCTTCATCATCCTGATGATCGTGCTGATCCCGGTGACGCTGGCGCTGATGGGCACCTCGCTGGGCGTGCGCGGCGCGATCCTGCCGCTGGTGGTCGGCGCCGCGCCGTTCTACGCGCGGCTGGTCGAGACCGCGCTGCGCGAGGTCGACCGCGGCGTGATCGAGGCCAGCCAGGCCATGGGCGCCACCACCGCGCAGCTGGTGTTCAAGGTGCTGCTGCCCGAAGCGCGGCCGGGGCTGATCGCCGGCGCCACGGTCACCACCATCGCCCTGATCGGCTTCACCGCCATGGGCGGCGCGATCGGTTCGGGCGGCCTCGGCGACCTGGCGTTCCGCGACGGCTACCAGCGTTCGCACACCGACGTGGCCCTGGTCACGGTGGTGCTGCTGCTGGTGCTGGTGCAGCTGCTGCAGATGCTGGGCGACCGCCTGGTACGCCACTACACTCGCCGTTGAGCGGCTCCCCTCCCGCCGCACTGGAATACCGATGAAGACTTCCCTGTTCCGTCCGTTGCTCGCCGCTGCCGCCGTGTTGGCGCTGGCGGCCTGCGGCAAGCCCGCCACCGACGAATCCCGGCTGGTGGTGGCCGCCACCGCGGTGCCGCACGCCGAGATCCTGGAAGTGGTCAAGCCGATCCTGCAGAAGCAGGGCGTCACCCTGGACGTGCGCGTGTTCAACGACTACGTGCAGCCCAACGACCAGCTGGTGCAGAAACAGGTGGATGCCAACTATTTCCAGACCGAGCCGTACCTGGATGCCTACAACCGCGACCGCAAGACCCGGCTGGTGACCGTGGTCGGCGTGCACATCGAGCCGTTCGGCGCCTATTCGCGCCGGGTCAAGTCGCTGGCCGAGCTGCCGGCCGGTGCCGACGTGGTCATTCCCAATGACCCGAGCAACAACAGCCGCGCGCTGATCCTGCTGGACAAGGCCGGCGTCATCAAGCTGAAGGATCCATCCAACGCGCTGTCCACCCAGCGCGACATCGTCGACAACCCCAAGCAGCTCACGTTCCGCGAGCTGGACTCGGCGATGCTGCCGCGCGTGCTCGACCAGGTCGACCTGGCGCTGATCAACACCAACTACGCGCTCGACGCCGGGCTCGACCCGACCCGTGATGCGCTGGCGATCGAAAGCAAGGATTCGCCCTACGTGAATTTCCTGGTCGCGCGCGCGGACAACCGCGACGACGCGCGCGTGCAGAAGCTGGCCAAGGCGCTGACCGGCCCGGAAGTGAAGGCCTTCATCGAGCACAAGTACAAGGGGGCGGTGCTGCCGGCGTTCTGAGCGCGAACCGCGCATCGCCAGCCCGCGCGTGCGGCGGCGCCCTGCGCGCCGCCGGCGTCGGTGTGACGCCGCTGGATTCCGCAACCACGCGGGCCTGCTCCTGGCGTAGCGCCGGGCAACATGCCGCTGGCGCACGCCGCGCAAGGCGCCGCTGCCATGCGCCGAGCGGTTGTGCGGCTGCGGCGGCGGGGGCTAGGCTTCCCCCCACGCTTTCGCGGAGGGGCAGGGATGGGATTGCTGCGTTTTGCCGGGCGCCGCATGGCGCATTTCCTGGCACAGCCGCGGCGCCGGCAGGCGCATCCGCCCACCAGTGGCCCGCAGCTGCTGGCGCGCACCCTGCGCCGTGGCGACGTGCTGCTGGTGGAAGGCAACAGCCGCTTCTCCACCGTCATCAAGTACCTCACCCAGTCCACCTGGTCGCACGCGGCGCTGTATATCGGCGAGGAAGCGCTGGAGCCGGGCGGGCCGCGGCGGCCGATGCTGATCGACGTGGACGTGGAAGCAGGTGTGCGGCGGGTGCCGCTGGACGCGTTCAGTGACGTGCATACCCGCATCTGCCGCGCGCACGGACTGCCGCCGCCGGTCATCGACCAGCTGGTCGGCTTCATGCGCGCGCGCATCGGCTACAGCTACGACCTGAAGAACGTGTTCGACCTGGCGCGCTACCTGATCCTGCCGCCGGTGCCCGGGCACATGCGCCGGCGCATGATCGCGCTGGGCAGCGGCGAGCCGACCAAGGCGATCTGCTCGACCCTGCTGGCGCAGGCGTTCGAGTCGATCCGCTACCCGATCCTGCCCGGGATCGAGACCGTGCTTGGCCATGCCGGCGGCCGCCAGCAGCAGCGCGAGATCCTGCATATCCGCAACTACAGCCTGTACACGCCGCGCGATTTCGACGTGTCGCCGTTCTTCGAGATCGTCAAGCCGCGGCTGCAGTCGGGCTTCGATTACCGCACCCTGCAGTGGGGCGACGACGGTACGCCATGATCTTGCTGGCGCAGTGCCGCGGGCCATGAACGCGACAGGCACGGACCGCGGACGGTCCGTGCCTGCCGTTGGCGCCGTTTGCGGGCTGGATCAGAAGCGCGCGCCGATGCCGAAGCCCACGGTCCACGGGTCCAGCTTGAGCTTCTCGCCGGTGCCGCTGCCGGCCACGCTCAGTTCCGGGCGGGCATGCATGTAGCGCGCGTCGGCACGGGCGAACCAGGTGGAGTTGATGTTCATGTCCACGCCGACCGTGCCGATCGCGCCCTTGGCGGTGCGCAGGCCCACGTGGTCGCCGCCGGCGGCCAGGCCGTCGATCTTCTCGTTGCTGAAGTTCGACTCGTAGTAGCCCGCGCCCACGAACGGACGGAACACGTTGTCGGCCGCGCCGAAGTGGTACTGCGCGCTCAGCGCCAGCGGCTGCTGCTCGACCGTACCGGCCTTGGCGCCGCCGCTGGTGCGCACGCGGTGGTCGAACTTGTCCGCCGCGCCCCACAGTTCGACCGCGACGTTGTCGTTGAAGTAGTAGCTGGCGCTGAGCGTCGGCGCCGGGCCGCCGTCGACCTTGTCGATGCCGGTGGCCGGGCCGCTCTTGGGCTGCAGCAGAGTCACGCCGCCGACGACGGCGAAGCGCTTGCCGGAGGCGGTATCGGCCGGCGCGGCGCCGGCGTCCTGCGCGAACGCGGCGGGCGACAGCGCCAGGGCGCCCAGGACGGCGAAACTCATGATCTTGATGGTACGCATGGGGTGACTCCTCGTAGTGCTCTCGGGATTGCGTTGTTATCGAGGCCCTCGCTCGGGGCGCGCCCATCCTCGCCGCGGCAGGATGAATCGATCCGTACGCGCCAATGCCCTCATGCTCTGTCGTTCAGCGAAAATGGCGCCACGCCCGGAATGGCGGGCGCGGCTGCGGCAGGATCATTCATGGAGTTGGGTCGCGCGTGACGAACGAAACACTGCTGCTGGGGTTGCCTGCGCAGGTGAACGCGCACTGCCGCGTACTCGTGCTCGGTTCGATGCCGGGCATGGCCTCCCTGCAGGCGGCGCGCTATTACGCGCATCCGCGCAATCGCTTCTGGCCGCTGATGGGGGCGCTGTGCGGTTTCGACCCGGCACTCGACTATCCATTGCGGCTGGCCCGGCTGCAGGGAGCTGGTGTCGGGCTGTGGGACGTGATCGGCCGGTGCCGGCGGCGCGGCAGCCTGGACGCGGCCATCGTCCGCGGCAGCGAAGTCGCCAACCCGCTGCCGGAACTGGTCGGGCGGCTGCCGCATCTGCGCGCCATCGCCTGCAACGGCGCCGCGGCGGCGCAGGCGTTCGAGCGCCATGTGCGCCCCGCGTTGCCGGCCGGACATGGAGTGACCGTGCTGGCGCTGCCGTCCACCAGCCCGGCCAACGCCGCCTGGTCGTTCGCGCGGCTGCTGGATGAATGGCGCCGGCTGGCGCCGTGGTTGCCGGTGGCGGAACAGTCCATTTCCGCGGTGCCTGGCCGTGGAGACAGGCCGGGACAGGCACCTGGCCGGTGATGCCCGCGCGGCGGGCGCGCGCAGCCGCGCCCGGCCTGCCATGGCCCGTCCCTGTCCGCGGACATACGTATGCGAATCCACGGGCGGCGGTTGGCGCTGCGCCGCACTGGCGCCACAATAGGAGTTTCCCTCACTGTTGCTGGAGTAGTTTCATGGCCGAAATCAAGGAAGCAGTTGTCCCCGATATCGGTGACTACAGCGACATCCCGGTGATCGAAGTGCTGGTCGCCGTCGGTGATACGGTCATGAAGGACCAGGGCCTGGTCACGCTGGAATCGGACAAGGCGACCATGGAAGTGCCGTCGGCCGTGGCCGGCGTGGTCAGGGAAATCAAGGTCAAGGTCGGCGACACCCTGTCCGAGGGCAAGGTCGTGGCGCTGATCGAAGTGGCCGAGGAGAGCGCAAAGCCGGCCGCCGCCGCCGCGCCGGCCGCACCGGCCAAGGTCGAGCCGACCGCCGAGACCGGCGCCAGGGTCGAGCCGGTGGCCGTGGCCCCGGTGGCGGACAAGCTGGCCCAGCGCGAAATCGCGCAGGAAGCCGTGCTGGCCGCCAGCAAGCCGGCCAGCCCGCCGGTGCAGTTCAACGCCGAGGGCGTGCTGCCGTCCAACGTGCCTTACGCCAGCCCGGCGGTGCGCGTGTTCGCCCGCGAGCTGGGCGTGGACCTGGCCCAGGTGGCTGGCACCGAGAAGGGCGGCCGCATCACCAAGGCCGACGTGCAGAAGTTCGTCAAGGGCGCGCTGACCGGCGGCGGTGCTGCCGTGGCCGGCGCCCCGGTGGCCGCTGGCGGTGGCCTGAACCTGCTGCCGTGGCCGAAGGTGGACTTCAGCAAATTCGGCGAGACCGAAGTGCAGCCGCTGTCGCGGATCAAGAAGATCTCCGGCGCCAACCTGGCACGCAACTGGGCGATGATTCCGCACGTCACCCAGTTCGACCAGGCCGACATCACCGACCTGGAAGCGCTGCGCGTGGCGCTGAACAAGGAGAACGAGAAGGCCGGCATCAAGCTGACCATGCTCGCGTTCCTGATCAAGGCCAGCGCCGCGGCGCTGAAGAAGTTCCCGGAATTCAACGCCTCGCTGGATGCCAGCGGCGAGAACCTGACCCTGAAGAAGTACTTCCACATCGGCTTTGCCGCCGACACGCCGAACGGCCTGGTCGTGCCGGTCATCCGCGACGTGGACAAGAAGGGCGTGGTGCAGATCGCGCAGGAAACCGGCGAGCTGGCGAAGAAGGCGCGCGACGGCAAGCTGGGCCCGGCCGAGATGAGCGGCGGCTGCTTCTCGATCAGCTCGCTGGGCGGCATCGGCGGCACCGCGTTCACCCCGATCGTCAATGCCCCGGAAGTGGCCATCCTGGGCGTCTCCAAGTCCTCGATCCAGCCGGTCTGGAACGGCAAGGAGTTCGCGCCGAAGCTGCTGCTGCCGCTGTCGCTGAGCTACGACCACCGCGTCATCGACGGCGCCCTGGCCGCGCGCTTCACCACGTACCTGTCGCAGGTGCTGGCCGACATGCGCCGCGTGCTGCTCTGATCCCGAGGACTTGAAAGATGGCGAACACGATTGAAGTCAAAGTCCCCGATATCGGCGATTACAGCAACGTGCCGGTGATCGAGATCCTGGTGGCCGTGGGCGACACGGTGGCCAAGGACCAGGGCCTGGTGACGCTGGAATCGGACAAGGCGACGCTGGAAGTGCCGTCCACCGCCGCCGGCGTGGTCAAGGAGATCAAGGTCAAGCTCGACGACAAGCTGTCCGAGGGCGACGTGGTGGTGGTGCTGGAAGCCGCAGGCGCGGCCGCCGCACCTGCGCCTGCCGCCCCCGCCGCAACGCCGGCTCCCGCCGCGCAGCCAGCCGCCGCGGCTGCGGCCGCGCCGGCGGTAGTGAGCGCGCCGGCGGCTCCGGCCCCGGCCGCAACCGGCCCGGTCGAGATCAAGGTGCCGGACATCGGCGACTACAGCGGCGTGCCGGTGATCGAGATCCTGGTGGCCGTGGGCGACACGGTGAAGAAGGACCAGGGGCTGGTGACGCTGGAATCGGACAAGGCCACGCTGGAAGTGCCGTCCACCGCCGCCGGCGTGGTCAGGGAGATCAAGGTCAAGCTCGGCGACAAGTTGTCCGAGGGCGACGTGGTGGTGGTGCTGGACGCGCAGGGCGCCACGCCCGTGGCCGGCGCCGGCAACGTGGCGCCGGGCAGCAAGCCGCCGGTGACCCCGTCGCACCGCGCGCCGGACCCGGCCGTGGCCGCGCGGGCGCTGCCGTCGACCGGCCGCGCCGCCGACATCGAGTGCCGCATGGTGGTGCTGGGCGCCGGCCCGGGCGGCTACACCGCCGCGTTCCGTTCGGCCGACCTGGGCATGGATACGGTGCTGGTCGAGCGCTACGCCAGCCTCGGTGGCGTCTGCCTCAACGTCGGCTGCATTCCGTCCAAGGCGCTGCTGCACGCGGCCGAGATCATCGACCATGCCGCGCATGCCGATGAACTGGGCATCGCCTTCGGCAAGCCGAAGATCACCCTGGACAAGCTGCGCGAGTACAAGGAAAAGGTCGTCGGCCAGCTGACCAAGGGCCTGGCCGGCATGGCCAGGCAGCGCAAGGTGCGCACCGTGCAGGGCGTGGCGAAATTCGTTTCGGCCAACGAACTGGAGATCACCGGCGACGACGGCAAGACCCAGCTGCTGCGCTTCGAGCAGTGCATCATCGCCGCCGGCTCGCGGGCGGTGAAGCTGCCGAACTTCCCGTGGGACGACAAGCGCGTGATGGACTCCACCGACGCGCTGGAACTGGCCGACGTGCCGAAGTCGCTGCTGGTCGTGGGTGGCGGCATCATCGGCCTGGAAATGGCCACCGTGTACAGCGCGCTGGGTGCCCAGGTCACCGTGGTCGAGTTCATGGACCAGCTGATGCCGGGCGCCGACAAGGACCTGGTCAAGCCGCTGGCCGAGCGCCTGAAGAAGCAGGGCATCGAAGTGCACCTGAAGACCAAGGCCTCGGGCGTCACCGCCGACAAGAAGGGCATCACGGTGACCTTCGAGGCCGCCACCGAGGGCGAGAAGCCGGCGATGCAAAGCGGCACCTTCGACCGCGTGCTGGTGGCCGTGGGCCGCGCGCCGAACGGCAAGAAGGTCGATGCCGACAAGGCCGGCGTGGAAGTGACCGACCGCGGCTTCATCCCGGTCGACCGGCAGATGCGCACCAACGTCCCGCACATCTTCGCCATCGGCGACATCGTCGGTAACCCGATGCTGGCGCACAAGGCAACGCACGAGGGCAAGCTGGCCGCGGAAGTGGCGTTTGGCGAGAAGAAGGAGTGGGTGGCGCGGGTGATCCCGTCGGTGGCCTATACCAACCCGGAGATCGCCTGGGTCGGCGTCACCGAGACCGAGGCCAAGGCCAAGGGGTTGAAGGTTGGCGTGGCCAAGTTCCCGTGGGCGGCCAGCGGCCGCGCCATCGGCATCGGCCGCACCGAGGGCTTCACCAAGCTGATCTTCGACGAAGAGACCCATCGTGTGATCGGCGGCGCCATCGTCGGCGTGCATGCCGGTGAGTTGCTGGCCGAAATCGGCCTGGCCATCGAGATGGGTGCCGAGGCCGAGGACATCGGCCATACCATCCACGCCCACCCGACGCTGAGCGAATCGGTGGCGATGGCTTCGGAGATCTACGACGGCACCATCACCGACCTGTACCTCCCGAAGAAGAAGTGATCCACGCGACGCCCCTTCACCGGGGCGTCGTCGTTTCCGGCGTCTGCAGGAACAGGGAAATGTGGCGAGCGATCGTGGCGGCAGTGTGGCTGCCAGGTGCGGGCGGTGCGCTGGCGGAGGAGGCGGACCCGCAGCTGGACGCGGCGCTGCTGCAATGCCCGGGTGCGGCGCCGTTCGTGGAGGCGGACAGGCTGCGCGAACAGGCACTGGCGCGCAGGAGCGCCGGCATCGAGCCGTCCGAACCGCGGTTGCGCGAACAACTGCTGGAAATGGCGCGCCTGGACCAGCAGGCGCGCGACGGCGACTGGTCGCAGGCGATGGTCGAGAAGATGCTTGCGGTGGACGCGGCAAACCTGGCGAAGATCAGGTAGGTGGTCGCCGATCATGGGGGGCTGCCGGACGTGCGCGCGGTCGGCGTGGATGGCCTGCGCGCGGCCTGGCTGCTGGTGCAGCACGCCGACGCCGATGCCGGCTTGCAGCGGCAGGTGCTGGACGGGCTGGCGCCGCGGTTGGCCAGCGGCGAGGTCTCATCGCGCGAATTCGCCCTGCTGACCGACCGGGTGCTGGTGAACGCCGGCAAGCCGCAGCGTTACGGCAGCCAGCTCGCCGCCATCGGTGGCAGGTGGCAGCCCAAGGCCATGGAAGCGCCGGAACAGGTGGACCAGCGCCGCGCCAGCATCGGGCAGATGCCGCTGGCCGATTACCTCTGCGTCGCGGCGCAGATGTTCCCGGCGCCGGCCACCGATGCCGAAGGCAGGCTGCTGTAGGCCTGCCATCGGTGCCGGGACGCGGTGCCATGCCGCGCGGTGCCGGGTTGCCTGCACGGCGCCTGGCGGGCATGGCCCGCCGCCACGCATGCCGTGACCGGCCGGGTCAGAACGACAGGCTCACGCCGACCAGCGGGCCCTTGAATTCCTGCTTCAGGCCGATGAGGCCGTCGCTGCCCTTGCGGTCGACGTCGAGCTTGAACCAGTCGTAGCCGGCGAAGATGCCGAAGTTCGGGTTGACGTT
Source organism: Stenotrophomonas sp. Y-13 (assembly GCF_046267925.1). NCBI lineage: Bacteria > Pseudomonadati > Pseudomonadota > Gammaproteobacteria > Lysobacterales > Lysobacteraceae > Stenotrophomonas > Stenotrophomonas sp. Y-13. The sequence goes on from NZ_CP176501.1 coordinate 472,739, forward strand.
GTACTGCACGATGGCGTTGGCGCGGCTCAGGTCGCCTTCGTAGTCATCGAAGTTGCCCCAGCGCGTGTTGAGGTACTGGCCCTGCAGGTTGATCAGCCAGTGTTCGGACGGGGTGAAGGTCAGGCGCGCGCCGACCACCGGGGCGATGCCGTCGGTCTTCTCGTCGAGCACCTGGCCCTGGTACAGCTGGCCGAGGTCGGCATAGGCGTTGGCGTCCACCTTGGCGTACTCGGCGCCGAGCTGCAGGCCAAGGTCGAAACGCTCGCCGTCGACCACCGCGTAGTCATAGACCAGGCTGGCCACCTGGTACTTCAGGTTGCCCTTGACGAAGCTGCCGGCCGGCACCGTGGTGCCGTCGAAGCTGATGCTCTCGCCCAGCGCCTGGCGGCGGTCCTTGTCGTAGCGGAAGTAATCGAAGATCAGCCGCTGCCGCTCGCTGATGCGGAACAGGCCGTCCACGCGCGGCTCCCATTCCTTGCCCCCAAGGTCGAAATCCTCGTCGAACGCCAGTTCCTGGCCGCCGACCGTGCCGCTGCCGCGCAGGGTATTGGACGAATCGATGTTCATCGCGCCCAGGCGCAGGGTGAAGCGCGGATCGCCGTCCGCGGCGTGGGCAGGCGCGGCCTGCAGCAGGGCCAGGGCAAGCGCGCAGGAGGCGCAGGTCGGGAGGTGCGGGGGGAGGCGCATCGTTCGGTTCGCTCCGTGTAGGAAATCAGGGAGCGGCTACCGTGGCCGAAGCGGTGTGACACCTGCGTGACCGCGGAGTGCACGCGGCGTGCAAAATGCGGCGAGGTGGCCCTGGGCGGGCCACCTCGCCCGGTGCGTCCGTCGCGCACATCGACGAGGTAATGGCGGCGGACGTGCAGGTGTGACCCGCCGCCGCGGCCGAAGTTCCGCATGTTGCAGCGCAAAAACGGGATTCGCCCGCCCTAACCCGGGACGGCTGAAAATTCCAGTAAATGCCGCAACTTGCGATCCGCAGGGGGGCGGCTTGTGGCGGTTGTCTCGCAAAATGTCCCGCTGCTATACTTTCGCGGCTCGACGAGGCGCCCCCGGCGCCGCCAGATCTCCTTGTTCCATGAAGCAGGACATTCCACGTGCTGAACTCCGTTGATGCGGGTCGGCGGCTGATGCTGCGTGCCGCGGTGTACCCGCTGGTCGCAGTGGTTGTCCTCGCGCTGGCCTTCCTGCTGTTGGGGCCGAAGTACGCCCTGGGCGCGCTGGTTTCCGGCGTGGCGGTGGTGGCGGGGACGGTGCTGGCGGCATGGGTGGGACTCGGCGGCGGCGTTCAGGCCGCCGGTTCGGCGATGATCCGCATGTTCCTGGGGTTCGCGCTGAAGATCGTGCTGATTGTCGCCGTGCTGGCAATGGCGTTCGTCTGGTGGCGGCTTCCTCCCTTGGCCCTGCTGGCAGCGATTCCAGTGGCGCTGATGTTCCAGGTTCTGGCTCTGGCCAGGCGTTGATCGAATTCACAAAAGGTATCCGGACTCATGGCGGGCGAGGCTCTAACCCCTACCACCTATATCCAGCATCACCTGCAGAACCTGACCGTCAAGGTCGGGGACGGCGGCAGCTTCTGGACCATCCATGTCGATACCGTCGTCACCGCGGTGCTGATGGGCCTGCTGATGGTGTTCGCCTTCTGGATGGCCACCCGCAAGGCCACCGCCGGCGTGCCGGGCAAGTGGCAGGCGTTCGTTGAAATCTGCCTGGAGTTCGTCGACCGCCAGGCCAAGGACACCTACCACGGCAAGAGCAAGCTGGTGACGCCGATCGCGATCACCATCTTCTTCTGGATCCTGTTGATGAACCTCATCAAGATGATCCCGGCCGACTTCATCGCCAAGCCGCTGGAATGGGCGGGCGTCCACTACTGGAAGCCGGTGCCGACCGCCGACGTCAATGCCACCCTGGGCATGTCGATCAGCGTGTTCTTCCTGATGGTCTTCTTCTCGCTCAGTTCCAAGGGCCTGGTCGGCTTCGTCAAGGAGTTCCTGACCGCCCCGTTCGGCAAGTGGATGATGCCGTTCAACCTGATCCTCAACATCGTCGAGTGGCTGAGCAAGCCGATCTCCCTGGCGATGCGACTGTTCGGCAACATGTTCGGCGGCGAGATCGTCTTCCTGCTGATCTGGGTGCTGGGCGGCGCCGGCTTGTTCGGTGCTGTTGCCGGTGGCGTGTTCGGCCTGGGCTGGATGCTGTTCCACCTGCTGGTGATTCCGCTGCAGGCCTTCATTTTCATGATGCTGTCGATCGTGTACCTGAGCCTGTCGGAAGACAGCCACTAAGCTACAAGCTTCAACCAGTTCCAACCTTCATCCGTTTCATCACCCTTAGCTACCCTTAGTTCTCGGAGAAAACCATGTACTTCGCCGTCCTGACCAATCTCGCCCAAGTTCAGAGCTCCACCGCCCTTGCCGTCGGCATCATGATCGGCCTGGCCGCGCTGGGCGCCGGTCTGGGTCTGGCCATCATGGCTGGTAAGTTCCTGGAATCGGCTGCCCGCCAGCCGGAACTGATCCCGGTCCTGCAGGTCCGCATGTTCATCACCGCCGGCCTGATCGACGCCGCGTTCATCATCTCGGTCGCCGTCGGCCTGCTGCTGGCCTTCGCCAACCCGCTGGCCGCTGCCCTGCTGGCCGAAGCCGCCAAGCTGGCGGGCTGATCCAGCTGAAGTGAGACGGCCGGGTGCCTGCGGGCATCCGGCTTCGGATGAAGGTCCGGTTGCGCCGCCACGGCGGCGCAACCACCCCGACACCAGCGATCGAGCTAACCCATGAATATCAATCTCACCCTCTTTGCACAGGCACTGGCCTTTGCCGCGCTGATCTGGATCATCGCGACCAAGATCTGGCCGCCGCTGATGAAGGCCATCGAAGAGCGCCAGCAGAAGATCGCCGAAGGCCTCGCCGCGGCCGATCGCAGCCAGAAAGACCTGGCCCAGGCGGAAGTGAAGGTCAACGAGGCGCTGAAGGAAGCCCGTGGCAAGGCCAACGAGATCATCGACCAGGCCCATGCCCGCGCCAACCAGATCGTCGAGGCCGCCAAGAACGAAGCCATCGCCGAAGCCAACCGCCAGAAAGAACTGGCCCAGGCTGAAATCGACGCCGCCGCCAACCGCGCCCGCGAAGACCTGCGCAAGCAGGTGTCCGTGCTGGCCGTGACCGGTGCCGAGAAGCTGCTCAAGCGCGAAATCGACGCCAACGCCCACAAGGCGCTGCTCGACGAGCTGGCCGCGGAGATCTGATAGATGAGCCAGGCCCTCACGCTTGCCCGCCCGTATGCCCGCGCCGCGTTCGCGATTGCGCGCGAGGAAGGCAAGTTCGCGCCGTGGTCCGAAGCACTTGCGTTCTCCGCCCGCGTTGCCGCCGATCCGCGCGTGTCGGCCCTGCTGTCCAATCCGGAGCTGGCCCGCGGCGACGCCGTGGCCCTGTTGGCCCCGGAAGCGGCGGGCGAAACCTACGGCCGCTTCCTGAACCTGCTGGCCGAATCGCACCGCCTGCAGCAGCTGCCGGAGATCGCCGGCCTGTTCGACCAGCTGCGCGCCGAAGCCGAGAACGTGGTCAAGGCCACCGTCACCTCGGCGGCCGCGCTGTCGGCCGACGAGCTGGAAAAGATCAAGCTCGCGCTGCGTCGCCGCTTCGGCCGCGACGTCGAGGTGTCGACCGCGGTGGACGCTTCGCTGATCGGCGGCGCCGTGATCGATGCCGGCGACGTGGTCATCGATGGTTCGCTCAAGGGCAAGCTGTCGCGCCTGCAGACCGCGCTCGCAAACTGAATTCACTTATCGTCCGGCTTGATCGCCGGCACTAGGACTTGACGATGGCTACCACGCTCAACCCCTCCGAAATCAGCGAACTGATCAAGAACCGCATCGAGAAGGTCGCGCTGTCCGCGGAATCGCGCAACGAAGGCACCGTGACCTCGGTGTCCGACGGCATCGTGCGCATCTACGGCCTGGCCGACGTGATGCAGGGCGAAATGATCGAGCTGCCGAACAACACCTACGCGCTGGCGCTGAACCTGGAGCGCGACTCGGTCGGCGCCGTGGTGCTGGGCGACTACGAGCACCTGCGCGAAGGCGACGTGGCCAAGACCACCGGCCGCATCCTGGAAGTGCCGGTGGGTCCGGAAATGCTCGGCCGCGTGGTCAACGCGCTGGGTGAGCCGATCGACGGCAAGGGCCCGCTGGGCACCTCGCTGACCGCTCCGGTGGAGCGCGTTGCCCCGGGCGTGATCTGGCGCAAGTCCGTCGACCAGCCGGTGCAGACCGGCTACAAGTCGGTCGACTCGATGATCCCGATCGGCCGTGGCCAGCGCGAGCTGATCATCGGTGACCGCCAGACCGGCAAGACCGCCATGGCGATCGACGCGGTGATCAACCAGAAGGGCACCGGCATCAAGTGCGTGTACGTCGCGATCGGCCAGAAGGCCTCGACCGTGGCCAACATCGTGCGCAAGCTGGAAGAGAACGGCGCGCTGGCCCATACCGTGGTCGTGGCCGCCACCGCTTCCGAGTCGGCCGCGATGCAGTACATCAGCGCCTACGCCGGCTGCACCATGGGCGAGTACTTCATGGATCGCGGCGAAGACGCGCTGATCGTGTACGACGACCTGTCCAAGCAGGCCGTGGCCTACCGCCAGATCTCGCTGCTGCTGAAGCGTCCGCCGGGCCGCGAAGCCTACCCGGGCGACGTGTTCTACCTGCACTCGCGCCTGCTGGAACGCGCCGCCCGCGTGTCCGAGGAGTACGTCGAGAAGTTCACCGAGGGCAAGGTCACCGGCAAGACCGGTTCGCTGACCGCGCTGCCGATCATCGAGACCCAGGCCGGCGACGTGTCCGCGTTCGTCCCGACCAACGTGATCTCGATCACCGACGGCCAGATCTTCCTGGAAACCGACCTGTTCAACGCCGGCATCCGCCCGGCCGTGAACGCCGGTATCTCGGTGTCGCGCGTCGGTGGCTCGGCCCAGACCAAGATCATCAAGAAGCTGTCCGGCGGCATCCGCATCTCGCTGGCCCAGTACCGTGAGCTGGCGGCGTTCGCGCAGTTCGCCTCGGACCTGGACGAAGCGACCCGCAAGCAGCTGGAGCGTGGCCAGCGCGTCACCGAGCTGATGAAGCAGAAGCAGTACGCGCCGATGTCCATCGCCAACCAGGCGCTGTCGATCTACGCCGTCAACGAGGGTTACCTGGACGACGTGCCGGTCAACAAGCTGCTGGCGTTCGAAGAGGGCCTGCACGCCCACTTCGCCAACACCGCCGGCGAGCTGACCGCCAAGATCAACGCCACCGGCGCCTGGAACGACGAGATCGAAGCCGCCTTCAAGAAGGGCATCTCCGAGTTCAAGACCACCGGCAGCTGGTAAGCCGCACGTAGAGCGGGGCCTTGGCCCCGCTTCACTGTGACACAGCGGGGGAAGGCCCCCGCTCCATGGGAATAAGAGATGGCAAGCGGACGCGAAATCAAAACCAAGATCAAGAGCGTGCAGAACACCCGCAAGGTGACGCGCGCGCTCGAGATGGTCTCCGCCTCCAAGATCCGCAAGGCGCAGGATCGGATGAAGACCTCGCGTCCGTACGCGCAGGCGATGAAGCAGGTGATCGGCCACCTGGCCCAGGCCAGCACCGACTTCCAGCATCCGTTCCTGGTCGAGCGCGACAACGTCAAGCGCGTGGGTTACATCGTGATCTCCTCGGATCGCGGCCTGGCCGGCGGCCTGAACAACAACCTGTTCCGCAAGGCCGTGGCCGAAATGCGCGGCTGGCAGGAAAAGGGCGCCGAGATCGACATGGTGACCATCGGCCAGAAGGCCAGCGTGTTCTTCCGCCGGGTCAACGTGAACATGGTCGGCAGCGTCACCCACATCGGCGACCAGCCGAAGCTGGAGACGCTGATCGGCGTGATCAAGGTGATGCTCGACGCCTTCACCGAAGGCAAGGTCGATCGCGTGTACCTGGTCTACAACCGCTTCATCAACACGATGACGCAGAAGGCGTCCTTCGACCAGCTGCTGCCGTTGCCGGCCAGCGACACGCAGGTCGCCTCGCACGACTGGGACTACCTGTACGAACCCGATGCCGCGACCGTGCTCGAGCACGTGATCACGCGCTACATCGAGTCGCTGGTGTACCAGGCCGTGCTGGAGAACGTTGCTTCCGAGCACGCGGCACGCATGGTGGCGATGAAGGCGGCAAGCGACAACGCGAACAAGCTGATCGGAACCCTGCAGCTGGTCTACAACAAGGCCCGCCAGGCAGCGATCACCCAGGAAATCTCCGAAATCGTCGGCGGCGCGGCAGCAGTCTGACGCGCACAGTCAAAGCATTTAATTAGAGGATGCAGCAATGAGTCAGGGCAAGATCGTTCAGATCATCGGCGCCGTCGTCGACGTCGAATTCCCGCGCAGCGACGTGCCGAAGGTGTACGACGCGCTGAAGGTCGAGAACACCGACATCACCTTGGAAGTCCAGCAGCAGCTCGGCGACGGCATCGTCCGCGCCATCGCGCTGGGTTCCACCGATGGCCTGAAGCGTGGCCTGGTCGCCAACAACACCGGCCGCGCCATCTCGGTGCCGGTCGGCGCCGGCACCCTGGGCCGCATCATGGACGTGCTGGGTCGCCCGATCGACGAGGCCGGCCCGGTCGCCGCCTCCGATTCGTGGGAAATCCACCGCGCCGCGCCGTCGTACGAAGACCAGTCGTCCTCGACCGAACTGCTGGAAACCGGCATCAAGGTCATCGACCTGATGTGCCCGTTCGCCAAGGGCGGCAAGGTCGGCCTGTTCGGCGGCGCCGGCGTCGGCAAGACCGTCAACATGATGGAGCTGATCAACAACATCGCCAAGGCGCACTCGGGTCTGTCCGTGTTCGCCGGCGTGGGCGAGCGTACCCGCGAGGGCAACGACTTCTACCACGAGATGAAGGACTCCAACGTCCTGGACAAGGTGGCGATGGTGTACGGCCAGATGAACGAGCCGCCGGGCAACCGCCTGCGCGTCGCCCTGACCGGCCTGACCATGGCCGAGTACTTCCGCGACGAGAAGGACGCCAACGGCAAGGGCAAGGACGTGCTGCTGTTCGTCGACAACATCTACCGCTACACGCTGGCCGGTACCGAAGTGTCCGCGCTGCTGGGCCGCATGCCGTCGGCGGTGGGCTACCAGCCGACCCTGGCCGAGGAAATGGGCGTCCTGCAGGAGCGCATCACCTCGACCAAGACCGGTTCGATCACCTCGATCCAGGCCGTGTACGTGCCCGCGGACGACCTGACCGACCCGTCGCCGGCCACCACCTTCGCCCACCTGGACTCGACCGTGACCCTGTCGCGCTCGATCGCCTCGCTGGGCATCTACCCGGCGGTGGACCCGCTGGATTCCACCTCGCGCCAGATGGACCCGCAGGTCATCGGCAACGAGCACTACGAAACCGCCCAGCGCGTCCAGCAGACCCTGCAGAAGTACAAGGAGCTGAAGGACATCATCGCCATCCTGGGCATGGACGAGCTGTCCGAGGAAGACAAGCAGGCCGTGTCGCGCGCGCGCAAGATCGAGCGCTTCTTCAGCCAGCCGTTCCACGTGGCCGAAGTGTTCACCGGCTCGCCGGGCAAGTACGTGCCGCTGAAGGAAACCATCCGTGGCTTCAAGGCCATCGTCGATGGCGAGTACGACCACCTGCCGGAGCAGGCGTTCTACATGGTCGGCGGCATCGAAGAAGCGGTCGAGAAGGCCAAGAAGATGGCCGAAAAGGCCTAATTCCGGCGTGAGGCGGAGTCCGCTCCGCCTCTGCGGCATCCTGCGGTGGGCGCAGGCCCACCCAACCAGGCGAAGAGAGTTCCATGAGCACCATCCGTTGCGACATCGTCAGTGCCGAGCAGCAGATCTTCAGCGGCGAAGCGACCCTGGTCGTGGCCACCGGTGAGCTGGGCGAGCTGGGCATCGCGCCCAAGCATGCGCCGCTGATCACCCGCCTGAAGCCGGGCAAGGTCGTGGTCACCACCGCCGCCGGCGAGCACCTGGACTTCGCCATCTCCGGCGGCATCCTGGAAGTGCAGCCGCAGGTCGTGACCGTGCTGGCCGACACCGCCATCCGCGCCACCGACATCGACGAGGCGGCGGTGCGCAAGGCCAAGGAAGAAGCCGAGCGCGTGCTGGCCAACCGTGGCGAAGCCATGGAGCTGGCCGAGGCGCAGCAGCGCCTGGCCGAAGTCACCGCGCAGCTGCAGGCGCTGGAACGCCTGCGCCGCAACCTCAAGCACTGAGCACAGTGCGGTCAAGGTAACGAAAAACGCCGGGCTTGCCCGGCGTTTTTCGTTGGCTGCCCACCCGTAGGTGCCGGGCTCGCCCGGCACGCGCCTCTCGCCGGAAAGTCCCCCCTGCGGAGCGAACCCCGCATCCCCATCGAGCAACCAGGCCGGCCCGGCGCCTCGCCGGGCATGTCGCCCCCGTAGGTGCCGGGCTTGCCCGGCACGCACCTCGCCGGAAAGTCCCCCTGCGGAGCGAACCCCGCGTCCCCATCGAGCAACCAGGCCGGCACCGCGCATCGCTCCGGTCAGCGGTAGACCACGTGGCGCAGCAGGAAGAAGTTCAGTACCGCCAGCCCGCCTTCCACCAGCGGCTTGGCCAGCCATGCCATCTGCAGCCCCAGCGCGTGCGTGGTCCATGCCAGCAGCCCGCTGCTGGCGGCGGTCATCAGCAGCCACAACGCGAGGAAGCGGGCGAAGTGCTTCCAGCCGTGGCGGCGTCCGTCCGCGCGCGGGAAGGTGTAGCGGCCATTGAGCCAGAAGCCGAGCAGGGCACCGCTGCCGCGCCCGAGCAGGTTGCCGGGCACCGGCGGCAGGCCGGCGGCGGTGGCCGCCACGAACACCAGCCAGTCCAGCAGCAACTGCATCAGGCCGGCGGCGATATAGCGACCGCCTTGTCGCAACAGGGTCATCGGGATGAACGCAGGCAGGGAAAGGCGCCCATGCTACCCGCTGGCGGCGGCCGCATGCCCATGGCGCGCGCGGGGCACGTGCGCTGCAGTGGTCGCGCGCCCTGCGCGGGGCATCGTCCAGCTGCGGGATTTCCCGTGGCGATCGTGCGCCTGACGCACGGGGCCGGCGGCAGGCGCGCCGCAGGCCTGCCACGCACATGCGGGTCGTGCCGCGCCACCGCGCTCGACGGCCTGCCGGTGCCTTCTTAGAATCCCTGCATCGATTACCGGAAGTCCGCCGATGAGCCACCCGCTGCACGTCATCATCCTCGCCGCCGGCGCCGGCAAGCGCATGAAATCGGCCCTGCCCAAGGTGCTGCAACCGGTGGCGGGGCGGCCGATGCTGGCGCACGTGATCGAGACCGCGCGCCAGCTGCAGCCTGCCGGCATCCACGTGGTGCACGGCCACGGTGGCGAGGCCGTGCGCGCCGCCTTCGCCGGCCAGGACGACCTGGCCTGGGCGGAGCAGGTGCAGCAGCTGGGCACCGGCCACGCCGTGCTGCAGGCGATGCCGGCGGTACCGGATACCGCGCAGGTGCTGGTGCTGTACGGCGACGTGCCGCTGATCCGTGCCGATACCCTGCGCGCGCTGCTGCACGACGCGCCGCGGCTCGCGGTGCTGGTGGCCGAACTCGACGACCCGGGCGGTTACGGCCGCGTGGTGCGCGATGCCGAAGGCAAGGTCGCGGCCATCGTCGAACAGAAGGATGCCAACGACGAGCAGAAGCGCATCCGCACCGTGAACACCGGCATCATCACCGCCGAATCGACCGCGTTGCGGCGCTGGCTGTCGGGCCTGTCCAACGCCAACGCACAGGGCGAGTACTACCTGACCGATGTGTTCGCCGCGGCGGCCGCCGAGTACACCCCGGCGCTGCTGGTGCACGTGGCCGACCCGCAGGAAGCCGAGGGCGCCAATGATCCCTGGCAGCTGGCGCAGCTCGAGCGGGCCTGGCAGCTGCGCGCGGCGCGTGCGCTGTGCGAACAGGGCGTGCGCCTGCTCGACCCGTCGCGCTTCGACCAGCGCGGCACGGTCAAGGTCGGCCGCGACGTGCAGATCGACGCCAACGTGGTGCTGGAGGGCGAGGTCGAGCTGGGCGATGGCGTCACCATCGGCGCCTTCGTACGGCTGAAGGACGTCAAGCTCGGTGCCGGCACCCAGGTGCGGCCGCACTGCGACCTGGACGGCGTGGTCAGCGACGGCGCCGCGCTGATCGGCCCGTTCGCCCGGCTGCGCCCGGGCACGGTGCTGGCCGACGGCGTGCACGTGGGCAACTTCGTCGAGACCAAGAGCGCGACGCTGGGCAAGGGCAGCAAGGCCAACCACCTCACCTACCTGGGCGATGCGGTGATCGGCAGCGGCAGCAACATCGGCGCCGGCACCATCACCTGCAACTACGATGGCGTGAACAAGTTCCAGACCCGTATCGGCGACCGCGTGTTCGTCGGCTCCAACAGCTCGCTGGTGGCGCCGGTGACGCTGGGCGACGGCGCCACCATCGCCGCCGGCTCGGTGGTCACCCGCGATGCGCCGGAGGACCGGCTGACGGTGGCGCGCAGCCGCCAGCAGACCATCGAAGGCTGGAAGCGCCCGCAGAAGAAGGCCTGAGCTGCCGGCCGCGGCGGCGGCGCTGCGGCAATGCGCGGGCGGCACCGGTTGTGCACGTAGCGCCCACTATTGGAGGCGTCCATCGCAGTGCCGGCCCGCAATGCCGGCCGGGTGGCGACGCGCGCCGGGCAGTGCCGCGGGTATACGTGTGCGGCGCGTGGTATCGGTACGCCGGGCCGGTGCCGGCAGCCACCGCGGCAACCGCCATCGCCGGCGACGCACGCTAGCGCGATGCGGCAGGCGCGCCGCCGCGGGTCAGCCGCCGGCCGGCAGCAGCAGCGTTACGCACAGACCGCCGTCGTTGCGGTTCTGCAGGGAGATGCGGCCGTCGTGCGCTTCCACGATTTCGCGGGTCAATGCCAGGCCCAGGCCGGTGCCGTTGCGCTTGGTCGAGTAGAACGGCATCAGCGCGTTCTGCAGCACCGCTTCATTCATGCCGGTGCCGCGGTCCAGCACCTCGATGCGCAGCCAATGCGGCAGCCGCGCCAGCCGTACCTCGACCGTGTCCTCGGTGACGCCGTTGTCGCTGCTGGCCTCGTGCGCGTTCTTGAGCAGGTTGAGCAGCGCCTGCGAGAACTGCGCCGGATCGACCCGGCTGCACAGGTCCTCGGGCGGCGGCACCATGCGGAACGGGATCTGCTGCTGCAGCCCGCGCAGGAACGGCCCCCAGGCCACGGTCTGCAGCTGTGGCTGCGGCAGCTTGGCGAAGCGCGCGTAGCCACGGATGAAACCCTCTAGGTGCCGCGCGCGTTCCTCGACCGTGCCGAAGATGTCCTCCAGCCGCTCGACGCGCCCGCGCCGCACCAGCTCGGCGCCGGAATGCGCGAGCGAGGCGATCGGCGCCAGCGAGTTGTTGAGCTCGTGGCTGATGACGCGGATCACCTTTTTCCAGGTCTGCACTTCCTGGCGCCGCAGCTCGGCGGTGAGCAGGCGCAGCAGCAGCAGGTCGTGCGGGCGGCCGTTGAGATGGAAGCTGCGCCGCGACAGGTGGTAGATCTGCTCGTCGTCCTCGTCGCCGTCGGCCTCGCGCACCGCGAATAGGCTGTCGCCGCCGCGGGCGATGGCATTGCGCAGCTCCACCGGCATGTTTTCCAGCAGCTCGTGCATGCGCTTGCCTTCCAGCTTCCAGCCGCCGTGCAGCAGCTTGCGCGCGGAGATGTTGGAGAACGCCACGCGCTGCACGCCATCGCCGCCATCGGCCAGCAGCAGCATCGCCACCGGCGTGTTCTGCACCATGGTGTCGAGCAGCAGCTCGCGCTGCACCAGCGCCTGGCGCTGCTCGCGCAGCACGTCGCCGAGCTCGGCATGCGCCTTGACCAGCTGCGCCAGTTCGTCGTCGCCGCGCCAGTGCACGCCGAAGTTGTACTCGCCGTCGCGGTAGCTGCTGGTGATGCCCGCCAGCGAGCGCAGCAGCGACCGGATCGGCGCGGTGGCGCGGCGCAGCGTCCACCACATCAGCGACAGCAGCAGCACCGTGGAAACCACGGTGACCACCCAGCCGCGGTCCATCCAGTAAGCCAGCAGCCACGGCAGCGCCGCGGCCAGGCCCAGCACCGGCAACAGGCGCAGGAACAGGCGGAAGGTGAAGGAGCGGGTTCTCAGCATGTGCATGTCAGTCGCGCGGGATGCCGTGGCGGTCCATGCGCCGGTACAGCGCCTGCCGGCTCAGGCCCAGGTCCGCCGCCGCCTGGGCGATGACCCCGCCGGCGCGCTCCAGCGCGCCGACGATGCGCGCGCGGTCAGGTTCGTCCGCCTGCGCGATGGGCCGCTGCGGCGCGCGCGGCAGGTTCAGGTCGACCACTTCGATCCGCGGCCCCTGCGCGAGCAGGCTGGCGCGCTGGATCACGTTGCGCAGCTCGCGCACGTTGCCGGGCCAGGTATGCCGCTGCAGCGCCTGCGCGGCCTGCGGCGACAGCGGCTTGCCCTCGTCGCCGAGGAAGTGGCGGGCCAGCGGCAGGATGTCCTCGCGGCGCTCGGCCAATGCCGGCAGGGCGAGTTCCACCGTGTTGAGCCGGTAATACAGGTCCTCGCGGAAGCTGCCGTCGCGGATCATCGCCGGCAGGTCGGCGTTGGTGGCGCTGACCACGCGCACCTTCACCTGGCGCTCGCGGTTGGACCCCAGGCGCTCGAAGCGGCCGGTCTCCAGCACGCGCAGCAGCTTCATCTGCCCGGCCAGCGACAGGTTGCCGATCTCGTCCAGGAACAGGGTGCCGCCGTCGGCGGCCTCGAACTTGCCTTCGCGCGCCTTGTTGGCGCCGGTGTAGGCGCCGGCCTCGGCGCCGAACAGTTCGGCCTCGATCAGCTCGGCCGGGATCGCGCCGCAGTTGAGCGCGACGAACGCGCCGCCGCGCTTGCCGGAGTTGGCCTGGATGATCTCGGCGATCTTCTCCTTGCCGGCGCCGTTGGGGCCGGTGATCAGCACCGGCAGGTCCGAGCGCGCGACCTGGCAGGCCAGGCTGATGACCCGCTCGCTGGCCGGGTCGGCGAATACCACCCCGGCCAGGTCGTAGCGTTCGTGCAGGCTCTGGCGCTGCTTGAGCTCGCGCTGGCGGCGGCGGCTCAGTTCGCGGCGGGTCTCGGCCAGCTCGAGCAGGTTGTTGACCGTGGTCAGCAGGCGCCCGTCGTCCCAGGGCTTGGCCAGGTAGTCGGCGGCACCGGCCTTGACCAGTTCCACCGCGCTGTCCAGGTGGGTCCAGGCGGTCAGCAGGATCACCGGCAGGTCCGGCCAGCTGTCGCGGATCTGCCGGAACAGCACCTGTCCCTCTTCGCCGGACGTGGTGTCGGCGGTGAAGTTCATGTCCTGGATGACCAGGTCGAACTCCTGTTCGGCGAGCATCGCCAGCCCCTGCGCGGGCGAACACGCATGGCGCGTCTCGATGTCGTGCAGCGAAAACAGCACGTCCAGCGCGGTGGCCACGGCGGCGTTGTCGTCGATGATCAGTATCTGCGGCATTCGGGGCCTTGCAGGAAAGAAGGGGGTGGGGGAGCGCCGGCCTTACACACTGCGGGCCGCGCTGGCAGGCGGCAGCCCCGCTGCGCGGTGCGCCGGGCCGGCAACCGCCAGCTGTCCCAGCGCCAGCAGCAACACCGCCGCCGCCGGCAGGTAGGGTAACGGCAGCCGTGCCAACTCGTAATGCTGCATCAGCCATTGATTGATGCCCAGCGCCAGGAGCAGGCCCAACGCCAACCCCACACCGACCAGCACCAGGTTCTCGGCCAGGAAGTGACGCAGGATCTGTCCGCGCGTGGCCCCCAGGGCGCGGCGTATGCCAATCTGGCGTGTGCGCTGCTGGATCCAGTAGCCACTGAGGCTGGCGATGCCGATCAGGGTGATCGTGGCGACCACGGCGTTCACCGTGGACAGCAGCCAGACCGCCGCGCGCCGGGTGCGCAGTCCGTCGTCCCGCAGGTGTTCATAGTCGGCCACCACCGGCGCGATGCCCGCGACCAGCCGCCCGGAGAAGTGCTGGTCCAGCACCTTCGACACCTGCGCACGCAGCGCTTCGCGGTTGCCGGGGGCGGTGCGCAGCGCATAGCTGGCGATGGGCATGCCGTCGAGAATGCCGGGGATGATGATCGAGTATTCCGCCTTTCCGTCGTCAAGTTCCGACAGCTGGTAGCGCATGAGATGGGCGACGACACCCACGACCCTGTAGCTGCCTTTGTCGTCGCTTGACCGCAACGTTGCTCCAACGGGATCGGCATCCCCCAGCAACGCCCGCGCCAGCGCTTCGGTGATGATGATCGGCGTATGCATGTCGTCGGCCATGCGGATGTCGCGGTACTCGGTGTCCAGGAAGTCGCGTCCGCGGGTCAGGCGCAGGCCGAAAGTCTCCAGCAGGCGCTCACCGACATAGCCGGTGGTCGCCAGCATCGTGCCGTCGGCTGACTTGAGCTCGAAGGCCAGGGTCAGCGTCTGGCGCATTGGTACGCCGGACGCGGCGCTGGCGGCGCGGACGCCGGCGATCGATGCAAGGGCATCGCGACCTGCACGGACCTGCGCGGGGGTCCATGGCGCACCGCGGCTGACCAGTTGGTCGACGATCACCAGTTCATCGCCTGCCAGACCATCATCCACCAGCAAGGGGGCGGCTTGCTGGCCCAGCAGGAACAGGGTGTTGCAGAGGATCGCGCTGGCCACCATGACCTGCAGCACGATCAGCCGGGGCATCAATGGGTTGCGGCGCAGCGCGGACAACAGAGGGAACATGCTGGTCTTCCTTAGAGCGTCTTGACCTGCAGCGCCGGCTCCTGCCGGGCCGCGCGCAGCGCAGGCAGCAATCCCACCAGCAGGCCGGTGAGCAGTGCCAGCGCCAGCAAGGCAAGGAACAGTGGGAGGCTGAAGCGCGCCAGTGGTGCATACGCCTCACCCTGTTGGCGCATCAGCCACAGCCCGCCCAGTGTCAACGGCAATGCGAGTACGCCCCCGAGCACTCCGGCCAGTCCGGCTTCCACCAGGCAGGCGGCGATGATCGAGCGCCGTGGCGCACCGAGTACACGACGTATGCCGTGCTCGCCGGCACGGCGCAGGAAGCGCGCGGCCAACAGGCCGGCGACATTGACCAGGCACAAGGCCAGCAAGCCGGCGGCCAGCCACAGGTTCAGGCGCACGCTGTCGGGCACGACGCGGTTGAAACGCAGCCATTCGCCCATGGGCCGCAGGGTCGTGTCGGCAGCGCGCTCGAAGGCCCCACTGGCCCGCCGCTGCGCTGCGAACGCCTGCAGACTGCGTGCATACGCTTCATGCTGAACCCCATCCAGCAGCTCGGCCCACAGCACCAGCCACCGGCAGTTGTCGATGTTGATTTCATCGAAGCGGAAACCATCGAAGCCACCCCCATCGCATTGGCGTGTACTGGTGACCTCCACGCCCGCGTCCACCGCGGCCATCGCCGGCACGAAGATCTCGTCGCCATGGCCCTGCCAACCGGGATCGTTGCCGGGCAGGAAATGTGGGCGTGGGCGTGGTGCCCAGCGCTCGCTGATGCCGATCACCTGGAATGTATGGCGGCCAAGGCGGATCCCCGCACCGGTGCCGTCTTCGCGGCCAAGCAGGCGCTGGCTCAGCGCGCGGCTGATCACCACTACCGGCGCGCGCGTCTGTTCTTCCTCCGGCGTCCAGGCACGGCCATGGCGCAGTGGTACGCCGAACATCGACAGCATGGGCCCTACCGCCAGCACCGCCGATGCGGTGCGCGTGTTGCTGCCGTCGGCATTGCTCACCGACAGCGGCGCGGTCAGCAGCGCCACCTGGCGGACGTCCGCCTGCTGGTGACGCATCGCCTGCACGTCCTGCAGCTTCCAAAGCGGCGGTACGTTGGCGCCAGTGCCATCGATGGTGTCGTTCTCGCCACTGCGTGGCGCCGGTCGCGAATCAGCCCAGGCGATGTAGAGCCTGTGGCTGATGCCGGGCAGCGGATCAGCCGACAGCACCGACAACAGCGTCAGCATGGTCATCACCGATGCGAGCCCCAATGCCAGGGTCAGGACCGCCAGCAGCATTGTCCGCGGATGCCGCAGGCAGCCACGCAGGCCGGTTTCCAGCGTGTAGTTCATGGCTGCGCGGGCGTGGGCGCCGTGCGGTGGCCGTAGCTCAGCACGCGGGTGATCGACCACTGGCCATCGTGCAGGCGCCACAGCATGACGAAGTCGGCCAGTCCCTCGCACTTGCCGCTGGCGGTGTCGCAGAAGCGGTGGCTGCCCTGGGCGATGGCGCCGAAATCCTTGACCGGGAACACCTGCAGGCTGCCGTCGATCAGTTCGCGCGTGTAACGGCCGCAGGCATGGCGGCGGGTGTTGTCGAGCATGGCCTCGCGGGTCCAGGTGACGCCGCCGGTGTCGTGGTAGAACTCCACCGCGGGGTCGAAATAGCCGGCGTGCTTCTCCAGCTGGGCCGGATCCTGGCAATGGTTGAAGCTGTCGAACACGGCGCGGTCGAGCGTGGCGATGGTAGTGGCCAGGTCATCGGCCGCCAGTGCCGGGACGGCCGGCGCCAGCAGCAGGGGCAACAGGTACAGCGGGGTCTTCATCGGGTTTCTCCTGCGCCGGTCAGGCGCTGCGGGTGGCGACGGCGGGCGGGATCGCCGCGGCGCGGCGCGCCGGGCCGAACACCGCGACCTGGCCAAGCAGCCATAGCACCAGCGCGCTGGCCGGGAGGTAGGCCAGGGGCAGGCGCGGCAGCTCGTACTGGCGCATCAGGGTGAGGTTCAAGGTGTAGGCCAGCAGTACCCCGATCAGGATGCCGGTGCTGGTGAGGATGAAATTCTCGGCCTGGAAGTAGCGCAGGATCTGGGTGCGGGTGGCGCCCAGCGCGCGGCGGATGCCGATCTGGCGGGTGCGCTGCTGCACCCAGAAGCTGGCGAGGCCGACGATGCCGAACGCGGTGACCGCCAGCAGCGCGACGCACACGCTCACCAGCAGCCAGATCACCGCGCGGTCACGGCTGTAGAAGTCGCGGCGCATCTCGCTGACGGTCTTGCGGGTGTCGACGATCCGGTTGGGGTCGGCGCGGGTGAGCGCGGCCACCGCGGCCGTCAGCACCTCGTCGCGGCGGGCCGGATCGGTACGCAGGACATAGCTGCCGTGGGACACCCACAGCGGGAAGATCATGCTGTGGTCGCTGTCCTCGAACATGCGTCCGCGCCCGGGGGCGATCAGCCGGTCGACCACGCCGACCACGCGGGTGGGCTGGTCGCCCCACACGTAGATGTCGCGGCCCAGCGCGCTCCCGCCGGGGAACAGGCGTGCGGCCAGCGCGCGGCTCAGCAGCACGGCGGGCACCTGCGGCGCCTGCCCCGGTGCGTCCAGGGCGTCCTGGTCCTGGTACTCGTCCGGGTTGAAGCCGCGGCCCTCCACCACGCGCAGGCCCAGGGTGGGCAGCAGGTGGCCGTCGTCCATGTAGTTGGAGGCGGTGACGACCGCGTCGGCCTGGCCCGGGCGCAGGTTGATGCCCGACGCCCAGACGTTGTCGCCGTAGGGCAGCTGGTTGACGCTGCTGACCGACCTGACCCCGGGGACGGCGGCCAGGGTGGCGGTGTCCTCGCGCCGCATCGCGTCGCGGTTGCGGTCCGGTTGCAGGCTGCTGACGCTGATATGGACCAGTTCGTCCTCGGCGATGCCGCTTTCGCGGCGCATTTCCGTGGTGCGGTTGCCGATCACGAAGATCGCGTTGCAGATGATCGCGCAGCTCAGGGCGATCTCCAGCACGATCAGCGCCGCGGCGGTCTTGTGCCGCATCAGGATCGAGAGGATCGGACGGATCTCCATGGGAATCTCCGGGAGCGAGGAATGAGTAAAGAGGAGTGAGGAGCGAGAAGAAGCGACGGCAAGCCGTTGCTTCATTTCTCAGCTGCGATCACTGCTCATGAAAAAACGACAGACTTGATTGCAAGCGCTCTTGATCTGGACTTCTCTCACTTCTCACTCCTCTTCACTCGTTCCTGCTTCACTGGCTCTTGAGCTGCAGCGCCGGCGGCACCTGCATCGCGCGCCAGGCCGGCAGCAGGCCGGCAAGCAGGCTGGCGGCCAGCGCCAGGGTCACGCTCAGCAGCAGGGTGCCGGTATCCATCTGCGCCAGCCGCGCGTAATCGTCCGGCTGCTGGCGGATCAGCCACAGGCCCAGCGCGGCGAAGCCCAGGCCGAGCAGGCCGCCGGCCAGGCCGATGGCGCCGGCTTCCACCAGGCATTGCCGGAAGATATCGCCGCGCGCGGCGCCGAGCGCACGGCGCACGCCGATCTCGCCACTGCGGCGCAGGAACTTGGCCAGCAGCAGGCCCACGGTGTTGAGCAGGCACACCAGCAGGAAGCCGAACGCCAGCCACATCTGCATGCGCACGTCGTTGGGCACCACGCGGTTGACGTCGAGCCAGCCCATGACGTCATCCAGACGCACGTTGGCCGGGCGTTCAAAACGGCCGGCGGCGCGCTGCTGGTCCGAATAGTCGGCCAGGTACTTGCGGTAGTCGCCAGCCTGTCCGGGCGATGCCAGCTCCACCCAGTACTGCACCCAGGCGCATGGCGCGTTGCGCCCGCGCGCGCCTTCCGGGTCGTTGTTGCTGTTGCCCCAGCAGTTCATGTTCCCCTGGGTGGGCAGGCGCATGTCGCGCGAGGTGGAGAACGGCAGGAACACCTGCTCGCCGCCGCCGAAGCGGCGGTTGCTGAGGTCGTAGAAGCGCGGGTTGAGCGTCCATTCGTCCATCACCCCGATGACACGCAGCACCCCCTGCGGCAGCCGGATCTCGCGCCCGACCGGGTCGGCGTCGGCGAACAGCTTCGTGGCCAACCCGGAGCCGATCACCGCCACCCGCGCGCGTGCGGCGTCGTCGTCCGCGCTCCACCCGCGGCCGGCGCGCAGCGGCGCGTTGAACATGGTGAAGAAATCGGCCGAGGTGTAGCGCGATGCGGCACGGAAGGGCTGCGCCGCGGTGCCTTCTGGCAGGACCGTCACCGCGCCGGCGCTCATCATCGCCTGGCGCACGCCGCGCTTCTGCCGCAGCAGTTCCTCGGCGTCGAAGCGGGTCAGCTGGTCCATCGGCTCCGGGTCAAGGCTGACGTCGCGGCCGAGCGTGCGCGGCTCCAGCCGCGGGTAGAACAGGCGCGTGCTCTTGTCCGGTATCGGGTCGCCGGACAGCACCTTGTACAGCGTCAGCGTGGTCATCGCCGCACCGATGCCGATGCCGATCGTCACCACCATCAAGGTGGTCAGTACCCTGTTGCGGCGGAAGCTTCGCAGCGCGAGCTGCAGGTAGTAGCCGAGCATATGGTTCCCCGTGGTGCGGTGTTCCCTGTGGCCCGGGACGGGTCCCGGGCCTGCCTTCCCGCGTGCGTCCTGCCGCCGCGGGAAGGGCGTCCGTGGTCAGGTGCTGCGGGTGGCGACGGCCGGCGGGATCGCCGCGGCGCGGCGCGCCGGGCCGAACACCGCCAGCTGGCCCAGCAACCACAGCGCCGCGGCGCCGAGCGGCAGGTACAGCAGCGGCAGCCGCGGCAGCTCGTAGCGCCCCATCAGCCACTGGTTCAGCAGGTACGCCAGCAGCATGCCGACGATGATGCCGATGGTCGCCAGCAGGAAGTTCTCGGTCTGGAAGTAGCGCAGGATCTGGCCCTTGGTCGCGCCGAGGGCGCGGCGGATGCCGATCTGCTTGGTGCGCTGCTGCACCCAGAAGCTGGCCAGGCCGACGATGCCCAGCGCGGTCACCAGCAGCAGCAGGGCGCTGACGATCAGCAGCAGGCCGATCATGTCGCGGTCGTTGGCGAAGTACTTGGCGCGGCCCTCTTCGTAGGTCTGCTTGCGCCAGACCAGGCGGTTGGGGTCGTTCCTGTCCAGCGCGGCCAGCGCCTGTTCGAGCACCTCGGCGCGGCGTGCCGGGTCGCTGACCCGGATCAGGTAGCGGCCGCCGTTGGAGAAGTTCATGCGGATCGGGAAGATCGCCGAGAACGTGCGGTTGCCGCCCATCAGGTTGGGCCGCAGCAGGGTGTCGACCACGCCGACGATGGTCAGCGGGATGTTGGCCATGTACACGGTTTTGCCCAGCGCATCGCCTTCCGGGAACATCTTGTCGGCGGCGGCCTTGCTCAGCAGGATGGCCGAGGACAGGTTGCTCACGTCCTCGATCTTGTTCAGCTCGTCGCTGCTCTTGTATTCGTCGGCGTTGAAGTCGCGGCCGGCGACCAGCTTCAGCCCCATGGATGCCAGCGTGCCTTCGCCGAACATGTACTGGGTGGCGCTGAGGGTGGGGACTTCCTGCTCGGCGCTGAGCGAGAGCGAGGTGTTCCAGCTGCCGTTCTGGAACGGCAGCTGGTTGGTGATGGCCACGCGTTCCACGCCGGGGATGGCGCGCAGCGACGCCAGGTCCTGCGCGGTGCGGGCATCGGCGTCGGTCTGCTGGCCGATGCCGCTCAGGGCGATCTCGACCAGGCGGTCATCGTCCATGCCGCTGGCCAGGTTCAGTGTCTCCAGGCGCTGGGTGACGATGAACAGTGCGTTGCAGATGATGGCGCAGCTCAGCGCGATCTCCAGCACGATCAGCGCGGCCGCCATCTTGTGGCGCGCCAGCGTGGAGAGGATGGGGCGGATTTCCATGGGGTTCTCCGGAAGCGGAAGAAAAAACGAGGGGTGGGAAGCGGGTGGAGAGCCGGTCGGACCTGCTCGCCACCCCTCCAGTCGTTCCAGCCTTACTGGCTCTTGAGCTGCAGCGCCGGGGTCACCTGCATCGCCCGCCAGGCCGGCAGGATGCCGGCCAGCAGGCTGGCGAAGATGGCCAGGGCGAAGGTCAGCACCAGCATCGAGCCGTCCAGGTGCGCGAGCGATGCGTACTCGGCCGGGCGCTGGCGCACCGCCCACAGGCCGCCGAGCGCGAACAGCAGGCCGAGCAGCCCGCCGGCCAGGCCCACGGTGCCGGCCTCGACCAGGCACTGCTTGAAGATTTCGCCGCGGCTGGCGCCGAGCGCCCGGCGCACGCCGATCTCGCCGCTGCGGCGCAGAAACTTGGCCAGCAGCAGGCCGACGGTGTTGACCAGGCACACCAGCAGGAAGCCCAACGCCAGCCACATCTGCAGGCGCACGTCGCCGGGCACCACGCCGCGGTAGTCCATCCACTGCATGACGTTGCGCAGGCGGGTGTTGGCCGGGCGCTCGAAGCGGCCGGCGGCGCGCTGCTGCTCGGAGTAGTTGTCCAGGTAGGCCTTGAACGCACCGGCGTCGCCGGCCGCGTCCAGCTCCACCCAGTACTGGATCCAGGCGCACGGCACGTTGAGCGCGGTGGCGTCGTTGACGATCTCGCGGCCGAAGCAGTTCATGTTGCCGCTGCGGTCCAGCTGCAGGTCGCGCGAGGTGGAGAACGGCAGCAGCACCTCTTCCTTGCGGTCGTACTTGCCGACGAACACGTCGTAGAACAGCGGCTGCGGCGACCAGCTGTCGAGCACGCCGACGATGCGCAGCGGATGGCCTTCGAACAGTACCTCGCGGCCGACGCTGTTCTGGCCCTTGAACAGCTTCTCGTTGAGGTTGCGGCTGATCACCGCCACCCGCGCGCGGCCGCTGTCCTCGGTGCCGCTCCAGCCCTGTCCGTACAGGAACGGCGTGTCGAACATGGGGAAGAAATCGGCGGAGGTGTAACGCGCGCTCACGCTGAACGGCTTGAGCGCATCCACGCGCGGATCGACGATGCCGTCGCCGCCGGTCATCATCGCCTGCCGCGGCGCCTTCTTCTGCCGCAGCAGCTCCTCGGCGTCGAAGCGGGTCAGCTGCTGCTCCGGCTCTTCGCCCGGCTTGTAGCCTTCCTTGGTGTAGGGATCCAGCTGCACGTAGAACAGGCGCTCGCTCTTGTGCGGGATGGGGTCGCCGGACAGCACCTTGAACACGGTCAGGGTGGTCATCGCCGCGCCGATGCCGAGCGCGATGGCCAGCACCATCAACGCGGTGAGCACCTTGTTGCGACGGAAGCTGCGCAGCGCCAGTTTGAAGTAGTAGGCGAACATGGACGTATCCTTGCGGGCGGTCACTGACCGCGGGTGGCGACGATGGGCGGAACGGAGGCGGCGCGCAGCGCCGGGCCGATGACGGCGGCCTGGCCCAGCGCGAACAGGGCGATCGCGCCGAGCGGCAGGTACAGCAGCGGCAGCCGGTCGGTCTCGAAGTAGTGCATCAGCACCTGGTTGCCGGCATAGGCCAGCAACATGCCCAGCACGATGCCGGCGGCGCTCAGCAGCAGGTTTTCGGTCTGGAAGTAGGCCACCACCTGGCGCCGGGTGGCGCCCAGCGCGCGGCGGATGCCGATCTGCTTGGTGCGCTGCTGTACCCAGAAGCTGGCCAGGCCGACGATGCCCAGCGCGGTCACCAGCAGCATTGCCAGGCAGACGCCCAGCAGCAGCCGGGTCATGGCCCGGTCCTGGGTGAAATAGCGGTGGCGCAGTTCGGCCAGGGTGCGGCTGTATTCGCGGTTAACGATGGCCTCGGGCACCAGCCGCGGTGCCGCCGCCAGCGCGTCGTGGAGAATGCCCGGCAGGTCGCGCGGATCGGCGCGCACCACGTAGGTGCCGCTCTGCGCGTCGGTGGCCACCGGCACGATCACCGACCACTGCGCGGCGGCGACGCCGCCTTCGCTGCGGCCGGGGTTGGGCACCGCGAAGTGGGCGACGATGCCGGCCACACTCAGGTGCGAGGGGCCCATCCAGAACTCGCGGCCGAGCGGATTCTCGCCGGGCCACAGGTGCTCGGCGAAATCGCGGGTGATCCACACCTGCGCATTGGCCGGCAGGAAGTTGTCGACCGGCTGGTAGTCGGCGGCGGTGAAGCCACGGCCCTGCACCGGCACCAGCCCCAGCGCCTGGATCGCGCCGGGGTCGACGGTGTAGAAGTGCGGCACGCCGCCAAAGCGCTTGCCTTCCGGGTCCAGGGTGACACCGGCGGCGCCGGCGCGCTGCGCGAACGGCAGGCTGTTGACCACGCCAGCGGCCTGTACCCCGGGCTGGCGGCGCAGCAGCTCGAGCCAGCGGCCGTTGATGTCGGCGGGGTTGCAGCCCTCGCAGTCGTTCAGTGACAGCGTGGCCAGCGACGCTTCGTCCACGCCGCTGTCCAGGCCGATCAGGTCGATGCGCGACACCGCCATGAACAGCGCGTTGCACAGCACCGCGCAGGCCAGGGCGATCTCGAGCGTGATCAGCAGCGCCGAGACGCGGTGCCGGGTCAGGGTCGCCAGGATGGGTTTGATGTCCATGCGCATGCTCACAGCGACTTGACCTGCAGTGCGGGGTCGATCCGGCTCGCGCGCAGCGCCGGCAACAGGCCGGCCAGCAGCGTGGCGGCCACGGCCAGGGCGAAGGTAAGGGCCAGCATCGGCAGGTCCAGGTGCACCATGTCGGCGTATTCCAGCGGTTGCTGGCGCACGTTCCACAGCCCCAGCAGGGTCAGGCCCAGCCCGGCCACGCCGCCGGCCAGGCCGATCAGCGCCGCTTCGACCAGGCACTGCAGGAACACCATGGTGCGGGTGGCGCCCAGTGCGCGCAGCACGCCGATCTCGCCGCTGCGGCGCAGGAACTTGGCCAGCAGCAGGCCGACGGTGTTGAACAGGCAGATGCCCAGGAACGCCAGTGCCAGCCACGACTGCAGGCGCGCATCGCGCGGCACCGCGCCGTTGTAGTCCAGCCATTCCATCAGGCTTGGCAGGCGCATGTTGCCGGTCTGGCGGATGCGGCCCAGCGTGTTCTGCTGGCGCACGTAGCCGTCCATGAACTGGCGGTAGGCGGCGACCTTGGCGCTGCTGTCCAGCTGGACCCACAGCTGCAGCCATACGCACGGCGAGTTCTCCAGGTGGCCCGGGCGCTCGGGCAGCGCCCAGCAGGTGAACTGGTGGAAGTTGCCGGCGTTGATCTGCAGGCCGGTGAAGAACGGCACCATCACGTCCTCGGGCTTGGCGTAGTACGACGCCGTATCGCCCTGGGCGAAGCGGCCGCCGGCCACCGTGTAGAACTGGGGCGAGGGCCGCCACGGTGCGAGCACGCCGACGATGCGCACGTCGCTGCCGCGGATGCGCAGCATCTTCCCGGTGCTGTCCGTGCCCCCGAACAGGTGCTGGTTGAGGTCCCAGGAGATCACCGCCACCCGCGCGCGGCGTTCGTCGTCCTCGGCAGACCAGCCGCTGCCCCAGGCCATCGGCACCTGGAACATCGGGAAGAAATCGGCGGTGGTGGAGAGCATGGTCGCCATGCTCGCCGGCTCGCCGTTGTCCGGTGCCTGCAGCTTGACCGGGCTGTCCACCACCAGCGCCTGGCGGTCGGCCCTGGCCGCGCGCCACAGGTCCACGGCGGTGGTGTAGTCGAGCATGTCCAGCGGGTTGGCGCGCGGCTCCTCGCTGGGCGTCGCATCGATCTGCGGGTAGTAGATGTGCTGGCTGCGTCCCGGCAGCGGATCACCGGACAGCAGGTGCCGCACGGTCAAGGTCGTCATCGCCGCGCCGATGCCCATGGCGATGGACAGCACCATCAGCCCGGTGAGCACCGGCGTGCGGCGAAGGCTGCGCAGGCCTTGCCGGAGGTAGTAGGGGAGCAGCGACAGCATGTCCGTGGCTCAGGCCTGGGTGGCCGCTTCGACCGACGCCACCGCGCGCCCGAGCGACGGTTCGCGCAGCAGGTCGGTGGCCTGGCCGTCGACGATGTGCACGTTGCGCTGCGCGCGCGCGGCCAGTTCCGGATCGTGGGTCACCATGACGATGGTGGTGCCCTGGCTGTTGATCTCCTCCAGCAGTTCCATGACGCCGCGCGCCATCTGCGTGTCGAGGTTGCCGGTCGGTTCGTCGGCCAGCAGCAGGCGCGGGCTGCCGGCCAGGGCGCGGGCGATGGCGGCGCGCTGCTGCTGGCCGCCGGACAGCTCGGCCGGGTAGTGCTTCATGCGCGAGCCCAGGCCGACGCTGCTGAGCGCCTTCTCGATGCGCTCGCGGCGCTCGGCCGAGGGCATGCCGCGGTAGCGCAGCGGCACGTCGACGTTGTCGAACAGGTTCAGGTCGGGGATCAGGTTGAAGCCCTGGAAGATGAAGCCGATCTTCTGGTTGCGCAGGCGCGAGCGGGCATCGTCGCCCAGGTGGCTGACGTCCTGGCCGTCGAGCAGGTACTTGCCGCTGGTGAAGGTCTCCAGCAGGCCGGCGATGTTGAGGAAGGTGGTCTTGCCGGAGCCGGACGGGCCGGTGACCGCGACGAACTCGCCTTCGCGCACGTGCAGGTCGAGCGAGCGCAGCGCGTGGGTTTCGACCTGCTCGGTGCGGAAGACCTTGGAGACGGATTGCATCTGGAGCATGGGATGACCTCTGGGAAAGGGGAAACGGGAAACGCGGGATCAGGCGTGGTGGACAGGAAGTGCAGTGGCGGAAGGGTGGGGGAACGCGCCTGCGGGGGTCTGGACGATTGCCGTCGCTTCCATGCCCCGTTGCCCGTTCCCCGCGCCCGGCTTTTCGATCAGTTGATGGAAACCTTCTCGGCGTCGCCGAACAGGTCGGTACCGGAAACGACGACCTTCTCGCCCGGCTGCAGGCCGGAGACGATCTCGACCTCGCCCAGGCTGCTGACGCCGAACTGCACCGGGCGGCGGCTGGCGGTGCTGCCGTTGACCACCCAGGCGTAGCGGCCGCCGGACTGCTCGACGAACGGGCCGCGCTCGACCTTGACCACGTTCTTGCGGGTGTCGAGCAGGATCCGCGCGCTCATCCGCTGGCTCTGGCGCAGGCCCTCGGGCTGCTTGTCGGAGAAGCGGATGCGGGCCACGACCTCGCCGTTGACCACCTCCGGCGAAACCGCGGAGATTTCGCCCGGGAACGGCTGGCCGGAGCCGCTGGTGAGCTGGGCCGGCATGCCGATCGCCAGATCGCGGGCGAAGCTCTCGGGCACCTTGATCTCGATCTCGAAGCGCGACAGGTCGACCACGCCCAGGATCGGCGCGTTGGCCGCGACCTGGGTGTGCTGGGTGGCCTGCACCTGGCCGACCTGGCCGTCGAACGGCGCGCGCAGGGTGAGTGCGTCCACCTGGCGCTGCACCTCGGCCACCACCGCCTGCTGGCGGTTGGCGAGCAGGCGCTTGTTGCGCGCGTCCAGGTCCGCGCCCTGGCTCTGCAGCGCGGCATCGCTGCGCGCATGCTGCAGGGTGATCTCGGCCTTCTTCAGGTCGTCCTGCGCCTTGGCCAGGTTGACCTGCGGCACCGCGCCGCCGTCGAAGCCGCGCTGGTAGCGCTCCAGGTCGCGGGCGGCGGCCTGGCGGTCGATGGCGGCCTGGTCGGTGACCTTGCTGGCGGTGGCGCGGGCCAGGGTGGCGTCGAGCGCGGCGCGCCCGGCCTCGGCCTCCAGGCCGGCCAGGGTGGCCTGTTCCTGCGCCAGCTTGCTGCGCAGTTCCGGGCTGTCGATCACCGCCAGCTCCTGGCCCTGCTTGACCACGTCGCCGGCCACCACCTTCAGGGTCACGGTGCCGGCGGAGATCGCGTACAGCACCGGGCTGTTGGCGGCGATCACGCGGCCGTCGGCGGCGATGTCGCGCACCAGGTCGCCGCGGCCCACGGTGGCGATGCGCAGGCGCGCGCCATCGAACGAGCGCGAGCCGCCCAGCCAGCCCTTGGCGACGAAGCCGATGCCCGCCAGCACCACGACCGTGGCCACGGCCGGCCACAGCCAGCGGCGCCACTGCGGCCGCGAGCGCTGGGAGATTGTCTGGTCCTGAGCGGAGGTGTCGCGGATCATCGTCGGCTTCGCTGGAAGAGTTGGTATCTGTTAAGCACGTCCCGTGCCAACATCCATGTGCATGAAAAACAAGGATTAATTCCTGCGCGGTGCGGTGTCCGGGTGTCCGCGGACACCGGCGCGGACAGTGTCCGCGGCCGGGTGTCGCGCCGTTGTCCGATGGATGTCCGAAGCGGCTGACCTAGAATGTCCGTCTGTGAATCCAGGCGGATGGACTATGTGCGGCATTGTGGGAGCGATCGCGGATCGCGATGTGGTACCGGTACTGATCGAAGGACTGAAGCGGCTGGAATACCGGGGCTACGACTCTTCCGGCATCGCCGTGCTCAATGACCGCGACATCCGCCGCGTGCGCCGCACCGGCCGCGTGGCCGAGATGGCCAGCGCCGCCGCGGCCGAAGGCTTCGCCGCCACGCTCGGCATCGGCCACACCCGCTGGGCCACCCATGGTGGCGTCACCGAATCCAACGCCCACCCGCACGTCAGCCACGGCGTGGCGCTGGTGCACAACGGCATCATCGAGAACCACGAGGAACAGCGCGAGCGTCTGCGCGCGCTGGGCTACACGTTCGAGTCGCAGACCGATACCGAGGTCATCGCGCACCTGATCCACCACCACCTGCAGGCCGACCACGACGACCTGCTGGGCGCGCTGCAGCGGGCGGTCAAGGAATTGACCGGCGCCTACGCGCTGGCGGTGATCAGCCGCAAGGAGCCGGAGCGGATGGTGGTCGCGCGCATGGGCTGCCCGTTGCTGGTGGGCCTGGGCGAGGGCGAGAACTTCGTCGCTTCCGACGTGTCGGCGGTGATCCAGGCCACCCGCCGCGTGGTGTTCCTGGAGGAAGGCGACACCGCCGAGCTGACCCGCGCCGGCGTGCGCGTGTTCGGCCCCGACGACATGCCGGTGCAGCGCGAGGAGCACCTGTCCGACGTGTCGCTGGCATCGCTGGAGCTGGGCCCGTACCGCCACTTCATGCAGAAGGAAATCCACGAGCAGCCGCGCGCGCTGGGCGACACCATCGAGGCGGCGATCGACGCCGGCGGCTTCCCTGCCACGCTGTTCGGCCGCAACGCCGAAACGGTGCTGGCCGGCATCGAGGGCGTGCAGATCCTCGCCTGCGGCACCAGTTACTACGCCGGGCTGACCGCGCGCTACTGGATCGAGGCCATCGCCGGGCTGCCGTGCAGCGTGGAGATCGCCAGCGAGTACCGCTACCGCGCCGCCTATGCCAACCCCAGGCACCTGGTGGTGACCATTTCCCAGTCCGGCGAAACCCTGGACACGATGGAGGCGCTGAAGTACGCCAAGTCGCTGGGGCACGCGCACACGCTGTCGATCTGCAACGTGCCCGAGAGCGCCATCCCGCGCGCCAGCGAACTGGTCTGCTATACCCGCGCCGGCGCCGAGATCGGCGTGGCCTCGACCAAGGCCTTCACCACCCAGCTGGCGGCGCTGTTCCAGCTGGCGGTGGTGCTGGGCCGGCTGCACGGCCGGGTCGACGCCGCGCGCGAGGCCGACTACCTGGAGCAGCTGCGGCACCTGCCGGGCAGCGTGCAGCACGTGTTGAACCTGGAACCGCAGATCGTGGCCTGGGCCGAGCGCTTCGCCGGCAAGGCCAATGCGCTGTTCCTCGGTCGCGGCCTGCACTACCCGATCGCGCTGGAAGGCGCGCTCAAGCTCAAGGAAATCTCCTACATCCATGCCGAGGCCTACCCGGCCGGTGAGCTCAAGCACGGGCCGCTGGCACTGGTGGACGCGGAGATGCCGGTGGTGGTGATCGCGCCCAACGACAGCCTGCTGGAGAAGGTGAAATCCAACATGCAGGAAGTGCGCGCGCGTGGTGGCGAGCTTTTCGTGTTCGCCGACCAGGACAGCAACTTCACCGCCTCCGACGGCGTGCACGTGATCCGCACCCCGCGCCACGCCGGCGTGCTCAGCCCGGTGGTGCACACCATCCCGGTGCAGCTGCTGGCCTACCACACCGCCCTGGCGCGCGGCACCGACGTGGACAAGCCGCGCAACCTGGCCAAGAGCGTCACCGTGGAGTGAGCGCGGCGGTGCCCGCTTGACCCTACGGCGGCCGGCGCGGCAACCGCGTCCGGCCGCCGGTTCATTGCAGGCCGGCGAAGCCCGCGATCCCGCCGGCGGCACCGCAGCCGACCACCACCAGCCACGGCGGCAGCTTCCACCATGCCAGCGCGGCGAGCGCGGCCAGTGCCAGCGCGATGTCCCGCGGCGCATGGATGGCATGGGTGCCTACCGGGTCGTAGAGCGCGGCCAGCAGCAGGCCCACCACCGCCGCGTTGATGCCGCTCAGCGCGGCGCGCATGCGCGCGTTGCCGCGCAGCCGGTTCCAGAACGGCAGCGTGCCTGCGACCAGCAGGAACGACGGGGCGAAGATCGCTAGCAGGCACAGCAACCCGCCGCTCCAGCCCGACGGTGCCGCCTGCATGGAGGCGCCGAGGAAGCCGGCGAAGGCGAACAACGGCCCGGGCATGGCCTGCGCGGCGCCGTAGCCGGCGAGGAAGGTGTCGTTGTCGACCCAGCCCGCTGGCACCACCGCCGCCTGCAGCAGTGGCAGCACCACGTGGCCGCCACCGAACACCAGCGCGCCGGCGCGGAAGAAAGCGTTGGCCTCGGCGATGGCGTGGCCGGGCCGCAGCGCGGCGAGCAGCGGCAGCGCCACCAGCAGGGCGAAGAACAGCGCCAGCCACCACGCGCCGGCGCGGCGTCCCACGGCGATCGTCCAGGCGCCGCCTGGGGGCGCCGGCGTGGGTTTGAACAGCAGCAGGCCGGCCAGCGCGGCGGCGGCGATCAGGCCCGGCTGCACCCAGGCCGAAGGAACGCCCAGGGCGATGGCGGCCGCCACCAGCACCAGCGCCAGCCACGTGCCGCCGGCGTACAGGTTGCGTGCCATGCCCCAGACCGCCTGCGCCACCACCGCCACCGCCACGACCTTGAGTCCGTGCAGCACCCCGGGCGGAATCACCCCGGGATGCGCGGCCAGGAACCGCGCGAAGACGATCAGGGCGATGGCCGACGGCAGGGTGAAGCCGGCCCAGGCAGCGAACGCACCACGGTAGCCGCAGCGCGACAGGCCCAGCGCCATGCCGACCTGGCTGCTGGCCGGGCCCGGCAGCAGTTGGCAGAGCGCGACCAGGTCGGCATAGGCGCGCGGGTCCAGCCAGCGGCGCCGGGTGACGAACTCGGCGTGGAAGTAACCCAGGTGCGCGACCGGCCCGCCGAAGGCGACCAGGCCCAGCCGCAGGAACACCAGGAACACGCGCCATGCGCTGTCGCCGGCCACCGGGTCAGCGCCGCCGGGCGCATCGGTTTCATGCGCCACGGCGGCTTCCCGGTGGCACCGCGCCTGCGGGGCGGCTGCGGACGCGCTGCGACGGGGGGCGGCCGGTGGCGGCCGGGAAAGCGGTGGTGGGCATGGCACGGCGCGATGGCGGAAGGCGGTGGCCGACAGTAGCGCAGGCCGATGACAGGCGCGTCTGCGCGGGCGACGCTGTCCGCGGCCACCGCGGGGGCGGCCGCCCACCCGCCGTCACCGCGCGGTCGCGGCCAATGCCTGCAGCGAGGTCCAGCCGACGTCGATGTTGTGCTCCAGTGGCAACGATGCATACAACCAGCGGCCTTCGCGGTCGACACTGCTGGAGCCGGGCAGCGTGGCCTGCGCGGCGATCAGGCAGCGGGTGCGGCCGCCGTCGCGGCGCGCCTGGCCGAGCGGCAGCCACGCGGTTCCGCAGCCCGCGGCCGGCCCGCTGTAGTGCGGCGTTCCCGCGGCGATGCTCCACTCGCGGTAATGGGCCACGTCCGGGAACCCGGCGTCATGCTGGACCACCGCCTGCAGCGTCGGGTCGGCGCACCACAGGCCGCGGCGGGCCGGCCGGGTGAAGCAGACCCGGTGTCCGGCCGGGTCATGGCGGGCAACCGCCACGTCGTCCAGCGAGGCGATGCGGCGCCAGTCCGGCAGCGAATAGAGCGTGAGCTGCAGGCGGCCCTGGCCGGCGTCGGTGCCCACCAGCAGGCGGTCGCTGCGATCGGTGTAGGCGGCGAACGCCGGCGACGCGGCCGGCACCGGCAACGCGTTCACCGTGTCGCTGCCGACGTCGACCTCGAACAGCCGGTCGCCGTGCTCACCGCGGCCGATCACCAGCAGGCGGCGGCCATCAGCGGACCAGACCGGCGGATGGCGCGGCACCGGCACCAGCCCGGCCACCGGACGCAGCGTCTGCGGGTGCGCCGGCTGGCCGATCCACAGCTGCGCGTGCAGGCTGCGGTCGGACACGAAGGCCAGGGTGCTGCCATCGGGGGAGATGCCGGGGGTGAGGTCGACGCCGCTGGATGCGAACACCGGTTCGCCGCCGCCGCTGCCGTCGGTGCGGAAGCGGAACATGCCGCTGCGCAGCCGGTCGATCTCGAACACCATCGACCAATGGTCGGCGGCGATGTCGGGGTAGGTCGGGTTGCCGCCCCCCAGCACCGGCAGCGGCACCGGCGTGCCGCCGGCCAGGTCGACGCGGTACAGCCGGACTTCTTCCTTGACCAGGCTGAAGACCATGCCGCGGCTGTCCGGCAGCCAGGCCCAGCCGCGGATGTCGCCGCGCAGCGAAGTGACGCGGCGCGGCGTACCACCGGCCGCGGGCATGACCCACAGGTCGCCCAGCGTGGTGCCGCGGCGGAAGCCGAGCCAGCGGCCATCGGGGGAATGGCGCGGCAGCGAATCGACGGCATCGCGGTCGACGCCGTAGTCCAGTGCGCGCCAGCGCGCGCTGGCGAGATCGAGCCGGTGCAGCCCACGGCCGCCGTCCGCGCGCAGGCCACCGGCAACCAGTGCGCCGCCATCAGGGGTCCAGTCGAACGGTTGCCCCTCGCGGTCCGCGCAGGCGCCGGCCACCCGCGCGGCGCCGCCGTCGGCCGCGGCGAGCATGAAGTGGCAGCCCTGCCCGGACCTGCGCACGAACGCGGCCTGGCGGCCGTCGCGCGACCATGCCGGCAGGCTGTCGCGCTCGTCGCCGACGGGGAAGGTGAACGGCTGCGCGCTGGCCTGCGACGTGCGCTGCAGGTACAGCCGCTGCCCGCCCGTAGCGGGGTCCTGGCGCGCGAACAGCAGTTGCGTGCCGTCCGGTGACAGGCGCGGCGCGGTCTCCTGCTCGGGCGAGGACACGATGGCGTGGTACTGCAGCGACGCCTCGCGCGCGCCGCCGGCCGCGGTTGCCGCGGCGTGGCGCGCGGTGCGGGCGGGCAGCAGCAGCGCCGGCACCAGCGTCACCCCCAGTACCGCGACCGCCAGCAGCGCGGGCCACCACCGCCGCCCTGCGCGCCGCGACGCGGCGGGTGGGGCCGGGTGCGGGGCCGGATCCGGTTCCGGATGCAGTTCCGGCGCCGTGGCCTCGTGCGTGGCGGCGTCCCGCGCCGGTTCGGCATCCACGACAGGCGCCGCCAGCCACGCATGCGTGGCCAGCAGGCGGTAGCCGCCCCTGGCGATGGTCTCGATGTAGCGCGGGGCCCCGCGGTCGTCGCCGAATGCCTTGCGCAGCAGGGCGATGGCCTGGGTCAGTACGTCGTCGGTGGGCAGCGTGTCGGGCCACACGCGTGCCAGCAGCACGTCGCGGCTCACCACTTTCCCGGCCTCGTCCACGAGCACCCGCAGTACCTGCAGTGATTTGCGCGTCACCCGTCGCGAGTTGCCATCGATGCGCGAGACCACGGTGCGCCGGTCCACGTCGATATCGTGGTCGCCCACGCGCAGGATACGGCCCGCGGACGCCTGCGCCCGGTCCGCGTTGCCGGTATCACCCACGTCGTTCACTGCCTGCTCTTCCCTTGTGCCGGTCTGCCCGTCTGCAGGCCTGGCCAGCATGCCCGCCCTGATCATGGACAGGGCGCGCACCGCACCGGCACGTCACGCGGACCGCGTCGGTCCGGTGCGATGCCGTGCCGCAGCCACGGCCCCGTCACGGCCCGAGGATGTGTCGCCACCGGCACAGCGGCATGTGCCTTTGGTCAGGTCGCGCACCGGCGTTCAGCCAGGCGATGCCTTCGCCTGCGTCGTCCGCCACGCGGTTTGCATGGCTTGGCGTCATGCCCGGTCCTTGGTCATCGCGACTTCAA
The DNA here is from genome assembly GCF_046267925.1 of Stenotrophomonas sp. Y-13. Taxonomy (NCBI): domain Bacteria; kingdom Pseudomonadati; phylum Pseudomonadota; class Gammaproteobacteria; order Lysobacterales; family Lysobacteraceae; genus Stenotrophomonas; species Stenotrophomonas sp. Y-13. Next base: position 505,659 of record NZ_CP176501.1, read on the forward strand.
GCAGATTCCGCGGTGCTGGCCGCTGCCTAGCCTTGTGTCCGTGCCCATGCCGGGCACGGCATGAAGAAGGAAAGCACCATGTACCGATATCTGATGATCGTCCTGGGCCTGGCCGCCGCCGCCATGCTGCCCGTGGATGCCGTGGCGGCTGGCAAGCAGGGTGATGCCACGCCGGCGTCCTGCGTCACCCTGTCCGGCCAGCACAAGGCGGCGCGTGTGGGCGGCGAGGGCATGGTCATCGCTGATGGCGACAAGCATCTGCGCCTCGATTTCGGCGGTTACTGCGAGGCGATGATGCGCAATTCGAACATCGTGATCGCCACCGATGGCCGCCAGAACGTGGTCTGCACCGAAGGCAGCGTGGTGACTTCCCGGTCCGGCCGCTGCGCGGTGCGCGGGATGCGCGCGATCGACGAGGCCGAGTACAAGCGCCTCGCGCGCCGGCGCAACTGACCCGGAACCCCGTGATCCAACGCAGGCCCGCACCGTCCTGGTGCGGGCCTGCGCGTTCGTGTGTCCGCCGCGGACGCCGGATACGCGGCGCAGCCAGTGCGCACGGGCTGTCCGCACTGTCCGCCTGTCCGCCGCGCGGACGCGGCAAGGCTCTGTGGCACGCCGCCGGCAGCGGATTTCGGAAAGATTTCGGCTGCATTTCCGGCATTTCGGCACGCGGACGCGCAAACAGATGGCCAGTTCCAACAAAGGAGTGGTCATGCAGGTGCAAATGCAGGTGTTGTGGCTGGACCGTGGTGATACGCGCGAACTGGAGCAGGTGGGCGATGCCGACCTGCCGCTGCTGGCGACGCTCGCGCGCGGCGCCAGCCTGGCGCTGGGCGCGGCCGAGGCGTCGTTCTGGCTGGTGCTCCGGGGCGAGCTGGACATTGCCGCGCGGGCGGGTGCGTTCCGGCTCGGGGCCGGCCAGTGGATCCACTTCGACCGTGGCGCGCACCCGCTGCTGCATGCCGGTGAACGCACCGTCGCCGTCGGGCTGGTGTTGCCGGCGGCCCTGCAGATGCGCCTGCTGCGCTCGCCGCAGCTGGCGCTGTTCCCGGGCCGTGGCAGCGCGACGGGGCTGGCGCGGCGGCTGCTGGCGCGCCGCTGGCGCGCGGTGCTGGGGCGCCCGGGCCGCGGCATGCAGGCCACGCCCGCCGACCGCTGGCAGGTGGAGCGGCTGCTGCGCGCCCTGGCCGGGCTGCAGCAGGGCCAGCAGGCGCTGATCGCGCGCTGCCCGGGGCGTTCGCTGTCGCACCGGCGGCAGGTCTATGCGCGCATGCAGCGCGCCCTGCAGTACATCGAAGGGCATACCCACCGGGTGGTCAGGATCGGCGAGCTGGCCGAGCTCAGCAGCATGTCGGTCTGGTACTTCACCAAGACCTTCCGTGCGGTCTACGGCGAATGCCCGCAGGCCACCTCGGTGCGGCTGCGGCTGGCCAGCAGCGCGCGTCTGATCCGCGACACCTCGCTGTCCATCACCGAGGTCGGCGCGGCCAGTGGCTTCGAGAACAACTGCAGCTTCTCGCGCGCATTCCGCACCCGCTTCGGCGTGACGCCGTCGCTGTACCGCAGTGGCGCGCAGGCGCTGTCGACAGACCCTGCAAACCCAATGGACAGGGCATGCGGCGCAGTGGCGTGAGCGGCTCATTAACGTCGTGTGGCGTTGACGTCCCACCAACATTACCTGGAGAGAAATCCGTGAAACATCGCTGTTCCAAGCCGGTCGCCCGGCTGGCCGTGCTCCCGCTGGGCATCGCCGCCGCACTGGTCCCGTTCGCTTCGCTGGCGCAATCGCAGCCGGACGTGCGCAGCCTGGACCGGATCGAAGTCACCGGCTCGCGCATCAAGCGCGCCGACATCGAGGGCGCGGTGCCGGTCACCGTGATCGACCGCGCCGCGATCGACGCCAGCGGCCATGTCTCGGTGGCCGATGTGCTGCGCGATACCACGTTCGCCTCGTTCGGCAACTTCAGCCCGCGCTCGGGCAGCAGCGCCCAGGGCGTATCCGACGTCAACCTGCGCGGCATCGGCTCGGACCGCACTCTGGTGCTGGTCGATGGCCGCCGCGCGCCGTACGCGCCGTCGCTGGGCAGCAATGCCGACCTCAACACCATCCCGATGGCGGCGGTGGAGCGCATCGAGGTGCTGTCCGACGGCGCCTCCGCGCTGTACGGTTCCGACGCCATCGGTGGCGTGGTCAACATCATCCTGCGCAAGGATTTCGACGGCGCCGAACTGCGCCTCGGCAGGGGATCGCCCGATGTCGCCGGCGGCGACACCGAGGAGGGATCGCTCCTGTTCGGTACCTCCGGCGAGCGCGGCAATCTGATGTTCGGCGCGTCCTACAACGCGCGCGGCATCGTGTTCACCCGCGACCAGCTCGGCGGCGACACGCGCGGCAGCTCGCCCTATGGCAACAACTTCTACTTCGAGAGCGCGACCAGCCCGGGCGAGGAGGGCGATGCCGGTGGTGCGCTGCCGGGCTATGCCTGCAAGGACCCGAACTTCTGGATGAACGGCAGCAACTGCGTCTACGACTACAACGCGGTGGCCGCCAACGAGGCCTCGATCAAGAACAAGGCCTTGTTCGCGCGCGGCACCCTGCGGGTCAACGACGCGGTGTCGCTGTACTCCACCGCCAGCTACAGCCATGCCAGCAGTTTCGGCCGCTACGCGCCGACGCCCGGGGTGCTCTACGTGGCGGAGAACTCGCCCAACGACCCGGTGCCCGGCGACGGGCTCGGCGCCTTCATCTACCACCGCTACGCCGCGGCCGGCAACCGCGACAACTACATCGACAACACCGTGCTCGACCTGGGCGTCGGCGTGGACTGGCAGGTCAACGACCGGCTCAGCGTGGATGCCGGCGTGCGCCGCAGCGACGCGCGCCTGCGCGACCAGGGACGCGGCTACATCGTCACCCCGCTGGCCGAGGCCGCCGCCGCCGATGGCCGCTACAACCTGCGCGACCCGTTCGGCAACCCGGACGAGGTCATCAAGGGCTTCACCACCACCACCAGCCGCGAAGGCAAGTTCGTCATCGACGAGCTTTACGCCAACGCCAGCCTGGACCTGTTCGACATGGCCGGCGGGCGCTCGGCGCTGGCGTTCGGCCTGGAGTCGCGCCGCGAAGACTATGCCGACACCTACGATTCATTGTCCGAAGCCGGCGTCGTGGCCGGCTCCTCGGGCAACTCGGCGGCCGGCAACCGCCGCGTGCAGGCCGCCTTCGCCGAATGGCTGCTGCCGGTGGCGGACGGGTTCGATTTCACCCTGGCCGCGCGCTACGACCGCTACAGCGATTACGGCGGCGACCTGTCGCCCAAGCTCTCGCTGCGCTGGCAGCCGCTGGCCAACCTGACCCTGCGCGGTTCGGTCGGCAAGGGCTTTCGCGCACCCAACCTCAACAGCATCCATGCCAAGCGTTCGTTCTCGGCCGAGCACGTGCAGGACTACCGCAGCTGCCTGGCGGTGGGCTATTCGTCCGCCCAGTGCGGCGGCGACGCCAACAACGACGGCATCGCCGATGGCCCGGTCAGCAAGGACGTCAGCTACCAGGTCGATACCTGGTCCAGCGGCAACCCCGCGCTGGGCTCCGAGCATTCCCGCCAGTACAGCCTGGGCCTGGCCTGGGACCCGCTGGACTGGCTGAACCTGACCTTGGACTACTACCACATCCGCATCGACGACCGCATCCGCCAGATCGAGTACCAGGAGCTGGTGGAGTTCGACAACAACGGCCTGCCGCTGCCGGCCGGAACCTCGGTGGAGCGACGCGCCAACGGCTCCATCCGCGAGATCAACACCGCCTATGCCAACGAGGGCGACCTCAGCACCCGCGGCCTGGACCTGAACCTGCGCGGCCGTTTCGACGGCGGCGGCTGGGGCCGGCTGGAGAGCTGGCTGCAGGTGGCGCGCGTGCTGGAGTTCAAGGTGACCGACGGGGCCACGGTCAAGGACCGGCTGGGCTGGGCGGCCGCCCCGGAGATGCGCGGCAGCCTGCGCAACATCTGGAGCCGCGGGGACTGGAGCGTCAACTGGAACGTCAACTACATCGGCGACCAGCGCAACCCCGGGGTCAAGCCGACCTTCGGCTTCCTGGCCGGCGACCCGGGCACGCGCGTGGGCAGCTATGTCACCCATGACCTGGCGCTGACCTACAAGGCGCCGTGGAACGCCGGCATCACCCTGGGCGCCAACAACCTGGGCAACCGCTACCCGCAGCTGGTCGAAACCGACGGCCGGCCCTGGAACTTCAACCTGTACAACGCCTACGGCCGCATCGTCTACCTGCGCTACACGCAGAAGTTCTGAGCCGCCGCCCGGGCCGTTTGCCACGACGGGCGCCCCGGTGGCGCCCGTCGTCGTTGCGGCCCCGCGACACCCCCGCGCCGGGGGCCGCCGGCGGCGGCGATATGCCACAATCGCCGCCGCACGGCAGGAAGCTGCAGGACCCCGACGTTTTGACCACCACCACCGCCACGACCACCCCGCCGCTGTTCTCGGTCGTACCCGCCGGCATCTTCGGCCCGCTGGCCTCGGCCAACCGCCAGAACTACTGGTCGCTGCTGTGCCGGATGTTCGACGAGTTCTTCGGCCCGGACGCGCCGGTGCCGCCCAGCCACGGCTTTCCGCGCCGCGAGATCACCGCCGCGATCGAGCGCTACCTGCTTGCCGACGACCCGTGGGAAGACGAGGACGGGCAGGCCCCGGACGCGCCGCTGAACGTGCGCGCCAGCGCCATCCACGACCGCTTCCGCGCCGCCGGCTGGCTGCGCCAGGAACGCATCGGCGCGCGCGAGATGGTGACCATGCCGCCGATGGTGGCGCAGCTGCTGTCCACCCTGGTGGAGTTCAGCGAGCACGGCCCGACCTTCGTCTCGGCCAAGATGCGCTCGGTGGAGCTGCAGCTGCAGCAGGTGGCCGAAGGCCGCCTGGACGGGGGCATCCTCGACGAGGCCGCCGACCAGGCGCGGCGGCTGCTGGTGTCGCTGGCCTCGATGAGCCTGCAGGTGCGCGACCTGATGCCGGAGCTGAGCAAGGCAGAGACCACCGCGCAGTTCGCCCGGCAGTGGTTCGAGCGCTACGTCGGCCAGCTGTTCATCGGCGACTATGCCGAACTGCACCGCGCCGACCACCCGATGGCGCGGCGCAGCTCGATCCTGGCGATGGTGCAGCAGCTCGAGTCCGGCGCGCAGCGCGAAGCGCTGGTGGCCTGGTACGCCGAGCACGTGACCGGCGGCGACGCCGCGCGCGCCCAGCAGCGGCTGTCACGCAGCCTGGGACGGCTGCGCGAGCTGGAACGCATCGACGAATACCTGGCCCGGCTGGACGAGGACATCCGCCAGGCCAACCGCCGCGCGCTGGCCTTCCTCGACTACCGCCTGCGCGCCCCCGACCGGCTCGACGTACTGCTGCGCCGCGCCTGCCGCGGCGTGCTGTCGGCGCCGGAGGACGCGCTGCGGCTGCCGGTGGCACCCGGCCCGCTGATGGACGAAGCACGCCTGCGCCCGCCGCACCGCAAGCCGGCGCCGATCCCGCGCAGCGCCAACGCCACCACGCCGCCCACGCCGGAGCAGCTGGCACGGCTGTCGCTGCTGCGGCGGATGAAGCGCGCACGCCTGGTCAACGCCGAGGACATGGCGCGCTACGTCGGCCGCCACCTGCGGCAGGGCGCGGCGGTCGATTCGGCGCGGCTGGACATCGCCAGCATCGAGGACCTGCGCGCCTACCAGACCCTGCTCACGCTGGCCCTGCGTGGCAACCGCGTCGGCGGCCTGCGCCGCGAGGACCCGCTCGGCCGCCTGCTGCGCGGTTTCCGCGTCGAGCTGCTCGATGCCGGCAACGGCAACCACAACGATTACCTGCGCGGCCCGCGCTTCCGCATCCTGCGGGTCGGCGCAAAACTCCCGGAAACCGCATGAAACGCAGCTGGAACACCCTGAGCCAGATGTCCAACGGCACCTATGCCGTGCAGGACTTCGAGCGCGCCGCCTACCGCCTGGCCACCGAGCAGGTGCTGTACGCCACCGACCCGCGTTCGCGCGTGGCCTACCACCTGGTGGAAGACCATTACCCCGATTTCGTCGCCGCGCTGGAGCCGCTGGGCATCCGCCTGGAGCGCAACGCGCATTACCGCTACGTGGTGGCACTGCCGGCCCATGGCGAGGGCGCGCCGGTGACGCTGGACGAAACCCTGGCCCTGCTGGTGCTGCGCCAGCGTTACGACGAGGCCATGCGCCAGGGCCTGATCGAGGACCACGGCGAGGTGGTGGTGGAACTGCCGGACCTGCAGGAGAGCTGGCAGGCGCTGACCGGCCGCGCGATGCCCGACGTCGGCGCGCTGCGCGCGCTGGCGCGCACGCTCAAGCGCTGGGGCGTATGCCGGCTGATCGACTCCGAGGGCGACGACCCGCAGCCGTTCCACCTGCGGGTGCGCCCGGCCATCGTCGAGATCGTCGGCGAGCAATGGCTGCAGCGCCTGGACCAGCACAACCGCGACGAGGCCGGCGACACCGGCGCGGAGGACGACGATGCAGCAGCTTGAGCGCATCCACCTGGTGCAGTTCTTCCTGTTCGAGGCGCAGAGCCTGCAACTGGACGCGACCAGCGCCATCATCGCGCCCAACGGCGCCGGCAAGAGCGCGCTGCTCGACGCGCTGCAGATCGTGCTGCTGGGCGGCGACCGCAGCCGCATCCGTTTCAACGCCCAGGCCGGCGGCAGCCACCGCGCGCGTACCATCCGCGACTATTGCCTGGGCGTGTTCCGCAGCGGCGAGGAAGGGCGCAAGCGCCGCACCGCCACCACCTACATCTCGCTGGTGTTCCGCGACACCGACACCGGGGTGCCGCTGACCGCCGGCATCGCGCTCGGCGCCTCGGTCGACGAGCCCGAGCACCGCACCCACGGCCTGTACCTGCTGCCGGGCGTGGCGCTGGCGCTGGACGAGCACCTGGAGCGGGTCAAGGGCAAGGAACTGCCGCTGGCCTGGAACACCTTCCGCGAGCACATCGCGCGCCGCTGCAAGGAGGTGGGCGAGACCCCGCAGCTGCATCCCAATGCCGAACGCTTCCTGCGCGACCTGCTGCTGCGGCTGCGCGCCAGCCCGTCGGCCAGCCCCGACCTCAACGCCTACCGCAAGGCCTTCCTCAACGCGCTGAACCTGCAGCGGGTCGAGGACGTGGACCTGTTCGTGCGTACCCTGGTGGCCGAGGACCGGCCCACCGACATCGCCCGCTTCCGCGCCCTGCTGGACAGCTTCCGCCAGATCAAGGAGAAGATCGAACAGGTCAAGCAGCGCATCGACGCCGCCGAGGGCGCGGAGCGCCAGTACGAGAAGATCGCCGCGCAGGCCACCCGCGCCGCCTCGGCGCGCGCACTGGCCGCCGAATACGCCCGCGACCTGTACAGCGAACAGCTCGACCAGGCCGAAGGCGCGCTCGCCACCGCGCAGAACACGCTGGCCGACACCCGTCGCCGCCTGGCCGACACCCGCGTCGAACGCGACACCCTGCGCGAGGAGCAGGCGCGCGCCAATGCCCGCCTGCAGGGCAGCGCCGGCTACGGCGAGCAGGCGCAGCTGGACGAACTGGCCGGCCGCGACCGCGACCGCCTCGCGCAGCTGAAGAAGGACCTGGCGCGCGAAGTCGGCTTCGTGCGCGACCAGTTCCGCCAGCTCGACGCGCTCGCGCTGGACGACATCGACGCCGCCGCGCTGGCCGGCGCGCGCGAAGCGTGGGACGCGTGGCATGCCGAACTGTCGGCGCTGGCCGCCGAGGCTGCCTTGCCATGGACCCCGGACGAACTGTTCGCCGGTGCGCGCCAGGCGTTGCGCGCCGCCGCGCCGCTGCGCGAGCGGGTCGACCGCCACGCCCGCCAGCTGCACGCGGCCCACGACAAGGCGCGCGACGCGCTGGAGACCGCGCGCCAGAACCAGAAGCGTCTGGCCGCCGGCCAGGCCGAACTGCACCCGGACACGGTGCGGCTGATGAGCTACCTGCGCGATGCCGGCATCGACGCGCGCCCGGTCTGCGACCTGGTGCGGGTCACCGACGCGACCTGGCAGCACGCCATCGAAGGTTATCTGCGCAGCAACATCGAAGCCCTGTTGATCCCGGACAAGGACGAGGAACGCGCGGTCAAGCTGTACCGCGGCCTGTCTGGCGGGCGCTCGGTGTATGGGGTCAAGCTCGCCCTGTCCAGCCATGCACGCAGGTCGCGTGGCGCCGACGAGCCGGAGGCCGGCAGCGTCGCCGCGCTGCTGGAGGGCGTCAACGCCGACGCACTGGCCTTCCTGCGCCGCCAGCTCGGCGAGCTGCGCTGCGTGGAAACCGAGGCCGAGCTGGTACGCAGCCGCCAGGGCCTGACCCGCGACGGCCTGCTGGCACGCGGCGGCAGCATCGAACGCCTGCGCCTGCCCGCGGCCGGCGACCTGCGCATCGGCGCCTCCGACAACCGCGCGCGGCTGCGCGTGCTGCACGAGGAAATCGAGAAGGCCGAACAGGAATTGCGCCAGATCGAGCCGCGACTGCGCCGCGCCGATGACTGCCAGCGCGGCCTGGCGCGGCTGGCCGATGCCGACGCGGTGGCGCAGGCGCTGCACGAGCGCGTGCTCGAACACCGCCAGGTGGCCGAACGCTACCGCAGCGCGCAGGAAAGCCGCCTCGCCTCGCTGGACCCGGACCTGTTGCGCCTGTCCGAACAGCTGCGTGAACTGAACGCCCAGCTCGCCGGCTGCGAGCAGCGCGCCGACGCGCTGGTCGGCCAGGAAGCCGTGGCGGCGGCCGACCTCGAGCGCACGCAGGCCCTGCTCGAAGGCCTGCGCCAGCAGGAAGAACTGATCGCGCGGCGCGCGGTGGACGCCTTCGCCGATGCGGACGTCGATCCGAACCGGGTCGAACGCCAGCGCGAGGAGCTGGACGAAAAATATCCGTCGCTGGAAGAACGCGCGCGCCGCTGCGAGGAGCGCGCCAGGGACAGCGACGCGCAGCTGGCACGGCTGCTGCCCGAGGCCTGGAGCGGTCTGGCGCAGTACGCGCGCGACCATGGGCTGGAGCTGGATTTCGACGCCAGCGCCTGGCGCCCGGCGCGCAGCCTGCTGCAGCGCGAACTGGCCCAGCTGCGCGATACCGAGCTGGTGCAGTACGAGGCCGAGGCGCGCCAGGCCTACGCCACCGCCGTGGATACCTTCCGCACCGGCGTGGCCTCCACCCTGTACGACAACTTCACCCGGCTCAAGACCCAGATCGCCACGCTCAACCGCACCCTGCGCGCCAGCCCGGCGTTCTCCAACAACGAGTGCTACCAGTTCCATTACGAGGTGGTGCCGGAGTTCCGCGAGCTGCACCGCTTCATCCAGCGCGCCGCCGACATCGGCGGCGAGGACACGCTGTTCGAGAGCGCCGGCCAGGTGCCCGAGGCGTTCCGCGCGCTGGTCGAGGACAAGGCCGCCACCCACGTGGCCAACTCGCCGCTGGACGACTACCGCCGCTTCTTCCGCTTCGAAGTGCAGATCCGCCAGGACGACCGGGTGATCGGCAGCCTCAGCGAACGCATGCGCTCGGGCTCCGGCGGTGAACACCGCGCGCCGCTGTACGTGATCGCCGGCGCCGCGCTGGCCGCGGCCTACGGCAAGAGTGAAGCGCACCCGGGCGGGCTGGGGCTGATCCTGCTCGACGAGTTCGGCGACAAGATCGACGCGCAGAACGCGCGCGCCACCACCAACTACCTGCGCTCGCTGGGCCTGCAGCTGGTGCTGGCGGCGCCGGACACCGCCCAGGGCACCCTTTCCGGCGTGCTCGACAGCTACATCGAACTGTTCCGCGACGGCGACCTGCTGCAGGCCGAGCGCATCGAGGTCACCGAAGCTGCGCGCACCCTGCTGCTGTCCGACCAGTTCGACCTGCACCCGGAACTGCTGGCGGCGGAAACCGAACGCATCGCGCGCGAGCAGGCGACGACGTGACAGCGGCGCCGGGCCGCGCCCGGGGCGCCGGCCCGGCACGTGACGCAGCGGTAGCCGCGGCCCGTGCGTCGGCCGCGGCTACCGGCGACCTCAGCGGTTGCCTATGATCTCGACCCAGTAGCCGTCCGGGTCCTTGATGAACGCCAGGTTCTTCATGCGCCCGTCCTGCAGGCGCTTCTGGAACGGCACGCCCAGTTCCTCGAAGCGTGCACAGGCCGCTTCCAGTGCCGGCACCGACACGCAGATATGGCCGAAGCCGCGCGGTTCGCTGTTGCCATCGTGGTAGACCGGGCCGTCCTGGTGCTCGGTGCCATGGTTGTGGGTCAGTTCCAGCACGCCGGGGATGCCGGCCATCCACAGCCGGCGCGCGGCGTCATCCTCGGGCACCTGCATGCCCGCCGGTACGTAGGCCAGGAAGTACAGGCTGAACGCGGCCTCCGGGAAGTCGCGCCTGTCGACCAGGCGGAAGCCGAGCACGCGGGTGTAGAAATCCAGCGAAGCGGCGATGTCCTTGACCCGCAGCATGGTGTGGTTGAAGACGAAGCCGGTGGTTTCGGCCGGTGGCTGCGCGGCCACGCCGGGCTGCTGGTGGAGAGCGTTCAGGCTCATGGCGGTGTTCCTGATATGGGGGAGGGGGCGATTCTAGAGCGCGGCGCGGCAATGCACCGGGAACGCAGCGTGCCGCGTTCCCGGTGGCGTGTGCCGTTGCCTGCCGCTCAGGGGTGCCGGGCGTAGGGCCGCAGGCTGCCGTCCTTGCCCAGCAGGTCGACCGTGAACGCCTCGCGGCGGCCATCGGCGGACTCCATGCCCGGAGAACCGATGGGCATGCCCGGCAGCACCAGCCCGCGCGCGGCCGGCTTCTCGCGCAGCAGACGCTGCACGTCCGCGGCTGGCACGTGGCCTTCCAGCACGTAGCCACCGACTTCGGCGGTATGGCACGACGCCTGCGACAGCGGAATGCCGAGGCGCTGCTTCACCGCGGCCATGTCGGTACTGTCATGGGCCACCACGGTGAAGCCGGCCGCGCGCATGTGCGCGATCCAGCCGTTGCAGCAGCCGCAGTTGGCGTCCTTGTGAACGTGCACGACCTGCGCCGCGTGGGCGGCGTGCGCGGCTGCCGCTGGCTTGCCCGCCGCCGCTGGCGGGGCGGCATCGCAGGCGGCCACGGCGAGGACGGCGCTGGCGACGATCAGCACGGATATCGTCCTGTGCAGCAGTGTGTTCATGTGGATCTCCTTCGGAAGGGGGCGGAACGCCACGGGGCATTCCGCCGTGGGGGCGGGGTCAGAACCAGAACCGCACGCCGGCGACCCAGCGCGATTCGCGGGTGGCTTCCCCGGCGTCGCGGTGCAGGTCGGCACTGCGGCCGAAGCGCCGCTCATGCACGAAGCCGACGTAAGGCGCGAAGCGGCGGGTGATCTCGTAGCGCAGGCGCAGGCCGGCGCCGACGTGGCCCAGTCCGCTGCCGACGCCGCGGTGCGGGTCGTCGTCGGCGGCCACGCTGGCCTCCAGCGACGGCTGCAGGATCAGCCGGTTGCTCAGCAGCAGCGAGTACTCCGCCTCCACCGCCAGTTCGGCCCGGCGCGGCCCGCCCAGGTAGGCGGTGGCGGCGAACTCGAACTTGTACGGCGCCAGCCCCTGCACGCCGATGGCGGCGCGGGTCAGCCCGGGTGCATCGCCACCGTCATGGCGGACGCCGCCGACCAGGTCCCACCACGGCGAGATGGCGCGCCCGTAGAGTGCGTCCAGCGACCATTCGCCGAACCGGCCCTCGCTGCGCTGGCCGTCGCTGCGCAGCCAGAGGCGGTCGATGTCGCCGCCGACCCAGCCCTTGGCCGCCCACGACTGGCCGCTGCCGCGGGCGTTGTCCCAGGCTTCCAGGTGATCGAACAGCACCAGGCTGTTGATGCCGGGCGCGTGCTGCATCGCATGCGGCGCGAGCGCCGGGAACGCCGCCGCCAGATCCGCGGCGGTCGGCGCGGGAATCGGCTCGCGCGGCGCCTGCATGGCCGCGGCGCCATGGCCGGCGTGATCGGCATGCGTGGCATGCACGTCCAGGCCGTTGGCCGCAGAACCATGGCCGGCATGGGCGTCGCCGGAGGCAGGCCGCGATGGGGGCGCGGCGGGAGTGGCATGGCCGGCATGCGGATCATTGCCGTGCATGGACTGCGCGGCGGATGCCTGCATCGCATGGCCGGCGTGCGGGTCCGTGGCCGGTTGTGGCGGTACCGCGTCGGTCGCAGGGGCCGCCGCCGCGGCATGGCCGGCGTGCATGTCCGCGGGTGCGGACGTGCTGGCCGGCATCCGGTGGCCCGCATGCGGATCGGGGGCCGGTGCGGCCGGCTTCGCCGTTGCCGCGTGGGCGGCGTGGTGCGCGTGCTGGTCGGCCTCGGCGGCGTTGCCGGGCGACGCAGGCACGTGGCCCGCATGCGGATCCGGCTTGGCGCCGGCCCCATGGCGGTGGTGGCCGTGGTGGCTGGCATGCGGTTCCTGCGCGGCGGCGTTGCCGGTGGCCGCGGCCAGGGCGATGAACAGCAGCGATCGGGTGCGTGTCTTCATGCCTCGATCCTCACTTCGCGCATCATGCCCGCTTCCATGTGGTACAGCAGGTGGCAGTGGAACGCCCAGCGCCCCAGTGCATCGGCGCGCACGCGGTAGCTGCGGCGGGTGCCGGGCGGCATGTCCACGGTGTGCTTGCGCACCTGGAACTGGCCATTGGCATCCTCCAGGTCGCTCCACACGCCATGCAGGTGGATGGGGTGGGTCATCATCGTGTCGTTGACCAATACGATGCGCATGCGCTCGCCGTAGTTCAGCCGCAGCGGCTCGGCACCGGCGAACGGGACGCCGTCGAAGTTCCAGGCGAACTTCTCCATGTGCCCGGTCAGGTGCAGCTCGATCTCGCGGCCGGGTTCGCGCCCGTCCGGGTCCTCGAACAGCGAGTGCAGGTCGGCATAGGCGAGCACCCTGCGGCCGTTGTCGCGCAGGCCGATGCCGGGGTCGTCCAGCCGCGGCGAACTGGCCGCGCTCTGCATGTCCACCAGCGGATTGCCGCGCTCGCCGGGGGGATGCTTCGGCGCGCTGCCACCGCCACTGCCGTGTCCGCCGTGGGCGCCATGCGCTGCCTGTCCGGCAGGCTCTCCGTGCGCCATCGGCATGTCACCGTGGCCGCCGCCGTGGTCGTGGGCCATGTCGGCCATGGTCAGCAAGGGCCGCGGGTCCAGCGCCGGCACCGGCGCCTGCAGGCCGTGGCGCACCGCCAGGGTGCCGCAGGCATGGCCGGTGCGGCCCATGTCCTGGGCGAAGATGGTGAACGCGTCCTGGCCGCTGGGCTCGACGATCACGTCGAACGTCTCGGCCACCGCGATGCGGAACTCGTCCACGCTCACCGGGTGGATGTACTGGCCATCGGCCGCCACCACGGTCATCTTCAGCCCCGGGATGCGCACGTCGAAGTAGGTCATCGCCGAGCCGTTGATGAAACGCAGCAGTACTTTCTCGCCGCTGCGGAACAGCCCGGTCCAGTTGCCGGCCGGCGCGGTCCCGTTCATCAGGTAGGTATAGGTGTGGGCGTTGATGTCGGACAGGTCCGACGGCGTCATCCGCATCCGCCCCCACATGCCACGGTCGGCGAGGGTGGCGCGCAGGCCGTCGCGGCGGGCATCGCGCATGAAATCGCCCACCGTGCGCTGGTAGGTGTTGTCGTGCATCGGCATCTTCTTCATCCGCCGGTACAGCGCGGCCGGGTCCAGGTCGGTCCAGTCCGACAGCAGCACCACGTGCTCGCGGTCGACGCGGTACGGCGGCGGCTCCAGCGGATCGATCACCAGCGCGCCGTACAGGCCCGCCTGTTCCTGGAACAGCGAATGGCTGTGGTACCAGTAGGTGCCGGACTGGCGCAGCTGGAAGCGGTACTGGAAGGCCTCGCCGGGGGCGATGCCGTCGAAGCTCAGCCCCGGCACGCCGTCCATGTTGGACGGCAGCAGGATGCCGTGCCAGTGGATCGAGGTCATCTCGTCGGCGAGCGTGTTGGCCACGCGGATGCTGACCGTATCGCCCTCGCGCCAGCGCAGGATCGGCGCCGGCAGCGAGCCGTTGACGGTGACCGCGCTGCGCGCGCGGCCGGTGAAATCGACCGTCGAGCGGCCGATGGCCAGGCTCAGGTCGGTGCCGCGCAGCTCGCTGGCGGCCATCGCCCGCGGGACGGCGGCGAAGGCGTCGGATGCGCGCCACAGGCCGCTGCCGGCGACGACACCGCCCAGGGCCAGGCCCTGCACGAAGCGGCGCCGCGACAGCACCGAGCGCGGGTCGGAAAGGAAATCGTTTTTCATGGGAACTCCATCGGTCGCCCGCCGGCGAAGGCGGGCGGCAACTGCGGATTTGCCGGGGGCGCGCGGGAGGCGCCGGCGGAAGGCGGCGACCGACGTCACCCACGCTACGCGCTGCGTGCCCCGGGGGGATGGCCGTCACGCGCGAATGGCCCGCGCGGCGGCAACAGCCGGATCAGGTGATGGGCGGCCGGTGCAGCTGGCGCGGGCGCACGTCATAACGCCCTGGCGTGGGCGCGCCGGGCTCGGTCGCGCGGGCGATGGCACTGGCCGGCGACGCCAGTGGCGTGGGCAGCATGTTGCAGTGCTGGGTGCAATCGCACTGCTTGCCGTCGTCGCAGGGCGACGCAGGAGCCGGGGACGGCTTGGACGCATCGTGCAGGCCGCCGCCGTCATGGCAGCAGCCGTGATCCATGACCATGTCCATGGACATGGCCGCGACCGGCGCGGCGGCGGCCGGCATCGCCATCGCCGTGGCCGACCACACCGACCCGATCGCACCGGCGATCAGGGACAGGCACAGCAGCAGGGGCAGCAGGATGCGCGGCACGCGTAGTCGGTAGGGAAACCTGCGCGCACCATACCACCGTGCGGCGCGCGACGCTGCCGGCGGCGGCAGCGGTGGCCGTCCGCAGTAGAATCGGCTTCAGCTTTCATTAGAGTGTGTGATCCATGTCCCAGCGCGCCTGGGTGGCGGCGGCCATCCGCAAGATCGAAGCCGATTTCAACCGCTCGGCCGATACCCACCTGATCCCGGTGGACCTGCCCGGTTTCCCCGGCATCGACGTCTACCTGAAGGACGAATCCAGCCACCCGACCGGCAGCCTCAAGCACCGCCTGGCGCGCTCGCTGTTCCTGTACGCGCTGGCCAATGGCTGGCTGCGCGAGGGCTGCCCGGTGATCGAGGCTTCCAGCGGCTCGACCGCGGTGTCCGAGGCCTACTTCGCGCGCCTGCTGGGGCTGCCGTTCATCGCCGTGATCCCGGCCAGCACTTCGCCGGAGAAGATCGCCGCCATCGAGTTCCAGGGCGGGCGCTGCCACCTGGTGCAGCGCGCTTGTGATCTGAACTGCGAATCCGAACGGCTGGCGCGCGAAACCGGCGGCCATTTCATGGACCAGTTCACCTACGCCGAGCGCGCCACCGACTGGCGCGCCAACAACAACATCGCCGAATCGATCTTCAAGCAGATGGCCGAGGAGCCGCATCCGGTACCGGAATGGATCGTCTGCAGCCCGGGCACCGGGGGCACCGCGGCCACGCTGGGGCGTTATGTCAGCTACCGCCGCCACGACACCCTGATCATGTGCGCGGACCCGGAGGTATCGGTGTTCTATGACGGCTACTGCGCCTCGCTGGCAGGGGCCGACTGGCGTGACCTGACTTGCGAAGGCGGCTCGCGTGTGGAGGGCATCGGTCGCCCGCGCGTGGAGCGCAGTTTCATCCCTACCTGTGTCGACGCCATGGTCAAGGTGCCCGATGCCCTGAGCCTGGCCGCCATGCGCCACGTCAGCGCCACCCTCGGGCGCCGCGTCGGCGGTTCCACCGGCACCAATTTCATCGGCGTGCTGCAGGCCGCGCAGCTGATGCGCGATGCCGGCCGCGACGGGTCCATCGTCACCATCCTCTGCGATGCCGGCGAGCGCTATGCGCACAGCTATTACGACCCCGCCTGGTACGACCACCAGGGGATCGACGTGGCCGCCGCCGACGCCGCCGTCGCCGCGGCGGTGAACGGGCAGGGGCTGCCAGCGCTGCCTTGTGCGTGGCTCGAGCCGTCGCCATATCGGAGCTGATACCGGCCACGCCGGACCCGTTTCCAGGACTGCCCATGATTGCCAACCCCCTGCTCGACTTCTCCGGCCTGCCGCGATTCGACGAAATCCGCCCGGAGCACGTCACCCCGGCCATCGATGCCCTGCTGGCCGAAGCCGAAGCCGCGGTGAAGGCCGCCGAAACCGTCGCGCCGGTGAGCTGGGAGGCCTTCGTGACGCCGTTGGACGACGCCACCGAGCGGCTGTATCGCGCCTGGGGCCAGGTCGCCCACCTGCAGGCGGTGGCCGACACCCCGGAGCTGCGTGAGGCCTACAACGCCAACCTGCCCCGGATCAGCCGTTTCGGCAGCGCGATGGCGCAGAACCCGGCCTTGTACGCGCAGTACAAGGCATTGGCGGCGTCGCCGGAGGCCGCGGCGTTCGACCCGGCCCGGCGCAAGGTGCTGGACAATGCCCTGCGTGACTTCCGCCTGGGTGGCGCCGAGCTCGACGAGGCCGGCAAGGCGCGCTTCGCCCAGATCCAGCAGGAACTGTCGGCGCTGTCGGCGAAGTTCTCGCAGAACGTGCTCGATGCCACCGACGCATTCGCCCTGTATGTCGAGGACGAGGCCGAACTGTCCGGCCTGCCGGCCGATGTGCGTGCCAGCACCCGTGCCGCCGCCGCCCGGGAAGGGCGCGAAGGCTGGAAGCTGACCCTGCACATGCCCTGCTACCTGCCGGTGCAGACCTATGCGGACAACCGTGCGCTGCGCGAGGCGCTCTACCGCGCCCATGCGGTGCGC